>JAKASW010000086.1:0-11568 GCA_021818875.1 Bacteroidota bacterium
TGTAGCGGCATCCTAAGTGCGGACATATTGGAGAGAACGCAGTAACTTTATCTCCATCGTTAACGACCCAAAGGTCGCGTCTCTCGGTCTGTTCGATGTATGCGTCTTCGTCGCGCTCGTCGAAAAACATCTTTTCAGGTGTTCCGGGAGGAAGAAACATTACTGGACCCACCTTCACAAATTTCCCGATCTTAACCCGGAGTGACTGACTGATGAGGGAATCCAGAAAGGGGATTCCCATAACAATGCTTGCGAAACCTGCTGCTGCACCTGTCCCGATTTTCAGGAAAGTCCTTCGTGACTGCTGATGCTTTTCGGAGACGATTGCCTCTTTGTTTTCTATGGTATCCATCAAAAGTCTTTATGTGTTTGAACAATATGTACGAGAAAATTGAGACCGGGTAGACAAACCCCTTTGAGGAGATTGTCAGCCCGGGTATATAATATTACTTCGCCGTTGATCTTAAGAATTCAAGTACTGTTCTTGCCTGACTCTTGCTGAGATTCTGAGGCGGCATCTTTGGAAAGCTCTGATAATATTGCATTACTTGCCGAATGTACGGGTCCTTCTGTTGCATCTGTGCCGTGTTCAGGAGGTAATTCATGATGAATACCGGGGAAACTACTTTTGTAACCCCTGCCAACGGAGGTGCAGCCTTGGTTGAGTTCAAGCCGTGGCACTTTGAACACCTGCTGTAGAAGATTGACTCACCTTCACCAACCATTTTCTTGTTTAATGTTTTTCCAATGGCAACGGACTTTATAGGACCTATCCCATTGTCCTGGACCTGGTAGGAATTCTTTCCTTGTCCTGCAGTCAGATTCAAGGGACCAATAGCGAGGAACACCAAAGGAATCAAAACCAGGATTGTCAGTGCAAACAATTTCGACTTCATCGTTTCTCCAATTCTTCGTTTAATGATGTTTATTCATTTCGTCCATTTGCTCCAGCTGTTGGACGCGGACGACAACCAAGATATCTAAGCGGAGACATTTCAGCTCAGCGAAAATTCAAGTGTGAGTTTTCACCCAACGAACGTTTCGTCCACGATCCGAGGCAATGGTCGATTGCCGTGTTGAGCTGGCGAAGTTCAAGAGGTTTTATCAAAATGTAGTTCGCCCCGTAGGATTTCAAATCGTTGTTAGTCACGGTGTCGGGATATCCCGTGATCACGATGACAGGAAGAGTGGGACGGGCTTCTTTCGCTCGGATGAGAAACGTGACACCGGATTGAAGATTCACCCTGATATCGGTTATCAATAGGTCAAAACATTGCTTCCGGATCCTGTTGAAAGCGAGTTCGGTGTCTGAAACACCGACCATGGTACAGTTCCTTTTTTCAAGGTAATCACGAAATGCAGATATAATATTTACGTCGTCATCGACAACGAGAATGTGAGGTTTTCTTTTCGAGTGCTTTCCAGTCATAGTCGCTGTCATAAGAGCAATGGTTGTGCCGTCATCTTTCAATAAATGAAGGCTTTAAACACGCCTGTTTGTTGGTGTTTTGTCGTGGGCTGGAATGAGGAAGGAGATTATCGCCAAATAAAATTTGGCAGTGCCAAGGTGAAGTTGGCGGCAGGTGTTATGAGTGAGGGATGCGTAATAAATGCAAAACTTCTATTTCACCGCAAAGACGGGAAGACGCAGAGGAAGAAAATGATCGATGTGTGTTTGCGCCTCAGCGTCTCTGCGGTCCATCGCGTTCGTTGTGACCTTCGCGTTAGGATCGCGGGGAGTTGTCTTGTCTGAAGCTCTCTGCCCGGACATGATGTTTTTGCATGAGACGTTGAAAGTTCTGACGCGTCATGCCAGAGCTCTTGGCAGCCGCAGTGACGTTGCCGCCATGACGTGAGAGTTTTTCCTCTACGAATTGTTTTTCGAAAATTAGAAGAACCTTTGAGCGAGATTGCTTGAACGTGGAGTTCTTGACAGGGACGAATGAGCTTTTCCGAGACCCCGCCATCATCCTTCGAAGCATATCGGGTGTTATTTGTTCTCCTCTCGTCAGCATCAGTGCACGCTCGACAAGGTTTTCCAATTCGCGAACATTACCGGGGAATTGATATTCCCTGAGAAGCGACATTGCTTCGGGCGACAAACCTTTGACGTCTTTATTCAGTTGTTCGTTGTATTTGGCGAGAAAATAGTTTGCAAGAAGGGGAATGTCGTCCGCTCGTTCGCGCAGCGCCGGTAGATGGATCCTGATCACGTTAAGTCTGAAGAATAGGTCTTCTCTGAAATTACCTTTCCGTATCTCGCTTTCAATATCGACGTTCGCCGCTGCCAGGACCCTCGCACTTACTGGTATAGAGGTACTCCCGCCAAGCCGTTCAAACTCCCTTTCCTGAAGAACCCGAAGCAGTTTTTGTTGAAGCTGTAGCGAGAGAGTGGCCACCTCGTCCAGGAAAATGGTCCCCTCTTCGGCGACCTCGAATTTGCCCAGCTTGCGTTCCGCTGCACCGGTAAATGCTCCCTTTTCATATCCGAACAGCTCCGATTCGAGTAGTGTCTCCGGGAGCGCGGCGCAATTTATCCCGACAAAAGGCTTCCCATTTCCAGAGCCGCTCGCGTGAATCGCTCTTGCAACCAACTCCTTTCCTGTGCCACTCTCTCCGTCTATTAGTACCGATGCGGTAGCAGGTGTCGTGGAAACAAGGCCGATCAGCTTGTACACTTCCTGCATTCCCGGGCTGCTACCCACCAGCTCATACCTGTCGACTACATCGACGGTGAGCATGGAGTGCTCGTGTGTTCCATCTTCCGGTTCGCCTACACTCGCCATTGCCTTTCTTGTGAGCTCCCGGATTTTGTCGACGTCCAGCGGTTTCGTTAGATAATCGAAGGCACCGAGCTGCATCGCTTTGATGGCCGTTTGCATTGTGCCGTAGCCGGTAATAATTATCGTCGGAATGGACTGGTCTTTCTCTCTCATCCGTCTTAGAGCTTCGAGTCCATCGAGCCTCGGCATTGCAATATCCATGAAGATCACAGACACGTGGTCGGCATCTACCCGTTCCAGGGCTTCTACACCGTCTTTTGCGAAGATGGTCGTGTAGCCGTCCTTTTTCAAAACTTCATTGAAAGCAAACCGGATCTTCTGATCGTCATCAACAACAAGTATTTTTGATTTGTAGGTCTTCATTTTTTTTCGGTCCATTTTTCTCCAGGCGAAGGTGTGGTTGTCCACTAGGTCTTGAAGAGATTAGCCGCGTTGCATTCCCTTTTAAGAAGCAGGACCGCAAAGTGATTGCTCAACTCAGGCGGCGTCGACAACATTTTGTGCATTTTGCTTCTTTAGGTATCAGACGTTTTTGCCGTCCACGATGGAAAATAGAGGCGGAAAGTCGTTCCGATACCCTTGCGGCTTTTGACAGTTATTGTACCACCATGTGAGTTCACGGTCCGCTTGACCATTGACAACCCAAGGCCGGTCCCGTTGGTTTTCGTGGTGAAGAACGGGTCAAACACGCGCGAGATATTTCCGCGGTCGATGCCGACGCCGGTATCGCTGATCTCAAGCGTTATACAGGTCGTACCTCGCTTTAGTACAATCTCTCTTCCGTCCTGTCCTTGGGTTGCGATGGGAGTAAATTCATCGACCTCCGCCGATGGATAATCGTGAAGCGTTTCGCGCAAGGTTGTCCTCTTAAGAACAATGCGAACCGTATTGGCTCCCTCGTTCCACGGACGTGTGTTCACAAGGCTCTTCTTTTTCTGATCAACTGCTTGTATCGCATTGACAAGAATGTTTATGATTGCTTCGCGAAGATGCAGGACGTCGAGCGACATCGGCGGAAGTGAAGGCTCGATTGTCTTCTCAACTCGAATCCCGACTTTGCGGAAGCGTAGATCGAGAAAGGCGAGGCTTTCATTTACGATTTTCTCAAGGTGTTCCATCTTGAATTCCATTGGCATGGGTCTCGCATAGTTGAGCAGCTCCGATACGACACTCTCCATGTCGCCCGTAGAATTCAAAGCGACACCAAGCGATTTTTTTTCCGATCTCGAAAGGCCGTCCGATTCCTTTAGAAGCTGCAGGATCATCTTTATCGACGTGAGCGAATTTCTGAATTCATGTGCAATCAATGCAGCAATTTCGCCGGCTGCGACGAGCTTTTCGGTTTGGACAAGCCGCTGCTCCAGGTGTTTTCTCCGGGTTATATCCGTCAATACTGCGAGTACAGCCTGCACGCGGCCGCCCTCCTTCATCGGTATGGCGGTGTGCTCTATAAATTTTTCTTTGTGCTTGCCGTCCGGTCTTTGAGTCACGCGCGACTCAACCCTTCCATACCGCAGTGCCTGCTGACAAATACAGTTCTCGCAGAGGCCGTTTGCGCCGAATATCTTCTGACACTCCTGACCCCGGACCTCCTCCGGGCTGTACCCCGTTATCTTTGTGAATGCTGAGCTGGTGGTTTGAATTCTGAGATCCTTGTCAAGCAGGAGAAATGCACTGGGGACATTGTCGAGTATGGCTTGTAGCTTCGATTTCTCGGCCGAGAGCTCACTTGTCCTCGATTCCACGGTGTCTTCCAAATGTGTGCGGTAACGTTCGATCTCTCTCTCGCGCGCGTGTAGCGAGGCTGCCATCTGGTTGAATCGTTCGGCGAGGTCTTCTATTTCGTCACCGGTATCGACCGATACCCTGTAGTTGTAATTCCCTTTCGCAATTATGTCGGCCCCTTCCTGCAAATCGGCGATCGGTACGGTGAACTGGCGCGTAGCCAGCATGCTCAAGCTGGTAGATATTATGAGAATAAGTATGAGAAGTCCAGTAAGCTTGAGGGCATAGGAGTGAACGGGGGCCATAATGACTGATTCCGGAACAGCATCGAAGATATAGAGCGGCATCGTGAACCCTGCGGTAAACCCGGCATCATTCACCCGGAGTTTCCGGGGGAAAAGTGGCGAATGCGAAATTATTTCACCATTGGCGGCGATTACGGTTCCTGCAGTGCGAGAAAGAATCACGTCCCGTATGTCTTCTGCGTAATCATGTTTCAGGTTATATTTTCCTCTGTCTGCCAGAAGCTCGTCCCAGTTGTTCTTTTCTTTTGAGTGATAGAGGTAATGGCCATCGCCACTTACCAGTACGATTACTTCTCCTGCCTTGAGGCTTCGGAAGGTATTCAGAGAGCTGAAAAAATCCTTCGCAAACACGTCGGCAATCAAAATGCTCGCCTGCTTGCCGTGAGAAAACAGAGGCATCGCAAAACTCATAACCGGTACAATCTTTCCGCCCAGCCCAATGAGCTCCGCAGGCGCAAACGCAAACTGACCCTTCGTGAGGCTGTCGACGAGGAGCGTGTAGAATGCTTCAGGAGTATGCCGCAGCATCGGCGCGCTCACAATCGCAAACGATTTTCTTGACGTGTCCGGCGTCCTGGCCTGGACGCGCACCAGCTCGTTGCCGAATTCATCTACTATCCTTATTTGATAATACATTCGTCTGGTCTTCGCCAGTGAAAGGAGCTCATTGTCGAGGAGGCGGACGGTCGTCGGATCCGCAATGTGGTTGGGCCTGTCAATTTCATGGAGCAATTGTCGAACGAGGAAGGAGTCTCCGATGAGGCGCAGGTCTCCCGCAGCGGTTGACATGAAGTTTGCCGACCGGTTGCGTACCGTTGACAGGTCGTGGCTGAGGTCCTTGACAGCTGCCTGTTTCATCACCCGGGTGTTTGTATTGATGCCGTACAAACCAACCAGGAGCACAGGCAACACTGAAAGCCCGACAAAAGCAATAATCAGTTTGCTTCTGATTGAGAGCCATGGAATGATTTTGTTAAGGTCTATCATCGAGTGATGGAATCACAGAGCATTTGAAAGAGACTCTTTTCCGCTGGTGTATTTTATCCAGAATTGCGGTCAGATGCAAACCAGCGTAGTGGGTTACTCTAAACACGGATGACACGAGTCGGAACAGATATTCGTTCGATGCCGCGAATGTAGAAGATATAGTTTGTGCAACTTGCGGTGATTTCTTCTCAATGCCCAAGTAGCCACTCTCCCAAACCAGGGAGATAGTCAGAACCTCAGCGTGAATACAGTTTCGACGTTCGGGACCGAGCCAACGGTTATGCTCCCTTTGTGGGCTCGCATGATCTGACGCGATAGACTCAATCCGATTCCGGAGCCTTCTTTGTGGGTGGTGAAGAATGGTATGAATATTTTTTCTTGAAGGTCCTCCGGAATTCCTTGTCCGTTGTCGGTCACCTGAACAAGCGTGGAGGATCGACCGTCTGTTTTCCCGGTCAGAGTTAATTTCGGTGAAGGTGTCTTGGACAAAGCCGTCAGGGAGTTAGCGATGAGATTTATGATGACCTGTTCCACCAAGTCCGGGTCTGCCGTCAACTCTAAATCGGGCGGCTCCACAGTTGTTGTGAACTTGATGTTCCTGACCTGAAGCCTGTCCGAGAGCAACTTCCTCACCCGAGCAAACAACTCCGCGACTTTCACGGTCTGAAAATTGGGGGTTGGCATTCTTGTCAGGTTCCTGTAATCATCGACAAAGTGGAGGAGTCCCTGGCTTCGCCGTGAGATCGTGTCGAGAGCGCCTTTCACATCTTCCATTACGGAACACGGAACAGGTAACATGGAGTATGGAGAATCGGCAAATTTGGTGGCTTCTTGATTCCGTTCTCCGTGTCCCGTGTCCCCCATTCCATTCTTCAAAGTCGCATCAAATCCGTCGAGTAGTGATCCCGCAGTCGAAGATAGCGACACGATCGGCGTAACCGAGTTCATTATTTCGTGAGTCAGTACCCGGATAAGATTGTGCCATGCCTCCATCTCGCGCTCTTCGAGCTCGTTCTGGATGTTCGTGAGCGACACGAGCTTGTAATCTTTGTCACGCATCTTGAACTCCGTGGCGTAAATCGAAAGCTGGAAAAGCTCGTTATCGTTGAGGAATTTGACGAGCACGTTCTGGCCCGCTTTGATTCGCTCAATTGAATCGACCAGCCCGAGGCTTATCGGCGAAAGGTCCGCGACTTTCTGTAGAGCATTTATTCGGAGAAGTTTCTTGGCGGCGGGGTTCAGAAGCTCGACGTTTCCATCACGCGTGAAAACTATCAACCCAATCCCAACATGCTGTACCACGATCTGCAAATAGCGGTACTGCTCTTCCTTTTCGGCCCTGGCTTTCCTGAACTCTTCGATGACGTCGGAAAAGGCCTTGTTGAGTTCTTCGAACGATGATCCTTTGATCGTGGAGCGGAAGCTCTGAGAAAAATCGGCGTACTTCACCGAATCGAAAAATCTTGCGATATCCCTGTTTGTCTTCTGGACATAATGGATTAAAGAGTAGACTTGTGCAATTATCAGGATTGAGACAATAAAGGGTGTTGCCACGAACGAGGTTTTCGTAAGAAGATAGATGAGGAGGAAGACCGTGGCACAGAGGATTGCAGTCCGTGCCAGCACCACGAAACTGAATCTCCTGAAGATCATTTACGCAAGCCGGTTCTTGTTCCCGTAGAAAATGTCCTCCGCAATTACTGCAAAATCTTCCCTGATGGTCGAATAGTCGAAGCCTTCGATCCAGTTGATCTCGTCCAATTTCTCAAATGGAAAAGTCTTAATGAAATCTGAGACATCGGGCGGATCAACTGAACCCTCTTTGTATTTTGCTTCAGCTAAGATTTCAGTCCAGTCAAATTTGTGACGTCGTGAGAGTGCCCAGACATCGACATAGTCTTTTGCCGCAAATCTGAAGAAAGCCGATATTTTGTTTGATAGAATGTTCCTCCAATTGTCGATAAGGCCTAAGTTTTCGTCCTCTACCAGTTCTCCGAAATGGTAAGGTACATCGTTGACGATATCGATCTTAAGCTCCGCTTCATCTCCCAGGAGATAGAGTTGTGCGAAATGTTCCCGTCTCAACTCTCTGTCTAGATCCAGCTTGAAAGGAAGTTGTCTTTCTTCGGCAGTCAAGTAGTTGAAATAGGTATCTACATATAAAGTGAAATTCTGATCGTTGTTAACAAACAGATCGAGATCATCGGAGTATCTATGATGCAGGTAATGCCGGCTAAGGGTTGTACCGCCTGTAAGATAGAGCGGTAGCTTTAAGTCGCTTCTGATTTTCAGTGCTCCATCCTGAATTGGGTACAGTCTCTCCGTGTAAAATTGCGCGGATGAGTTCATATCTTTCTCTCATGTCCTTTGGCCAAAGTCGCTTGATGACATCGAATGTCAGATTTTCTCGCAGGTAATCGGGGCCGAACACATCGAGCATTTGGTACCATGATAGCGTGCTGCAGAATCTTGCGAGCGCCCATTCCTTATTGAACCAGCCCATCGGCTCTTTCTTCCCAACCGCAATCAAGTAAAGATCGTAGGGATCGAGCTTATAGTCCCAGACGGTGCCGTGGAGAACCTTGCGTATTTCGTTTTCTTCGGTAAGCATGGAATAAGTTACCTTAGTTGCAGACAATGCTCAATGAGCTTTGTGCAATGATCAACGATCAATGAATGTTGAACATTGAGAATTGAACGTTGAAAATTGCTATAATCCATACTTCTCCAGCCTCCTGTACAGTGACGCCCTGGTTATGCCGAGTTCTTTTGCGGCTTGAGTCAGGTTGCCGTCACATTTGCTCACGGCTTTTATGATCAGGAGTTTTTCCGCCTCATCGAGTTTATAAGTGTTGGAGGGCGAAACTTCCACATCTGATCCATCTGCGGAAATTAGAAAGTCGTCGTCGGTCAATTTATCCGAGTCGTTCAGGATTACGACCCTCTCGATTGAATGCTGGAGCTCGCGCACGTTGCCCGGCCAGTTGTAACCCGCCAGCTTTTTCACAACGGCGGAGTCGATTTGCATGGTCGGCTTGCCGTACTTCCTGCAGTACATTTTGATGAAATGGTCTGAGAGCAGTGGAATATCTTCGGCCCGACTCCGTAGAGGCGGAAGGTGGATTTCAACTGTGTTGATCCGATACAGAAGATCCTGCCTGAATCTTTTCTCCGATTTCAACTCCTCGACCGGGAGATTTGTGGCACAGATGAGACGGATATCCACCGGTTTGGGAATGCTTGAGCCGAGCCTTGTCACTTCTCTGTTCTGAAGTACTGTCAAAAGTTTCGCCTGAAGATTTTGTGAGAGATTTCCGATCTCGTCGAGGAACAGTGTGCCGCCCGAAGCTACCTCGAACCGGCCCGGCCTGTCTTCCTTCGCGTCGGTAAATGCGCCTCTCAAATAGCCGAAAAGCTCGCTCTCAAAAAGGGAATTGCTGAGTGCGCCCATGTCCACGCCGAGGAAAATCTGATCCTTCCTTCTCGATTGTCGGTGGATGGCTCGGGCGACAAGTTCCTTTCCGGTCCCGTTTTCCCCGACTATCAAAACGTTTGCATCGGTCGCTGCGACCTTTCGAATCATGTCGAAGACTTTCTGCATGCCATCGGACACTCCGATCATCTCCTGAAACTGGTTGTCCATATCTGTGGAAAGCTGCTTCTGTTTCGAAGAAAGTTCTTCGATCTCCGTTTTAAAATTGCTCAGCTTCATGGCTGCAGAAACCGTTGCGAGAAGTTTTTCATTCTGCCACGGCTTGAGGACAAAATCGGTCGCGCCTTCTTTTATCGCCTTCACTGCCATTTCGATGTTGCCATAAGCGGTGAATAGAACCACAACTGCCGACGGGTCTATCTCTAAAATCCTCTTGAGCCAATTGAAGCCTTCTGCACCGGTCGTTACTCCACCGGTAAAATTCATATCGAGGAGTATGACACCGTAATGCTCGTCTTTGAGTATTGCCGGGATTTTGCTCGGGTCTTTTTCGATGCGAACGATGGGATAATATCTTTTCAGCAGAAGCCTCGCAGAGTAGAGAATATCTTCGTCGTCATCAATGATAAGGAGTTTGGCGGATTTATTCATTGGTCAATTATCAATAATCAATGAACAATGATCAATGACAATTGGTCATCGATCACTGTCTTTCCTGATTCTTGTGGTTTTCAAAATAGAGAAGAGTATCTTCCCGATTTCATCGGCGTCGGCGTAAAGGCTTTCTTTTCCTCTCTTCTCCATGAAGTCTGTCTGACCGAGAAGTCTGATCCAATACTTGGTTTCAAGGCACTACTTATGTGCGATGGATATCTTGTTCGAAAAATCAGCCTTGGAGATTGCGCCACCGGCCTCAGAGACGTTCGCGTCTATTGATGTACCACCTCTCAGCATTTGCTTGGAAAGCACGAACTCTCTATTGGTATCCGCAAGATATTGGTATACGCGTACCATTCGGACCGCAAACTCAAATAACTTTTCTTCAATTACATTCTGCTTTTTCATCTTCGCTCTCTTTCTGCGTTGTATTTCTTGACAATTGGTCATTGATCATTGAGACCGTTCATTTTCGAACACCACCGTCCGATTCCGGACACCTTAAACTTTGCACCAAAAAGCGAAAAAGTCAAATTCCCACCAAACAAGCGTTTCCTGAGGGCAACACCGAGTGAATAATGGGGCACAGTAGTTGTACCTTGAGCATTGGCGAAGCGGACTCAACGACGATGAAGGGTATGCAGGTGCCGGGAGATGAATAACTTCGCAAGCAACAGGAACAACACGACAGAATTTGACCATGTAGTCATCAAAAACATCTGCACGTAGTCTTCACAAGCAGGAAAAGGAAAAAGGGAAAACATTTGGACAGAAAGATCGAAAAGAAACCATTCTATAAGAGACTGCGATTTTGGTTGTACTCCGCTGCGGGCGCGGCGTTCTTATTCCTGATCATTCTCATTCTATCCGATTCCGGTTCGAAACTCAACGTCAGCGCCGACAAGATAACAATCTCGACCGTCAGGGAAGGCGACTTCCAGGAGTTCATTCCTGTAACAGGAACCGTCCTGCCGAAAACGTCATATTACCTTGACGCGATCCAGGGTGGCATCGTGGAACAGAAGTACATCGAAGAAGGTGCTTTGGTCAAAAAAGGTGAGAATCTTCTCAAGCTCTCAAATACAAATGTCCAGTTGAATGCGCTGCAGCAAGAAACGTTCGCTTATCAGCAAATAAATGATGCCCGAAACACCCGGCTTCAGATTCAGCAGAACAACATACAGCTTCAAAACGCTTTGGTCTCGGCCATCTATCAATTGACGAACTGTAGAGAGATCTTCGAGCGTGAGAAGAGGATTTACGAGAAGAAGCTGGACTCTCAGCAGAATTACGAGCAAGCGTACAATAATTATCACCAGGCACTTGAACAGGAAGAGCTCGCGCGCAGAAATTATGAGCAAGATTCTCTCCTGGGAGTTTCGCAGTTGTCACAGATTGGTTCATCGATCACCAGGATGGAACAGAATCTGAGACTGATTCGTGAGACGATCGATAACCTCACGGTGAAAGCGCCGATAAGTGGCCAGCTTACATCGTTGAATGCAGAGATCGGTCAGTCAAAAAACCCCGGGGACCAGCTTGGGGTAATCGATGCTCTTGACGGTTTCAAAGTGAGAGCCGACATCGACGAGTTCTACATTGCAAGGGTCGTAAAAGGTTTGCACGCGTCAGTGGACCTCGACGGGCAGACGTACCATCTTACGGTGACGAAAGTGTT
>JAKASW010000086.1:11578-15333 GCA_021818875.1 Bacteroidota bacterium
GTAACTAACGGGAAGTTTCAGGTCGATATGAACTTTACAGGAGATGCGCCTAACGGGATAAGAAGAGGTCAAACACTTCAGATCAGGCTTCAATTGAGTGAGAGAACGAAGGCGCTTCTCCTGCCGCGTGGTGGTTTCTACCAGACCACCGGCGGACAATGGGTATTCCTCCTAAACGGTTCAGGAAATATCGCCGTAAAGAGAAATATCAGTCTCGGTCGCCAAAACCCGGATTACTTCGAAGTGCTGAGCGGCCTGAAGCCGGGTGACAAAGTGGTGACTTCGTCGTATGATAATTTTGGGAATGTACAGGAGCTGGTGATAAAGTAGCGGTCAGCGATCAGCCTTCAGCAATCAGCTAAGATGGGGAGCTGCCTGCTGAACGCTGATAGTTGAAAGCTGAAAACAAAGGAAAGGAGGGACCGTGAAAGACTTCAGAAAGTTGGATGTGTGGAGCAAAGCTCATCAAACCGTGCTGGCTGTCTACAAAACTTCCCAGTCGTTCCCGCGGGAAGAAGTGTATGGGCTTACAAGTCAGCTAAGGCGCGCGGCTGTGTCGATCCCTTCAAATATTGCCGAGGGCTGTGGGAGAGGGAGCGATGCCCAGCTATCTCATTTCTCAGAGATCGCTATGGGTTCCTCCACTGAATTGGAGTATCAGATTTTGTTAGCAAGAGATTTGGGCTATGTGGATGACCAGAACTATGAAGATCTATCCACCAGGATTGTAGAAGTTAAGAAAATGCTTGCCTCTTTCATCAAAAAGCTGAATGCTGACCGCTGAAAGCTGACAACTCAAAGGAGAACATCATGATTCGTACCGTCAACTTGAAAAAACTTTACACCACTGAAGAAGTTGAGACCACTGCGCTCGACGAAGTAAACATCGACATCAACGAGAAAGAATTCGTTGCTATCATGGGGCCGTCAGGGTGTGGGAAGTCGACTCTTCTTAACCTTCTCGGAATGCTCGACAACCCGACTTCAGGCGAGTATTACTTTCTGAATGAGGAGGTCTCGAAATATTCGGAGAGGCAAAGGGCAAATATTCGCAAGAAAAATATCGGCTTCGTTTTTCAGAGCTTCAATCTGATCGACGAACTCACAGTGTTCGAGAACGTCGAGCTTCCTCTCCTCTATCTCGGAGTGGCTGCTTCTGAGAGAAAGAAGATGGTCGAGGAGGTGCTGGAGCGGATGCAGATAATGCACCGTCGCGATCATTTTCCTCAGCAGCTATCCGGCGGTCAGCAGCAGCGTGTGGCTGTGAGCCGGGCTGTGGTAGCAAAGCCGGCACTGATACTCGCTGATGAGCCTACCGGAAATCTTGATTCAGCCAACGGCGAAGAAGTGATGAACATCCTGACGCAGCTAAATGAAGGTGGTACGACTATTGTTATGGTTACTCACTCGCCGCATGATTCCGAGTTTGCCCACCGGGTCATACACTTGTTCGATGGGCATGTCGTGACTGAGAACTATAAAGAGAAATTCCACGTTTAGCGCCTTTGCGCCTCAGCGGTAATCTATTCACCGCAGAGGCGGGGAGACGCCAAGAAAAAACGAAGAGGGTTGTATGATCAAGCTCACGGGAATCGAAAAGTATTACGAAAACCGCATCATTAAAACCTACGTTCTCAGAAACATCAGCCTGGAAGTGAAAGAAGGCGAGTTCATTTCAGTTATGGGTCCGTCGGGTTCGGGGAAGACGACTCTCCTCAATATCGTCGGTATGCTGGACGCGCCGTCGAACGGTGAATACTATTTCCTTGACGAGCCGGTTCACAAAATGAGCGAGAAGAAATTGACCGGGCTTCACAAGACTTACATCGGCTTTGTCTTCCAGAGCTATCATCTGATAGATGAACTGACGGTTTATGAAAATCTCGAGACTCCACTCCTTTACCAGAAAGTGAATGCCAACAATCGGAAGGGAAGAGTCGCGGAAACGCTCGACAGGTTTGGTATGGTTGCCAAGAAGGACCTCTTTCCCAACCAGCTTTCCGGCGGACAGCAACAGCTCGTTGCCATTGCGAGGGCTGTCATCGCCGAACCGAAACTGATACTCGCGGACGAGCCGACAGGAAACCTTCACTCGGAACAAGGGAAGGAAATCATGGACTTACTCAAGAAACTGAACCAGCAAGGAACAACTATAATCCAGGTTACGCACTCCGAGACGAATGCGGCGTATGGAAACAGAATCATCAGGCTGAAAGATGGGTGGATCGAGAAATAGGAGGCAGGAAAAAGGAGACAGGAGAAAGGGTGAGCAGGCGAATCTCCGCCGAAGGTGGATGCGCCTCTGGCGCAGGTGAAAGAGAGAAATGGCGAAAGGGTCTTCCTTCCTTCTGCCTCCTGTTTCCTTTCTCCTCCTAATAAAAGGAGTGTACCATGCTGAAGAATTACCTACGCGTCGCATTTAGAAATCTCACAAACAACAAAGCCTACACTCTCATAAACATTGTCGGCCTTTCTGTGGGCATCGCTTGCTGCATCGCGATCATGCTTTTCGTGCAAGATGAGCTCAGTTACGACAGGTACAACAAGCACGCTGACCGGATCTATAGGCCTGCTTTCGTGGCCACGTTCAACGGGCATGAGATTAACACTGCCTTAAGTCCGGCTCCGCTCGGTGCCATGGTCTATCACGATCTGCCGGAAGTGGCGGCATACACTCGCCTTCATTATGAGGGATCGTGCGTGATCATGTATCACAACAAAACTTTCGTGGAGCAGAAATTCCTCTGGGCAGACTCGACCCTATTTGACGTCTTCACTTTACCATTTGTAGCGGGCAATCCGAGAACTGCTCTAACTCAGCCGAACACTGTGGTGATAACCGAATCGACGGCAAGAAAGTACTTCGGCAACGAAAATCCTATCGGAAAAATCCTTAACAGAGACAAGAACACCGATTACATCGTGACGGGTGTCATAAAGGATATTCCGCGGGACTCGCATTTTCATGCCGACTTCATCGCGTCGCTTACCTCACTCAGGGACAGCCGGAACCCAAACTGGTTGAGCAATAACTATTACACCTACTTTCTCTTGAAGAAAGATGCAAACTCTTCGGAATTTAATCGAAAGCTTGACGATGAACTTGTCACTCATGCCGGTCCGCAACTGAAGGCGGTCACCGGTGTGTCGGTAAATGAATTTCTTGCTGCCGGCAACAAAGTAGGATTCCTGCTGCAGCCTCTGACCTCGATACATCTTAACTCACATCTCGATTATGAGCTGGAACCAAACAGTAATCTCTCTACGGTGTACGTCTTCTCGGCAATTGCACTTGCTATCCTTCTGATTGCATGCATCAACTTCATCAACCTTGCAACGGCGAGATCCGGGAAACGCGCAAAAGAAGTCGGGATTCGGAAGACCCTTGGCTCGATGCGCTCGCACATAGTCGGACAGTTTATGGCGGAATCTGTTCTAATGAGTGGTGCCGCTGTCGTGCTTGCCCTTGGAATTGTCGAAATCCTTCTCCCCCTGTTCAACCGTACTGCTGACAAGAAATTGGGCCTCGGCCTTATGACCAATCCATTGTTGGTCCCTGCTCTCATCGGTTTAGCAATCGTCGTCGGGGTCATTGCGGGAAGCTATCCGGCTTTTTACCTGTCTTCTTTTCGTCCTGTCGATGTCTTGAAATCTGAGAAAAGAAAAGGTGGAAGGGATTCGTTAATGAGGAGTGGACTTGTCGTTTTCCAGTTCACGATTTCTATTGCACTCTTCGTCGGCACAATGGTGATCTA
>JAKASW010000087.1 GCA_021818875.1 Bacteroidota bacterium
CCGGGCGGTGGGTACCGTGAATACTCGCGAAAGAATCCACCCGGGATAATGTCACAAATGATTTCAATCTTACCGAGTCCACTTGTTTTAGATTCAACTTGTGATGATTAGAATAGATAGGTAAAATGAATTGAAAACATTTGCGATTCATCTTTGAACTCTTCCACAACTTGCCGGTTACTTTCGAATGTCCCAGCTTGTTAGTGCATCATAATTCCGCTAACTTAGTTGTCGGCGACGGGAGGCTGCAGGTGTGTATGGCAAATCCAAACAGAATGTTGCACCACCCTCATGTCGAATTGACGTTTGAGCCACGATGATGAAAAGAGGACACATACTCGTAATTGACGATGACGACGCGGTACGGGACTCCCTGAGGGGTTTTCTCGACGAACGGGGCTATGAGGTGCAGACTGCCGCTGACGGCAATGAGGGGCTAAAGCTATTCAGCCGTCATAGACCCGATCTTGTGATATCCGATGTCAGGATGAAGGAGATGGACGGGATAGAGGTGTTGAAGGCGATCAAAGTCATGGACAAGAACTTGCCTGTCATTATCATGACCGCTTTCGGAGATATGGATTCCGTCATCGAGGCGATGAAACTCGGTGCTTACGATTACCTTGAAAAGCCGTTCAAAACAGCGAACGCGGAGACCCTCATCTCGAGGGCACTCGAAACGAACCGATCAGGGTCGGGCCTGATTGTGACAGGACCTGCCGAGGATAATCAACGAAGTGTTGGCCGAGTGATAATCGGCAGATCGCATGGAATCATCGATGTGCTAAAGAAGATCGGTCAGGTCGCAACAAACAAGATAAATGTCCTGATACAAGGGGAAAGTGGTACAGGCAAGGAATTGGTAAGCAGAATTATCCACGAGTCTGGACCCACGAGAGATTTTCCTTTTATACCGGTTGATGTTTCGGCACTGCCCGAGACTCTCCTTGAAAGTGAACTTTTCGGTCATGTGAAGGGCGCTTTCACCGGCGCTACGAGAGACCGGAAGGGAAGGTTTGAGGTTGCCGGCGAGGGGACGATTTTTCTCGACGAGATTTCGGAGATTTCACTTGGCCTCCAGTCCAAGCTCCTTCGGGTCCTTCAGGAAAGAGAATTTCAGAAAGTGGGGGATGACACCCCCATACCGATGAAGGCAAGAGTGATAGCGGCGACCAACAAGAACCTTGATCAGGTTGTGAGGGAGGGTGGCTTCAGGCAGGACTTGTTCTACCGCATCAGCGTTTTCACAATCACTGTTCCCCCATTGAGGGAGAGGAAGGACGACATACCTCTGCTTATCGCCTATTTCTTGAAGAAGATCAATAAAGATACCGGGAAGAATGTGACGAGAGTTACGGAAGAGGTTATGATGACGCTGCAAGAACACGAGTGGGTAGGGAATGTCAGAGAACTGGAAAACGTGCTGATGCAGGCCGTGGTTCTTGCAAGAGGAGAAGTCCTGGGAAGGGAATCTATAATTTTCCGTGACCGGTCGGTGGCGGCTGCAGATTCAAAGCCGCATGAGTTGAGCCTGGAGGCTACGGAGATGGAACATATCCGCTATGTGCTGGAAGAAACGAACTGGGATAAGTCGGCGGCGGCCAGACTACTGAATATCTCACGCCAAACTCTCTACAACAAAATCAAAGCTTACAAGCTGAATCGGTCTTGAACCCCGTTAAGGTAGTGTCACAGTCCGAGAATTCAGCGCACGCCTTTTGACTTGAAGAAGCCTGCATACTCCTTGTCACTGTGGAGTATATGATTCTGGATCCAGTCGCTCAAGAAATCCTGGACTTCAGAAATCTGCAGGTCTTCACCCCTGTTCCATCGGCCTCTCATATCCAGGACTCTCCATGAAAACTGATCATGCTCTCTCTTGTGCGTTCTCTCGTATGGGAAGCCGTACTTCTGAAAAAGGCTTTCCTCAGAACCGAAATGAAATGCAATGTAATCGAGAAGCCTGTCGAGTGCTTTCCCAAGTATTTCTCTGTCGTTTCCGTTGTTAATAGAATCATAAAGTGCATTCGCAAGATCAATCAGGCTTTTGTGTTGAGAATCGAGCTCTGCGACTCCGACGCTTAGATCCTCTGTCCATTTTATGAAAGGCATAACGGGTTCTCCATCTAGTAAGCAGAAATGGCTTAGCCTTGAAACAACTACTTCGAAAGCCCACCGACCGGGACTGATTGGATTGTCTGCGAAATGGCGTGCAACAGTTTTCTGGCGGTATATGGCTTCTTCAAGAAGACCACGGTGGAGTCAATTGAATCGTAATTGTGAATATCGTCCATGAAAGTGGTCGTCGCTATGATTTTTGAATCTGGTTTCAGTTTTCTCAAAGCTCGGATTGTGGCTACCCCGTCCATGATCGGCATCGACATATCTGTTATGACAAGAGCCACATTATCAAAATTCTTTGCGAACAACGCCACCACTTCGCTGCCATCACTGGCTGCGAGAACCATGTAGCCGTTTGCCTTAAGGGAAGTTTCCGTTATTTCCCTGATTGCCGGATCGTTGTCGGCAATAATAATGAGTTCACCCTTTCCTGGTTCAGGTATGCCCTCGTGTTGTGCCACAACCGCCGGTTCTTCTGATTCCACCGATGGGAAGTATACTCTGAAAGTAGTCCCTTTGTTTATTTCTGATTCGACCTCGATGAACCCACCATGACCGTCCACGATGCCTTGAACGATCGAGAGCCCGAGCCCGGTACCCTTTCCAGTGTCTTTGGTCGTAAAGAATGGATCGAAGATCTTCTCAATATTCGCCTTTTCTATTCCCGTCCCCGTGTCAGTCACTTCGATCAGCACATAATGACCGGGTCTCGCCGCGCCGCTCATCGATGCGTAATGCCTGTCGATCGTAATGCTCTTTGCAGCAATTGTCAACTTCCCGCCCTTGGGCATCGCATCTCTGGCATTGATGCTCAGGTTCATCAGCACCTGGTGGAGTTGTGTCTTGTCCGCTAGGAATAACCAGCAGCCTTTCTCGACACTCAAATCGGCTGAGACGGTTTTCGGGAAAGTATTTTCGATGATGCGCTTGATATCCTCCAGCTCGACGACCGGATCTATGAGCTCGCGTTGCGTCTCACTGCCCCTGGCAAATGCCAATATTTGTTTAAGGACCCCGCTGCCCTTGTTGACAGTTGATTCGAGCAAGGAGAGAACTCTGATCGTGCTTTTGTCACGGGCGTACTTCTTGCTCAAAGAATCCAGTGAGATTCCAATCGGAGTCAAAAGATTGCTGAAGTCATGAGCTATTCCGCTGGCGAGTTTGCCGAGGATTTCCATTCGCTGAGATCTTCTGTACTGAAGATCCAATGCTTTCTGCTCGGTAATGTCGGTACTGATTATCAGTATCGAGCGCGGCCTTTCCGCTTTGTCGCGGATGAGAGTCCAGCGGCTCAGGACTATAATCTCTTTCCCGTTACGTTTTTTCTGACTGAGCTCGCCTTCCCATCTCCCCTCAGCAAGAGTCGACGAAAGAGCCGCCCTGTGTGCGTCATCGCTGAAGCCAAGGTTGGTCAGGACTAGATCACCTGCTCCCCAGTTGACTTCCGTGCCGTTTTCGGAATCTTCAATCGGGGCATATTGCGGATTTGCTTTGAATACTTCGGCAACATTCCAGCCGTACAATTCTTCCGCACCCTTGTTCCAGAAAGCAATCCCCGTCTTCAGGTCGAGAACGGAAATAGCATCATGGGACGCATCGAGAAGTGCTGCCTGCTCCCGGATTTTTTCCACCGCCTCGTTTCTTTCGGTAACATCAAGCACAACTCCCACTGCTCTTGTCGGGGTACCGGTTCTATTTTCAAATAATCCAACGAAACCTTCGACATTCCTTGCGCTCCCATCCGGTCTCTTTATTGTAAACTCGAGTGCCTCCGGTTTTCCAGAGGTGAGTATCTCTTTAAAGAGCCTTCCCATTCTAACGAAGTCCTCGGCTGCTACGGTCTGTTTCCATTCCTTCAAAGTTATTCTGTGCGAGGGGCGAAGTCCGAAAACCTTGGCGGCCTTCGCATCACATGTTGCGGACGCATCAACAAGATCCAATTCCAAAATGCCGATGCCGGCAAGTTCAGTTGCCATCGACAGCCGCTGGAGGGATTCATGCAATTCTATTTCCGACCTGTCCGATTTTTTTCTAAGCTCGACATCACGCAGCTCTCTTGCTATCGCCGGTGGGAGCCGCTTGAGATTGCTCTTCAATACATAATCGTTTGCTCCGTTTCTAACCGCCTCGACTGCCTTGTCTTCACCAAGCGTGCCTGACACGAAGATGAACGGAAGGTATTTCGATTTCTTCCGAACCAACTCGAGAGACTCTATCCCGGAGAAATGGGGCAGTGTGTAATCACTCAGAACGACATCCCACTCGTTTTCTTCCAGAGCTTTCTCAAGATCCTCCTGAGTGTCCACGCGAAGGTATTGGACGTGGTATCCCTCCCGCTCAAGCTGCCTCACATTGAGGAGAGTGTCGTTTTCAGAATCTTCAACTATTAGAGCACGCAGGTGTTTGCCCAAAGATTACCTCATCATTATGTCGAGCAAGATTTCAGGATCTCACGATCATCGTTTTGCATTTTCACATTGGGGGTACTTCGTTCAACAGGAGCCAGTACAGACCGACGTTCTTGGCAACCTCTGCAAACTCGATGAAGTCGACCGGCTTTCTTATATAGCTGTTAACTCCGAGCGAGTAACCGTTTATCAGGTCCGACTCTTCTTTCGAAGAGGTCAGGATAACCACCGGTAGGAATTTTGTTCTCTCACTTGCACGCACCTGTTTCAGGACATCAAATCCGCTTACTTTAGGAAGTTTGAGGTCAAGAAGCACTACAGCGGGCAAAGAGTCGTTCTTCTGACCTTCCGACAGGATCTTCAAAGCTTCTTCTCCGTCAGTGGCCACCGTGACCTCGTTCACAATTCTACTTTTCCTGAGTGCGCGAAGAGTCAACTCCACGTCGTCCGGGTTGTCTTCAACAAGCAGTATCTTTTTGGGATGCATTTATTGTTTTCCTTTCATCTTAATTCTCTCCACAGTCTCCGCAGTGCTACACCGTGCTGATGATGTAGTCGTCTGCCGGGATGCTGGGTAGCCAGGTCCTAAGATTCCTTCTGCAAAGTGAAATGAAACGTTGCCCCTTTTTCCGGTTCACCTTCGGCCCAAATTCTCCCGCCGTGTCGTTTGATGATGCGCTGGGCGGTGGCAAGCCCGATCCCGGTGCCGGGAAACTCTTTGGGACTGTGAAGCCGCTGAAACGGCACGAACAACTTGTCGGCGTACTTCGAATTGAAACCGGCTCCATTGTCCCTGATGAAGTAAACGCGCCTTCCATTCTCTAACACCATACCGATCTCGATCCTGGCATCCGGTTTTCGGGCCGTAAATTTCCACGCATTGCCGATGAGATTATGCATCGCAATCCTCACAAGATGTGGATCGCCGGTCGCATCTAAGTTAGGTGAAATTTCTATTTCCACAGCGCGGCCAGGCTCTGTTTGCATCAGACTGACAACAATCTCTTGTGCCATCTTGTTGAGGTCGATCTTCTCTGTACGAATCTCATGTCGGGTGACCCGGGAAAGTTCCAGAAGGTCGTCGATGAGTGTAGCCATTGCCTGGGATGCACCGCGAAGCCGGTTCAGATAGTCCTTTGCGGTTGAGTCCAATTGGGGAGAATAGTCTTCCAACAACGCCATACTGAAACCGTCGATGGATCTCAAAGGAGCACGAAGGTCATGTGAAACGGAATAAGAGAAAGCCTCGAGTTCTTTGTTGGCATCTTCGAGCTGCGCAGTCCTTTCCTTGACGCGGACTTCAAGCTCGGTGTTGAGTTTTCGGATTTCGTCCTCGGCCCGCTTGCGCTCGATCGCCTGGGCAAGGACATTTGCAACCGACTGCAAGAAAACCGAGTCGTCTTCCGTGAACGTCCTCTTCTCGGTCGAGTCTGCTCCGAGGACTCCGTAAGGTCGATCTTTCTCACCGATGACCACACTGATTCCACTGATAACAGTATGGTCTACGAGCAGAGGTGCAATATGGAACCGGTTCTCGGTCCTGAGATCATTGACGATTACCGGCTCGTGTATGCTCAGGGTGTATCCCGATTGTGATTTATATCCCGCAGGCACCGTTGCCTTTCCGACATATCCCGGCTTCCAGCCCACCCCCGTTCTCAACAAGAGAGATTTCCCGTCAGGCTGCAGTTGGAGTATCTTGCAGTATTCGACGTTGAGTGTGCGAGCTACAAGAGCAACTGCCGCGTCCATCAAGACTTGAATAGAGGTCCCACTCAGTGCATGTTGGCCCAGTTCGGAAACGACCGCCTGCTGGTAGGCGCGAGCCTTCAACGCGGCCTCGACACGTCTTCGTTCTGTTATATCGCGGGCTGCGGCAAATACGCCTCTCACTTTCCCGGCTTCATCCCGGTAGACAGAAGCATTGTAAAGTACCGGCGTTATTCGACCATCCTTGTGTACAATCTCCAGCGGGTAGTCCACAACCCGCCCTTCACGGAAAGCCTGTTCATAACCTTCTCGTGCCTTTTCCGGATGCGTGAAATAGTCGGAGAAATCGGTCCCGATTAATTCCTCTCTGCTCCATCCTGTCGCAGTTTCTGTGGCAGCATTAACATCTGTCACTTTCCCATCAGGACTGATTGTGACGAGCGGATCGAGGCTCACCTCAATAAGACTTCTGTTGTAAGCATTCGCCAGTGCAAGTGCATCCTCGGCGCGTTTACGCTCAGCCACCTGTTCAAGCAACTTTCTGTTAGTCAGCTCCAGATCATTTCTGGCCTCGACGGCATCCTGCATCATGTTGAGTGTTGCGACGCGCGTGGACCTGATCTCTTCGAACCTCGCTTCCGATTGCCTGTGGAGCTCTAAGAGTTCTCGTTCTCGATTTTTGAAATCAGAGATGTTGGTCGCGGTGACACAGATATCGCCGAGCTCTGAACTGGAGGTGGGACAGACAGAGAGGTGTAAGTGCAACGCTTCGCCCTCAGATATTATTTTGACGGCCATCGATTCGTTGCTCCGGTATTGCATTACCCGGTGAAACAGGGAATCGAGACTCTCCCCGTCTTCACCAGAAAGATAACGTCTGAAAGTCGAGCCAATCACGCGTTCGGTGGGCTCTTTGAAGAATTCCGCGAATCTCCGGTTGCAATACAGGATAGTCCCGTCGGGGGATAGAGTCGCTGTGCCGCCATTCATGTCTTCGATGATGACCCGATACGGCGTCTCGGCGGAGGCAAGTGAATAGACGTGTTCACCCTCGGCTCCCTTTACAACCACTGCATCAACCTGGCCGTTGCGAATTGCATTTAATGTTTCTTCAGCTTCGTTAAGGCGTGCCACCATCTCCGCATTTTCGAGGAGCAGTTGGTCTTTCGTTTTCATCGCACTCTTTGTCACGATAGATTCTTCCCCCCCGCGGGCGAAATGATTTTGTGCATGTCAAGCCGCTGTGTCGTTACCCACGAATCCGCTCTCATACCTCACCCTCTCCCATTCCTTTAAGTTCCAACGCAAAAAGGACTTTCTTCCTGTCCGACAAATCGCCGGTGATCCGCCGAAGTGGAAGTGGGGTCTTCCTGATCAGAGTCGGGGCAGCGAATATCTGGTCAGTCTTTGCCAAAGCAGGCTTCAGATACAGATCGACGACTTCCAGGTCGTAGTTCCCCGCAAGGTATTCTTCACATAATTTCTTGATGTTTCTTGTTGCATTGACGGACCTGAACGTCATACCTGCGATGTATAATCGCAGGACGTATTTTCCCATCCCGGGTTCTCCGATGAAAGAGTCAGTCTCCCGGGTTGTGCTTCTTGCCGAAAGGTTCTTGTTCTTGATAGTGTTATCCTACTTGTGTGTAGTTCATCGGTCGCGCGATGCTATGTTTAGCCCAACCAGCACACGTTCCGTGTTCGAAAGGTCGCCGATTATTTTCCTCATCGGCTGCGGCAACTTTCTCACCAATGTCGGTAGGGCAAAGATCTGGTCGTCGCGGCTCAGCTGAGGGTTCTTTAGAATATCGATCACCTCAATTGAATATTTTCCTTGCAGCCGTTCTTCACATATTTTCTTCAGGTTCGAAAACGCGGCAGCCGACTTCGGAGTTTCCCCCGCAACGTAGAGACGAAGGACCCACGCCTCGTCGCTGATTCCTTTAATAGGTTTCCCTGTGGACTTTGTTTTCACTGTTTTCTCTCCTTTTCAATTGCGTCTGTGACCATTCCTCCCTGCTTCGCTTTTTGATTTTCTGCTTCGCGCCATTTCAACTCGGTCCCGCTCTATCTGTCCGACTCTGGCCTGATCGATCTGAATGAGCTTGGCAGCTTCAGCCTCTTCGGATTCAAAGGCGGTTCCATGTCGGAGATCTGGGTTTCGAGGGCTCTCCGCTTCCGTTCAAGCTCGCGCTGTTTTTTTTCAATTTCTTCCTTGCGGATCAGTGCCTGGGCAGTCTCAGCTGCTTCCTGAGCAAGCCTGGCTGAACCTGTCAAGACACCACCGGGTCCGACGTATGTTTTCCGCAATTCGACCCCGTGGCTCGTAAGGATAAATTCACGAACCTGGTTGGAGTTTGCCATGCCGCGAGACTTCAACACGTATATGCCGCGATTTCGCTCGCCGCTGATTTCGATGTCTCGCACGAGGATCCAGGTGTCGATCAGGGAAGGGATGACGACATCTGTTGGTTCCTGGAGATTGCCGTTAGACGTGAGGCTGGTGAAGAACGCAGTAATGTTCTTCATCTTCAAAAAATCAACGAGGCGGATCAGCATTGATCTCACTTCAAGATCGGAGGTGCCGATTGCAAACGAATCTATCGGGTCCACTACGACGACGTGCGGCTTGAACTCCTCGATAACCTTATGGGCGATTGCGAGATGCATCTCCAGGCCGTAAAGTGTCGGACGAGTCGCGTTGATACGGAGCAAGCCATTCTTCATCCACGGCTCGAGATTTATTCCGATCGAGCGTATGTTCCGCAAAATCTGGGTCGGCGATTCCTCGAAACAGAAATAGAGTACCCTTTCACCGCGTTTGCACGTCGCATCAGTGAAGTGTGCCGCCACACTTGTCTTGCCTGTTCCTGCGGTCCCTGAAATAAGCACCGTACTTCCGCGGCAATATCCTTTTCCTTCCAGCATATCATCGAGCGCAGTGATGCCGCTCGAAATTCTACCTGTTGACGCAACGTGCTTCAGGCCCAGGGACGTGATCGGGAGGACGGAAACGCCTTTCTCGTCTATGAGGAACGGGTACTCGTTCGTTCCGTGAGAAGAGCCGCGGTACTTTATGATCCGCAGGCGGCGGGTTGCCATCTGCCAATCGATCCGGTGATCGAGCAGGATCACGCAGTCAGAAACATACTCTTCGAGAGAATGGCGGGTCAGTGTACCATCACCGCTTTCGCCTGTTACTATCGAAGTTACTCCCTTATCTTTCAACCAGCGGAAGAGACGTCTGATCTCTGCGCGGAGAATCGACTCATTGGATAATCCTGAGAAGAGAGACTCTATCGTGTCAACCACTACGCGTTTGGCGTGTATCGAGTCTATCGCACTATTTAGCCTGACAAAGATCCCTTCCAGATCGTATTCGCCCGCCTCTTCGATCTCGTTGCGCTCGATGCGAACGTAGTCAAGCACAATCTTCTTATGTTTCACAAGATCGTCCAGATCAAAGCCCAGCAAGGTCACATTCTGAGTCAGCTCCCTTTCAGTTTCCTCGAAAGCCATGAAGACTCCGGGCTCATCAAACTCGGCAGCGCCCCGGACGAGAAATTGCATTCCCAGCATCGTTTTCCCGCAGCCGGCCCTCCCGCAGACGAGGGTTGTTCTACCCTTCGGCAAGCCTCCTTTTGTGATCTCGTCCAGTCCTTGAATGCCGGTAGGCGATTTGGGCAGACCTTTTAGAAATGATTTTCTCTGTTTTCCTTTCATCGATTTACAGCTCTCTTATCTCGTCATCTCTCACTTGGCTGTCATTCTCCTTGCTTGACGTTGCTTTCCTTTCAAATTCAGACTCGAAGTCGAGCGAGTACGGGGCTTCGAAACCAAGCGTGACCGACAGCTCATTTACCTTCTTCTTCAGCTCGATCATCCTGAGTTCCCTGCCGACAGACATCTTTTCAAACTTCTCGAGTTCGTCAAGCCGCTCGCTCAGCTCCTTCTCTGCACCTCTTCGTTCTGTTATATCTCGGGCCGCTGCAGCCACGCCAGCAACTTTTCCGTTCAGATCACGATATATAGTTGCGTTGTACAGAACAGGGGTAAGATGACCATCGACATGCCGGATCTCAAGTGGATAATCAACAATCCGACTTTCGCTGAACGCACGTTCATATCCCGCCCTCGCCTTTTCCGGCTCCGTGAAATAATCTGAGAAGTCCGTCCCGATCAGTTCCTCTTTGCTGACGCCTGTCGCTATCGCTGCCGCGGCGTTTGCATCAGTGATCTTTCCCTCCATGCTGATCGTTACCAGCGGGTCCAGGCTCGCCTCGATAAGATTCCTGTTGTACGCGTTTGCAGCTCTTATCTGCTCCGTCTGTTGAGCGACCAGTTCCTCGAGGTGCTCTTCATAATTTCTTAAGTCGGCTTCGGACTTTTTTCGCTGAGTGATGTCCTTGGCAACGTGGACCGTACCCAACAATTCTCCTCGCTCGTCAAATAGGGGAGAAGTGGTCGTGTCCAGATAGAGACCGAGAACAGGCTCGAATATCACTTCCGACGAAACCTTTCCCGTCTCCATCGTTGTTTCATGCGGGCAATTCGGCCTCGGACAGCCGGCTTGATGGAACACCTCGTAGCATTTCTTCCCTTTGAGTTCATCGACGTTCATCTCGTATTTTCTCATGTAAGTCTCGTTGACATTCATGAGCCTGAAATCCCTATCCAGTATCGAAACAAGATCGGGTATAGAATCAAAAGTGATTTGCCACTGTCGGGCGGCTTGCCTGATTTTCTCTTCATCTTTCTTGCGGGCGCTGATGTCCAGTACCTGTGACAAAACTGAAACCAGCTTTCCCGAAGAGTCATAGATTGATGAGTTGTACCATTCGCACCAGATGACAGAACCGTCCTTTCGGTAGTTGCGATTCACATGGTGTTCCGCCGGTATTTCTCCGCTGGAGTAACCACCGGAGATTTCGTCCACCATGTTGACGTCGTCTTCATAGACCCACTTCATCTCAGATATGGCACGTCCAATAATCTCTTCAGAAGCCCACCCGAACACACGTTCTGCCTCTTTGGACCAGCGAGTTACGCGGAACTGCGGATCAAATTCGATAATGGCAGTTGGGGAATTCTGCAAATGAGCGCTAAGCCGCTGCTCTGCCTCTTTCAGCGCCGCTTCGGTTTGCTTCTGCGCGGAAATGTCCACGCAGAATTCTACACATTGGTTGTTACCGAGTGAGCTCCCGGCAAATAGAAGCCACAGTCGCGTACCATCCTTCCGCAAGTACTCCTTCTCGTACGGCCCGATGTGTCCACTCGTCTGAAACTTGCTGATCTCTGCTAAGCTCACCTCCATGTATTCAGGTGGCGTGAGCCTTTGCCAGGTCAGTTCGCCTGTCTCCACTTCGTTGCGGCTGTACCCCGTGATATTGAGGAACGTATCATTGGTATCCGTCATGCGGCCTGTTGTCAGGTCCCAGAATATCACCCCGACCGTCTCGACCTCCAGCATTTTTTTCAGCCTCTCATGGCTCTCGTGGAACGCTTCGTCTGCCTTTTCACGCGCAGTAATATCTCTCGTAATTCCGCGGTAGCCAAGTAGATTGCCATTATTATCAAAGAAAGGAACGCCGCCAATCTCCAGATGAACTAAATTACCACCGGCGTCGAAAGATGTTATCTCCAATCCGCTGAACGTCTCTTTTGATCTCACAAGTTTCTTGAATAATTCCTCTCCGCTTCTTCTGGTTTCTTCGGACATCAGATCGAAAGGAGTTCTGCCGATCATTTCTCCCGGATTCAGTCCCCAAAGTTTTTCCATTTGTGGACTGCAGTAAGTGTACCTGCAGAGAGGATCCGTTTCCCAAATAAAATCGCCGGTTGTTTCGATCAACGCCTGATATTTTTTCCTGCTTTCGGCCAGCGCCTGCTCAGCCCGTTTGCGCTCGGTGATGTCGTGAGCAATCACAAATGCTTTCTGCGGTTCGTCTCCGGACAAATTGACGGAAACATTCAGAAGACCATAAATGGAAGTACCATCTTTCTTCCTTGCGGTATACTCGACGGACTCCTCGATCTTCTCTCCTGCCAGCACCTTCTTAATCCTCTCGAAAAACCGAGCCTTGTTCTCTTCATCAAGAAGCTGAGATACATCCATTGACATGAGCTCTTCGCGGCTGTAACCTAACATGGTACACATCACATCGTTGATGCTTGTGAACCTGCGGGTCCGGCAGTCAATCTCATATATGCCTGTCGGTGCGTGCCTGATAAGGGCATTCGCCCTAGCCTCTGAAACTTCGAGAGCGTGCACCGCTCTCTCATGGGCTTCGCGCAGCCGAATTGTTTTAATGCCGTATGCAAGATCATCTGCCAGATCAGACAACAGCTTCACTTCGGCATCGGTGAACGGATCGGGCTCTCTGAAGTAAATGCTCAATGCACCGAAAGTCTTTCCTTCGTCTGACAGCGGGAGAACAAGAGATGAAGCATAGCACTGACGGATCGCTTCGTCGCGCCATGGTGCGAATCTCGGATCGATGAGCATGTCACGGCAGAAACTCGGTTTGCCTGTCCGGATAGCAGTCCCCGTTGGCCCTCTTCCGCGCTCAGTGTCTGCCCAGGTTATATGCATTGTATTCAGGTAGCCATCTTCGAATCCTGCGTAGGCTACGGGCCTGACCGTTTTGCCCTCATCGTTCTCAGCAAAACCGATCCATGTCATGGCGTGCCCGCAGTCCTCGACGATAATTCTGCAAACCTCCCGCAGGTAGTCATCTTCATTCGTGGCGCGCATAAAGGCACGATTACTGTGGCTCATCGCAGTAAGGGTCCGGTTGAGCCTGTCGAGCTCACTCTCTCCGTCTCGGGTGTCATCAGGACCGGCGACAGATTTCACGATTTCCCTTTCGATATTCCGCATATTGCCCACACGCAATTTCACGCCCTCTTTCCAGGAGGCAGGTTATTCCACGTCTTCATGATTTGTCAGAGGTGGCAGTCCTGGAAATTTCAGCAGCCCTCTTTGCTGATTGATGGGGGCACATTGTTTTTTTCGCACAAAGCTAATTCAGGAGTGATTTACTTTCAAGGAAGGCCAAATTCTCTCACGTTCTCGAAGCCGTTATGAGAAGATGACGGGGAAGGTCCGGTAACCGGTCCGGTGTAAAATCCTTTGACAACACGTCTGTCAACTATATTTACAGTAACAAAAATGCTCGCTTGACTCACGCCGAATCGTCAGAAAATGAAGGCATTCGAAATGGCACACCAGTTGCGGAATAGTTCTATGCGAGTTGAAAAAAGGGTTTGCCTGTCGAACCAATCTTATAACCTTAGCCAAAGGAGGTAGCGATGTTACAGCCGGTGCTAATCCAGTCTTATTCCCATTCTTCATCTGTGCCGCAGAGAGTCTTCGAAGCAGAGATGCTTCCGCACATGACTGCAGTATATAATTTCGCATTTACGATGACACACAACATGGACGATGCAAAGGACCTGGTACAGGACACCTACATGAAGGCATACCGATTCTTCGATAGATTTGCAAAGGGTACCAACGCGAGGGCCTGGTTGTTCAGCATTTTGAAAAACTCTTACATCAACCAGTATCGTAGAACTACGAAAGAACCCGACAAGGTGGATTTCGACAATATCAAGGAATTCTACAACACCGTGAAGAGCCCGTCCACCGACGATAATGATTTACAGACGAGGATGCTCGACAATCTGTTTGATGATGAAGTGGAGTTGGCTCTACGACGTCTCCCTGAGGATTTCAGAACCGTTATCATCTTAAGTGACATTGAGGGTTATAACTACGAAGAGATTGCAGACTTCGTACAGATTCCTATCGGTACGGTAAGATCGCGATTGCACCGTGCGCGCCGGATGCTGCGTTCCATGTTGAAGTCCTATGCGACGAACCATGGCTTCAAGGACAGGAGAGACAAAGAAGATCAAAGGAAAGCATGAGTAAGGAGGACGGGGATGCAATTCCGATTTCGTCGGGGAGCTTTTATATTCAACGTCGCTGTGATGTTCATGGTCATGGTTACGAGCCTCGTTGGGATGTTCTTGAACGGGATCTACTCCAAAGAAACTCAGTTTGCCATCACTCAAGTAACAGCGCAGGATATTGTTGACTTAGTAGTCGTTGTGCCTGTATTGTTCGTCAGCTCCTTTTTTGCTTTCAGACGAGGCAACAAGTCCGCTTTCATCGTGTGGCTTGGTGTGATGCTGTATGTAGTGCACACTTTCATGACATACAGCCTGGCAATAAGTTTCAATCAAATTTTCCTGGTGTATTGCATTACTCTGGGCCTGACATTTTACGCGATCGTATCCGTACTTGTAGGACCTGGAAAGGATGAGGCAAGTAGATGGTTCGATGAGAAGAAATCAAACAACCTCACCATGACGTTTCTCTGGATCGTTGCGCTCCTTTTCTTTTCCAGGTGGCTCAGCGGAGTCTTCGCACCAATTGTGTACCATGGCGGAGGTCAGGCTGCGGGGAACACGGTCCCTTTTCGAAACGCTGTGCATGCGCTTGACCTGTCACTGTTTCTTCCGGGTATGGCCATAGCAGCTGTTCTGCTTCGAAGACGTCATTCTCTTGGATACATCTTCGCGCCCGGTATGGTGGTGTTCTTCCTGCTTTATGGAATTGAGATGGCAGTCATGGTCATCACTTTGAGAAATTCTGATTTGCCTGTGGAGCTATCTTCTCTTTGGCTATTCGGAGGGATTGTCGTCGTGAGTCTCCTTGTTCTGTTCGATTTCATGGGACACATGAAGAATCTACCGGACGCAGTCGCCCAGCGAGCGTGAGAATCCGAAAGGAAACAGAATTTAGCATGACTCTTGTTTCCATTTATGAAGGCAGCGGGCGAATCCGTTGCAGTCTAACACGGGGTGAGCTGTCCGTCGAATCCGAAGGAACGTCATTCCTCTATACTTTGGCTAAAGCTTATCTGAAGCTTATGGTGAGGCAGATACGAGCACGGCTGGTTTCCAAAAAGTTAGAACCTTCTGATTAAAGCAGAGATATTTCTGATAGATCGAGACTCCGAGTTCCAGACGCCGGGCACCG
>JAKASW010000088.1 GCA_021818875.1 Bacteroidota bacterium
GTGGAAGATATATTGATGATCGTCCCGCCGCCCTGCTTCTTCATCGTCGGAACTACGAAGTGACAAAATAAGAATGTGCTTTTCAAATTGGCGTCTACCGTCTCATCCCACACATTCTCTTTCATCGAATCAATCTCACCATACGTCCATATTCCGGCATTATTGACCAATACATCAATGCGCCCGAATTCCTGTTCCACATCATGGACGATTTTTTTCACCAATTCGCTTTTGCTGTTGTCTCCTTTGAATGCCGCAGCCTTCCTGCCAAGCTTCTTGACTTCGTTGACCACGTTGACTGCTTTTGAATCGTTGCCCTGATACGTGATTGCCACGTCGGCTCCGGCGCTGCCAAACATTCTTGCAGTAGCCGCACCGATGCCTCTGGAGCCTCCGGTTATGAGAGCTACACGGTTCGATAAATCAATCGGTAAAACCACAGACGAAGTACCTTTTAGTATAACAGGATTTGTTTATTCAAAATACACAAGACAGGCTATTGATTCAATAAACGGGTGGCAGAGGCAGTGAGGTTATCTGAACAGTAATATCATGAGTGAATTGAATCCGACCGATGGCACCAATCTCAGGTGCGATTCGCTATCAGCCGGAATGAACGAGCACAAATTGTGTATGATTCCAGTTCGAACTCTTTACCGGGTGGCCCGCTATTACGGCTCGACATTCCATTGGATATGACTTCAATCTGGATTAAATTCATTGAAAGATGACAGCGGCCGATTTTCTCCCAATAAACATCCCACAACCGAAGCTATCGATCCTGGTGGCCCAGTTCAGCGAATCGATGCGATTTGCAAGCGGCACCACGAAGCATGTCTACTCGCGAGGACTCAACAAACTTGTCGCTTACGCTGGTGCGGCACAGTTCAACTTCACGCCTGACGATTTCATACAGTTCAAACTCTGGCTTTTGAACCAGGAGAGGCTTCGCACGAACACAGTCAACACTTATTTGACCGCATCCCGGAGGTTTTGCGAATTCCTGGTCGAGTCCGGAGAACTTCCCAAGAATCCGGCATGGAACTACCATGGTACAGCCCAGACATATCAGATCTTCGCTGCGAAGCTGACCGAGGTGGTGAAAGCAATTTCCATGATTGACCGTTCCACCATGCTGGGTAAACGCGATTACGCCTTCTTGTCGATGATCCTTGAAACGGGTGCCACTATTTCGGAACTCGTCAACGCAAATGCCGGCGACCTGAGGAAGAGCGGTAAGAAATTCGAGCTTACTGTTAGGCCGAAAGGAGCGAGGGGGAAGACTGATGCCATAGCTCTGACTTCGGCGGCAGGCGAGGCGATGTCGGATTACGTAAGCGCTCGCGGCGATTCCGATGCTAATGATCCGCTTTTCGGCAAGGTGAGGGCCGGAAAGGTTCTGCCTTTGCGATTATCATCGCGTGGGGTCCGCGAAGCCATGCGGAAACACCTATGGCTTGGAGCGAATAGACGGCTAAGACTCGATTCCATTCGTACATATTGCGCCGTCAAGTTGATGAACCAGGGAAGGACCCTTGAAGAGATAAAAGGTTTGATGCGTTTTAAAAGCAATGTCCCATTCAAGAAAATCATAACAAACTCGAAAGCTGTTGCCGGTTTAAGATGAAGTACGATTTCAACTCGATAGAAAAAAAATGGCAAAAATTCTGGCAGGATAATAAAACATACCATGCCGATTTGACCGGTATTGACAAGAAGCTTTATTGTCTCGTGATGTTTCTCTACCCGAGTGCAGACAGACTTCACATCGGTCACTGGTATAATTTTGGTCCCACCGACACGTGGGCAAGGTTCAAACTGATGAACGGGTTTGACGTTTTCGAGCCGATGGGGTACGATGCGTTCGGACTACCGGCGGAAAATTACGCGATCAAGACCGGTGTGCATCCGCAGGACAGCACAGACAGGAACATAAATGACATCCGCGAGCAGCTCAAAACGATGGGTGCCATGTATGATTTTGACCACGAAGTTGATACCTCGAAACCTGAATACTATAAATGGACTCAGTGGGTTTTCCTGCAGTTATACAAAAAGGGTCTTGCTTACCGCGCCAACGCGCCCGTGAACTGGTGTCCCAAAGACCAGACTGTTCTGGCAAATGAGCAGGTAATCGACGGAATATGCGAGAGGTGCGGCACACCAGTTATCCGGAAATCGATGACTCAGTGGTTCTTCAAGATCACCGCTTATGCAGATCAACTTCTGGATGGCCTTGACAGAATCGATTGGCCGGAGCGGACAAGACTGATGCAGAGAAACTGGATCGGAAGAAGCGAAGGGGTCGAGATTGAATTTGAGCTGGTGGCTACTGGCGAGATGGAAGAGAGGACAGAAGTCAGAGGTCAGAGGCAAGATGCCAGAATAAGAGTATTTACAACACGACCGGATACACTATTCGGTGCAACTTATATGGTCCTGGCACCGGAGCATCCTCTGGTGCAGTCGATAACGACGGACGAACTCAAGTCAAAGGTTAATGAATATGTCGAGTTCGTGGCACACGAGAACGAGATAGAACGGACTTCGACAACAAAGGAGAAAACAGGAGTTCCCACCGGGGCGTTCGCGATTAACCCAATCAACGGCGAGAAGATCCCGGTATGGATTGCCGATTACGTGCTCGCCACCTACGGCACCGGTGCCGTCATGGCAGTTCCTGCGCACGACGAGCGCGATTTTGAGTTTGCGACGAAATATAATCTGCCCATTCGCATCGTGGTACAGCCGAAAGATGGAAGGTTAACTGAACCACTGGATGCTGCCTTCGTGGATGAGGGCATCGGAATGAGCAGCGGGAAATTCACCGGACTTGAGAGCAAGAAAGTCTGGGAGGGAATTACGTCGGAGCTTGAGAAGCTGGGTACCGGACGGCGGAAGGTGAACTATCGCATACGCGATTGGCTTCTTTCACGGCAGCGGTATTGGGGAGCGCCGATACCGATTGTTCACTGCAACTCGTGCGGAGAAGTCCCCGTGCCCGAAAAAGAATTGCCGGTACTGCTTCCTTACGACGTCGAGTTCAAACCCACCGGGGAATCGCCTCTTGCGAGGTCCGAAAGCTTTGTCAATGTCAAGTGCGCCAGGTGTGGAAAGCCTGCCAAGCGAGACGTTGATACGATGGATACCTTCGTTGATTCGTCATGGTACTTCCTCCGCTATCTCACGCCGCATCTCGACAATGCTCCCTTCGACGCAGACCTTGTCTCAAAGTGGCTCCCTGTTGACAAGTACGTCGGTGGGGCGGAACATGCGACGATGCATCTCCTTTATGCTCGATTCATAATCAAGGCCCTTAAGGATGCAGGTTATCTGAATTTTGACGAACCATTCCAGAGCCTCGTACATCAGGGCACGATAACCAACCAGGGCGCCAAGATGTCGAAGTCAAGAGGCAACGTGGTCAATCCAGACCAGTTTGTGCAAAAGTACGGCGCCGATACTTTCAGGATGTTTCTGATGTTCATGGGACCGTACAACGAAGGCGGTGACTGGAGCGATAAGGGAATCACGGGAGTGTTCAGATTTCTAAACAGAGTCCATGATTTATTTCAATCGGAGACAGGAGACAGGAGAGAGGGGACAGCAAACAAGATTGCGGATTTGAATAAGGTGGAACAGGAAATTTATCGCAAGCTGAACCAGATGATAAAGAAAGTAACAGAAGATACGGAAGATTTTCGCTTCAATACGGCAATTGCCGGCATGATGGAGTTCGTGAATTTCTACGAGGATGTTCTATCGAAGGCAAATGCTGAACGTTCATCTGATGTCCCTGCTGGGATGATCGAACAGGTAAAAGTTGTGAACGAGCACGACCGGGTGAGGAATGATTTGAGAAATCTTGTTTTAAAGAACCTGAATATCCTCCTTGCTCCCTTCGCACCACACCTGGCGGAGGAATTGAACGAGATGCGGGGAGGTCTTCCTTCGATCTTCAAGAGGGAAAGGTGGGCAAAGTACGATCCGGAAGCAATCGCTGAAGAAAGTGCCACAATTGTCGTTCAGGTCAACGGAAAGATACGTTCCAAAATAACGGTGCCCGTCGATTCGGATGACGACCATGTAAGGCAGCTTGCAACGAGTGAAGACAATGTGAAGAAGTACCTTGAGGGGAAAAATATTGTCAGGGCGGTGGTTGTGAAGAACCGGCTGGTTAATTTTGTTGTCAAGTGATGCCATCGCGGTGTGGTGACCGAAACTACTTCTGAGAGAGGGGACAATGGAGAAAATTTCCGCCGTGGTAATAGCAGGCGCCGAGGAAAACAACATTGCCGGCTGTCTCGAAAGCCTGGCCTGGGCCGACGAAATAGTCGTCGTGAATTCGGAGAGCAAGGACCGAACGATCGAGGTTGCAAAGAAATATACAAGTCGTGTTTTCATAAGAAAGTGGGAAGGGTATGCCTCACAGAAGGAATTTTCTGTAGAGAAAGCGACGAACGAATGGGTCCTGAGTATTGACGCGGATGAACGTATCTCAGATGAACTCCGCGAGGAAATCAAAGCTCTCGATTTTTCCATTGCCGACGGTTTTTTCATTCCGCGGAGAAATTACTTTCTTGACAAAGTCGTAAGAAGCTGCGGCTGGTCGCCCGATTACCAGTTAAGACTTTTCAGGAAATCAAAAGCAAAGCTTACTGATCGCAGGGTCCATGAGAGCTTCCAGGTTCAAGGGAAGACGGCTTACCTCAAATCCGAGCTGATCCACTATACGCACCCCGCAATATCGAGCACCTTCGAGAAGATCGCAGAGTATTCGACGCTTGAAGCACAAGAGAAATCAACGAAGATCCGGATGAATGCTTCAAAGATTTTCTTCAAGCCGATCTGGGAATTCCTCCATCACTTCATAATCCGTCACGGGTTCACGGATGGTGTCCACGGGCTGATGGTGTCCATGATCCATGCGATGACCAAAGCACAAGTATACATGAAGATCTGGGAAATACAGAATGTCAGGAACAAAAGAGAAACCGTTTAAGATTTATTTCAGGCTTCTCAAGTATATAAAGCCTTATAAGCGCTACCTCGGCATATCGATCGTATCGACCATATTCTATTCAATATTCTCCGGTGTTTCGGTCTATCTGATTATCCCGCTGCTGAACACATTATTCAGTCAGGCATCACCAAAGATCATTTCCGCGGCTGCCAATTCAGGTACTCTGGAAAGGCTGCGAGTTTTTGTGTTGAACCTCATGAATCAGTTTGTCTTCGGCGGCACCAAATCGGAAGCTCTTCTGAAGATTTGCACAGTCATTGTATCGGCGTTCCTTCTGAGAGATCTTTTTGGGTACGCTCAATCGTATTTCATGGCTTTTGTCGAACAAGGATCGATGAGAGACATTCGTAACGCTTTGTACCGCAAAATCCAGGCTCTCTCTATCGGTTATTTCACGAGTGAGAAAACCGGATCGCTTATTTCGCGGATAACAAACGACGTCTTTGTCATTAACGGCGGCGTTACTGCAAGCTTCGTTACTCTGATAAGAGAGCCGCTCCTTGTAGCCGTCTATCTTTGCATTGCGCTAATTCTCAGCTGGAAGCTTACGATACTTTCGTTCCTGGTTGCGCCTCTTATGTTGATTGTGATAAGCCGTCTCGGTATGCGGCTCCACAGGCAGGGTGACCTTTCCCAGAGACTGATCGCCGACCTCACTGCGCTCTTGCAGGAGACGATAAGTGGAATCAAGGTGGTACACTCCTTCGGGATGGAAAAATATGAAATAGGAAAATTTGAGAACAAAACAGGAAGCTATTTCAAATCTATTCTCAAGATGACCCATATCAGAAATTTGTCCAGCCCCATCACCGAATTTCTTTCCATTTTAACTGCAGGGGTTATCATCTTTTACGGCGGGATGGAAGTGATTCAGTCTCACACTCTCATGCCCGCTGAGTTCATTACCTTTCTCCTGGTGATTTTCCAGATAATGCCCGCCGTCAAAGAACTGACCACCGTGAGCACGAGGATCTATGAGTCTTCTGCTGCCGGTAAAAGAGTATTCGAGCTGCTTGACGAAGAAGGAAGCATACCGGAGGCAACCGGTGCAGTTGAGGTGAAAGAATTCAACCGGGAGATAAACTTTGCTGGCGTTTCGTTCAGGTACCCGACTTCGAGAATTGGGAAATCGGTCGTGAACGAGGGTGCCACTGTTCTGAGGGATTTGACTTTCTCTGTACGGAAGGGAGAGGTGCTCGCGATTGTGGGACCATCGGGAGGAGGGAAGACGACTATCATAGATTTGATACCCCGCTTCTATGATCCGACCGAGGGAAATATCTATATCGATGGAGTTAATCTCAGAAAGGTATCAATCGATAGTCTGAGGAGCCCGATCGGAAGCGTATCCCAGGAGACGCTTCTTTTCAATGACTCGGTCAGAAATAATATTGCTTATGGATTTACTGAATGTCCACTCGAAGAAGTCACAGCGGCGGCTAAGGCGGCAAATGCGGATGAATTCATCAAGCAATTGCCGCAAGGCTATGACACGATTATCGGCGAACGCGGCACGAAGCTTTCAGGCGGACAACGGCAGAGAATCTCGATTGCGCGCGCGCTTCTGAAAAACCCGCCGCTTATGATTTTTGATGAGGCGACCTCTGCGCTGGACTCGGAGTCCGAGATGCTCGTCCAGGAAGCGATCGAGACGCTGATGAAAAACAGAACATCCGTTGTTATTGCGCACCGGCTGTCGACGATAAGAAATGCAGATAAAATAATCGTTGTCGATAACGGAGAGATTGTACAGCGGGGAAGACACCAGGAACTCCTACGTCAGCGGGGAGGACTATACAAGAAACTCTACGACATGCAGTTCAGCGATTAGAGCAATTGAATCTCAAGACATGACCGAGCGATAGTGATCTCATGACAAATCTCGTCCGCGCACTCAAAGTCAGGGATGTGGTGCTGTTCAACATAGTGGCGATAGTCGGTATTCGCTGGATTTCACTTGCCGCTGCGACCGGTCCCAGTTCTATCTCGCTGTGGCTGCTCGCGCTTGTTCTATTCTTTATTCCGCAAGCTGTCGCGGTGATCCACCTCAGCAGGAAGTACCCGGTTGAGGGTGGGGTGTACGAGTGGGCAAAAATTGAGTTTGGGAATTTTCACGGTTTCGTCGCGGGCTGGTGCTATTGGGCAAATAACCTGGTGTACTATCCCTCGCTCCTGATTTCGGTGTCTGCGATTGCAGCGTTTATTTTACCGGGATCCTCATGGCTTGCGTCTGACAAGGTGTTCATCGCTATCATGAGCCTTGGCCTATTGTGGATAGCAATTGGTTTCAATGTGGTTGGAGTGAAGATCGGGAAATGGGTCCAGAATGTGGGGGCAGTGGGGACTTTCCTGCCGATACTTTTCATCGCCGCGCTTGCGGCGGTCATATTCTTCCTTGGGAAATCAGAAACACATTTTACTCCGGCAGACATCATCCCCGACAAACTAGATTATGGTACGCTCTCATTCTGGTCATCGATGTGCTTTGCGCTTGCAGGGCTGGAGCTTGCTGCAGTGATGTCCGGCGAGATTGTGGATTCGGAGAAGACAATTCCGAAAGCGACATACCTGTCGGGCATCGGTATCGTGCTCGTTTATCTGGTTGGAACCATATCGTTGCTAGTCGGACTCTCCTCTAAGAATGTAAATTTAGTCACTGGACTGGTTCAGTCAATTCAAGCGCTGGGAATGAAAGTAGGTGTCAGAGGTCTGACCAGCGTCAGCGCACTGCTGATAACTCTCGCCGGCATTGGAGGAGCCGGAGCATGGCTGGCAGGAAGTGCAAGGATATTGTTCGTAACTGGAATTGACAGCTATCTGCCCAAGAGCTTTGCAAAGATTCATCCAAAATGGAAGACCCCTCACGTGGCAATAATTTTCCAGGGTGTCATCGCATCAGTATTTCTGCTGATGAGCTTCATCGGCGCCAGTGCCGAGCAAGCGTACCTGGTGCTGGTTGATGCCACGATTATAGTTTACTTTATTCCGTATATCTATATATTTCTTGCATCCGCCCGGGATCTTTATCGTGAATCGAGGAAAGACGCAAAAGGGAAGCATCTACTCAAGGCGTTCGCTTCTGCTGTTGGAGGCATCACGACGGTCACCGCAATAGTCCTCGCACTCTTTCCACCACAAGCCGGCGGAAACCCGTCGTTGTTTTTCATCAAGACTCTCGGTGGATCGGCTGCGTTCGTGTTAGCCGGGATGCTTATCTTCTGGTTTTCCAGCCGACGACAAGCACGAATAGGAACTGCGCAGTAGATGATAGAGTTGGGGATTTTCTGCTCAATAGAATTGTTCGGGAAGGTTGATGGAACTGACAAATAATCTTGGGCAAAGTGATAGTCCGTACTTGAAGGAAGCATCCTGCCAGCCTGTGCACTGGCAATTGTATTCGGAAGAAGTATTCAAGCTCGCATCGGAGATGGATCGACCGCTTCTTCTCGACATAGGAGCCGTTTGGTGTCATTGGTGCCATGTGATGGATGAAGAATCCTACAGCGATGTCCAGGTTGCAAGAATCATAAATGAACACTTCGTGGCGGTCAAAGTGGATCGAGATCAGATGCCTGATGTCGATGCAAGGTACCAGGATGCGATTGGGGCATTGACTGGAGCCGGTGGTTGGCCCTTGACGGGGTTTCTGACTTCCGAAGGTAAAGTGTTCTATGGTGGTACATATTTTTCGAAGAACGATGCAAACGGGCGACCCGGTCTCCTCAGTTTGCTGCCGCAGATTGCCGATATCTATTCAAAGAAACGCTCAGAGGTCCTGAGAAGTGCAGCCGAGCTTTTTCGACAATTGAACGAGTATGAAACCAGTATAATTCAAAGTGGAGAGATCGGCGAGGAAATCATCGAAAGAGTCATTTCCGACGCAAGGCGCCGGCTTGATGATAAGTTCGGTGGATTTGGGAGCGGGCCGAAATTCTTCAACCCCTGTTTGCTGGATCTCCTCACGCTGGAGAATAGGCGGCTCAAGGATCCAACGATCCGGAAGATGATTGAGCTGACGCTTGACGGTATTTCCAGGGGTGGTGTCTTCGACCAGATTGGGGGCGGCTTTCACAGATATTCGGTGGACCGATACTGGCACGTGCCGCATTTCGAGAAGATGCTGTACGACAATGCTCTGCTGCTCAAAGTCTATTCAGAGTTTTCAGAGGAGTCCCATAAAACAGATTACGTCGGAGTTGCTTCAGCCACTGCAAACTGGCTTATCGAGGAAATGCAGTCTGAATCGGGAGGATTTTACGCGCACCAGGATGCGGATGTGCCTGCACACCGAAATGCAAACCTCGAATTGTCTCAAGGCGAGAATTTGTCTCGGCACGCAGGTGTGAGTCCACGTGATGATGGAAGCTATTGGACCTGGACCAAGAAAGAGGTAGAATCGATTCTCAGTCGGGAAGAGTTCGCGCTCGTTGAGAATTATTTCGATCTAAGAGAGAGCCCGAATGACACTCCGGATCTCCCTGAACGAAACGTCCTCAGGATCGCAATGAATGAAAACGAAGCCGGCAGCGGTCTCGGAATCCCTGGGGATAAATGCGCGCAGCTATTGTCGTCAGCGAAGAAGAAGCTCCTCGATGCCCGACGAAAGAGAAATTCCCCCTTCGTAGACAGAACTGTTTTTGCCGATCGTAACGGCCTGGCGATTAGCGGCCTCGTTGCCGCATCATTGTCTCTCAAAGAAAGAAAGTTAACAGAAAGTGCCGGGAAAGCTGCGGAATTTATTCTTGACCATATGGTGGATTCTTCCGGGAGAGTCTCTCATTCTTTTTCCGCGAACGCCGGCGGTGGTCATGGACTGCTCGAAGACCACGCATATTTCGGCCTGGCTCTGCTGGATCTCTTCGACGTGACAAGAAATGATCGCTACTTGGATTTTGCAGAACGGATCGCCGCAACGCTTTTCGGGAGATTTGAAGACAAATCTGCCGGCGGCTTTTACGATCGCGCCTCAGATCAAGCTGGAGTCGGAGCATTGAAGAGCCAAAGGAAGCCGATTGAAGATTCACCGACTCCATCGGGAAATTCCGCAGCCGCAATAATGCTCGACAGACTCTTTTCGATTACGGAAAATGGGGAATACTTTAAAGCAGCAGAGCGAACCTTGAAAGCTTTTGGGGGCTCAGCGAGCCGGCTTGGTATCTTCGGAGCGAATTACGCAAGCGCCGTCAGAATGCATCTGAACCTGAGGGGGAATTTGAAATGATAAGGTCGCGACTCATTTCACACCGCATCCAGGGCGTCTTTAAAATCCCCGATTAGATCATCGACATCCTCGAGTCCGACCGAGATTCTCACCATCCCCTCGGTCACCTTTGCTGCGTGAAGCTCTTCGTCGCTCATCTTTATGTGACTGGTGAGTACCGGAATGCTTACGAGAGTCTCGACGCCTCCGAGGCTCGTGGCGTTAAGAGCCACCTTGAGGCTGTCACAGAATTTCTTTGCCGTCTCCAGGCTTTTCATTTCGATGCAGAGCATCCCGCCAAATCCATCCATCTGTCTCCTTGCAACTTTGTAGCTTCGCGAGGAGGGAACGCCGGGGTAAAAGACTCTCAAAACCTTACTCTGCCGCAAGAAAAACTCCGCAAGACGCTGTGCGGTCTGGTTTTGCCGGTCGACTCTTACCTGAAGCGTTTTGATGCTCCGGTCCAATAGATGCGCGTCGATGGGATTTATGCATCCGCCGAATGCCTTCATGGCATCCCGGATCGCTTTTATGCTCTTTGTGGATGACACAGCCGCCCCGGCCATGACGTCGCTATGTCCGCCGATATATTTTGTTGCACTGTGTACCACGATGTCTACACCGAGATCAAGAGGGTTCTGATTTATCGGCGAGGCAAAAGTGTTATCCATGATTGTTAGTGCCGCAATCTTTCGCGCCGACTTCACTACTTTCTCGATCGAGACACACTCTGTAGTCGGGTTTATCGGAGTTTCGAAATAGACAACTTTTGCTTCGGGGAATTTCTTGTGCACTTCGTACAGGTCTCTCTCGTCCAGGAAATGAGTTCTTATGCCGAGTTTAGGAATGAAATCCCGAAGAAACCGGTACGCCATTCCGTAAAGTCTCCGCTGAGCGACGACTGTATCCCCATGACGGAGAAACGCAAGCAAGGTGGTGGTTATGGCCGCCATGCCGCTCGAAAAGAGAATTGCATCCTCACCGTTTTCGAGTGCGGCAAGTTTCTCCTCGACGTTCCTCACCGTCGGGTTCGAGTACCGGGAATACATGTAAAATTCTTCATCATCGCCGGAGACATATCTGTAATAGTCATCGCTTGTTTCGACTGCAAAAGTGGTGCTAGCATAGATCGGGAAGTTCGCTCCGCGATAAAGCTTGTCTCTTCTCCCATGGATAGACTGGGTAGATTTTTTGGTCGTCATTCTCCGGTCTCCTGAAGAATCTGCATCAACTCTTTAACCGCCCGATCCAGGCCTACGAATATCGCATGCGAAATGAGGGCATGACCAATGCTGAGCTCTTCAATCTCTTTGATCATCGCCACGGGCTTCAAGTTCCTGTAATTCAAACCATGCCCGGCATTGATCTTCAATCCCAACCCTGCTGCAAATTTCGCAGCGGTCTTCAGCCGTGCGAGTTGGACCTCAGCCTCGCTTCCGATCGCGTTTGCATATTCCCCCGTATGCAATTCAACGAAGTCAGCTTCCGTTTCCCTGGAAGCCTTGATTTGGTTTTCATCCGGTGCGACAAACATGCTGACCATGATGTTCTTCTCATGAAACTGCTTCACGACTTTTGTGAGCCGTGCGCGTTCGGCGACGACGTTCAGGCCGCCCTCCGTCGTTAATTCCTGCCTCCGTTCCGGTACCAGTGTAACGAGTTCGGGTACCACATCCAGAGCAATCCTCACGATCTCGTCAGTTGCGGCCATTTCGAGATCAAGTTTGGTCTTTATGACCTTTCTCAGGAGATAAATGTCATTGTCGTTGATGTGCCGCCTGTCTTCGCGCAGGTGTGCCACGATCCCGCTCACTCCCGCAATCTCCGCGATTACTGCAGCCGCGACGGGATCAGGTTCTCTTTCTCCGCGTGCCTGACGCATAGTTGCAACGTGGTCGATATTTGCCGACAATCTTTTCATTGCTGTGTCCCCGAAAATTTCATGTGCGGAAGTTGGCCATCAATCTGAGTCAAACTTGAAGGACCGGGGTCGCCTGTCATCTCGCTTCGTTGGCGCTGGATCTCATAGCAGATTATTCCCGTCGCAACCGAGACATTCAGCGAGTCTATCCTCCCGGAACGGGGAATTGAGAAAGTAATATCTGATTTTTCTCTCAGGATTTTCCTCACGCCGCTTCCTTCATTGCCGATGATCACGGCGATCGGCATCCTGAAGTCGACCTCGGTGATCATTAGAGGCGCGTCTGCTGCACTCGTGGCAATCCAATAACCCCTTTCTTTCAGGAGCCTTGCTACCTGGTGAAGGTTCGCCTCCCTCGCGATCCTGACATGGAACAATCCGCCGGCCGATGCTTTGGCGACGGTTTCGCTCACGGGTGCCTGGTCTTGCTTCGAGACGATAATTCCATCGACATGAAAGAAGGCTGCACTTCGCAGGATCGCTCCGAAGTTTTGTGGGTCCATGATATGATCGAGTATAAGGATCAGCGGATACTGCTTTCCGGATGCCGCTTCGAGAATTGTTTCAAGCTCCTCGAATTTCACTTTGCTTATCGTAGCGACAACGCCTTGAGCGGACTCATCGGCATGCATGCCGGCAGTGAGTTCGGCAAATTGTTTCGAGTCGACCCGCGAAATCGGGACGCCACTTCGTTTTGCAAGCGAAAATATATCGTTGATTCCGTTGCCCCGCGCCGAGTAATGAACATAAATCTTGGAAATATCTGCCCCGGTCTTGAGGGCTTCCGTGACAGCGTTTCGTCCGATGATCCGTCCGTCTGTCAACGGCCTAATCCGCTTCGCTGAGCTTTTTGAGGAATGCACGTTCGTCCAGCTTGAACTCGAACAGCAATTTCTCGTTGATGAAGACAACGGGAACCTTGTCACCGAACCGTTCGAACAAATCTGTGTTCGGTTCGAGGGTGATCCTTTCCAGGAAAAACCTGCTATCTTTCTTGAGTCGCTCAAGAATTCTCTCTGCTTCGTCACAAAGAGAACAACCTTCTTTTCTATATAAAAGGACTTTTGTCATGATTTAATCACTTGAGGTGTTTGTTTAAGATTGACGATACCAAACATTCCGATCAAAACCAAAGGGATCGCAATAAGCTGGGCCTCACTTAGACCGAAGGCGATTCTTGGATTCAACCTAAGTAACTCGATAAGCAGCCTCTCGGTTCCAGCAAGTATGAGATAAAGCATAAAGAGTTGCCCCGCCACTTTGAGTCTCTTCCTGAATTTCCACAGGATGAGGAAAATGAGAATGCCTGTGATGAATTCATAAATCGGAGTCGGGTGAAGGAGTGCATCGTTGGGGACTGCTCCACCCGGGTATATGCCGAAGATATCGGCAAAATTCTTGAAAGCAATTGAAGGTGGCACTATGCCGTTGGAATAATTTACACCCCATGGCAGTGTCGTCGGCATTCCATAGTCGCCGTCGCCTGAAAAATGACAGCCGAGTCGAGCAACTCCGTAACCGAGAATTAGGGCAGGTGCAATTGCGTCGGCAACCTTCAGAAAATTGAATCCCCTTCTTCTTATCGCCAGCGCAATTGCGATTGTCGCAAGGAGGAATCCACCGTACCATGTTAGTCCGCCCGGTGAAAGAGCCATACCCAGCGGATCCCGTAAGAAATCTCCCCAGTTTTCGATCAGCGAAAGTATCTTTGATCCCGCAATTCCGAAGATCACCGCCAGGATCGTTATCTGTGTGGCAAGGTCGGCGCCGAGTTTCCTTCTTTCAAATTCTTTGACGAGAACATAGTTGGCGACGATAATTCCTATACCCATCATCAATCCGTAGCTATAAACATCGAAGGGGCCGATCTTGAACAGTACCGGCACAACTGTATCACTCAGCACTCTGCTCAGCAATCAGGCTATCCTTCCAGAAGTGCCCACTTATTCCGATCGGTGAAAATGTCGATGAATTTCCGTTGATTCGTCGAACGAAGCAGTTTCACTCCTTTGTTTACAGAGATCCTGAATTGGTTTACTTGTTTGCCGCGGCGATCCACGACTATAGTATAGTTTCCTCTGCCCAGGTTTTCTATCTCGCAAACGCACATCGCCGGGCCCGGGCGCGGGAAGTCAGAGATCGGTGTCCGCAGGCCCGTAATATCGAAGAACAATTTGCTCCCGTCCTGCCTGCTTTCTACCACAAGTTCATACGGGAAGTTCTGAAACTCTTCCGAAGTACGGAACAGAAAAGCTACTCCAGAGCGTCTGGAAAGCGAATCTTCAAACGGCTCAACAAGGAGCTTGAACTCGACCGACGAATCGCCGCGCTGGACTTTGGGAGGTCTTCTCTTTGCCATGGTTTTCAGATATCGAAATAGCTTATTTCTTCTTCCTTAAAGAACTGGACGATCTCGGACGAGCTCTTAGCAGTAATAAGTTTCTTCCGAAATTCATCCTTGTTCATCAGCCTGGAAATCCTGCTTAACAGTTTGATGTGCGGGCCGACCATGTTGTCTCTTCCCACGAGCAGGAACAACAAGCGAACGGGCTCTCCGTCGAGGGATTGGAAATCCACCGGCTCGCTTGTCACGGCGAACGCCGCAACGATGTCGCTTACCGCGTCCGTCTTACCATGGGGAATTGCAAAACCCTTCCCGACCCCCGTAGACATTATTTTCTCCCGTTCGAAAATTGCATCACGGACTTTTCCCAGGTCTTTGATTTTCTTGGAGTTCTTTAACAGTTCAATTATTGAGTTCAAGACTTCGTCCTTGGTTTTTCCCGGAAGCTTAGTGGACACAAATTCGTCTTGAAGTATATCACTAATTTTCATATTCAGATTTTCTCCGTTTCGTTCTAAAAACTCTTGATGGGAAACATACTGTCGGTCGGCAGACGACTGTCAGGGCTGCCAAGCCGGAGGCCGTAAGTCAACGTTCACGTCTTTCCCCGCCTGTCGCCGGCAGCCCAATCATTTAACCACGTGACTATTTTGTCCTCGAAGTGGTCCGCGATAAACTGGGCCTGAAGTCTGTCTTCTGACTCTGCATTTATGTGAAAGAGAGCCCGTTCTTTGTCGGGGAG
>JAKASW010000089.1 GCA_021818875.1 Bacteroidota bacterium
GGTCGTTATGCTTCCCGCTCACGCGAATACATTTCTGGTAGTTCACCGCACGGCCATAATCACGGGCCCCTTTGCCGAGAAAAACATCCTTGAACTGGTTCATGCCGGCATTCGCAAACAAGAGCGTCGGGTCATCATACGGCACAACAGGCGAACTCGGAACAAACCGGTGACCGCGGTTTTCAAAAAATTCCACAAAACTATTTCGAACTTCGCTGGAGGTCATCAATTACACTTCTATCTGCGTTATCAAACCAATCTCCTCAAGGACTCCGTTTATTCTAAGGCAATCCGACATCGGCCCTTCGTAGACTAGTGCTTTGCCGGCCGTGTGCACCTCATAGGTAATGCTCTCGGCTTTCGTTGTATCACAACCCAGTGCTTTAATCAACTGGCCGATCACTTCATCGAAAGTGTGCCAGTCATCGTTGAAGAGGATCACTCTGGCTGGAGTCTGCACCTTGGTGATGGTACTCTCAACTTCAACTGGTTCTTCCACTGTTTGATCAGCGCCGCTATTCGACAGGACCATTAAAAACCTCCGTAAAATATAAACCTAAATGATGGTCTCTTTCAAGAATGAAAAAGGAATCGTAGGATACATGATCAGCTGAGAGAAATGGTGCCGAGACGACGGATGGGAATAAAATGGTAGGGGATCTTTCGCTGCAATGAGCTGCTTATTGAGCGCACAACCACCACTTGGAAATTCCGAAAAAGACCGCGTCCCGCGTGGGACCCGCCGACAAAGCGGGAAATCTACAGAGTGAATCGTTTCAAGTCAGGAACTGGACACAAAGAATGAAGCCGGTTACTGTCCCTCGACGATCTTCAACTTTTGTCCCTTGGTCTCAGGGAAAGTCCAGATCCAAATACCGGTGAGAAGCGCGAAGAGAGCAGCCAGGGAAATTCCACCGCTGAGTCCGTATTTCTCTGCGATCACGGCTATGATGACCGGAGTAAGAAATTGTACTCCGCGCGCAAGGTTGAAGGCAGACCCCATGGCAGTGTTCCGAATGGCAGTCGGGTAAAGCTCGCTGAAGAGAGGGCCGTAACCACTGAACATGCCTGTGCCGAAACCGACAAGGAACATGAACGAGAGAATAACAGGAGGATAGACGGCAACTACACCCCACATCAAAGTAATCATCACAAGCGCCACAGCCATGATAACTGAATAAATTGAATATGCCGGCCGGCGTCCGAGTCTGTCTGCCACGAAGCCGAACGAGAGGTAGCCCAGCAATCCTCCGAACTGCGTCACAAGCATCCAGATGGCGGATTTCACCATCGGGAAATTTCTTTGCTCGTGGAGATAGCCGGGCAGCCACGAGTAAGTGAACCAGTATGCGGACATGTCGAAGATTGCGAGAATGAGCGACTGTATGAAAAGGCGTCTGTATTCTGTCGAGAACAAGAGCAAGAATTTGTTCCTTCCTTCCTGTTCCACTGCACCCGCTTTGAAGCCTTCCCTGGAAATGATGGTCTTCCTGCTCAGCCAGACGTCCGACTCTGGTAGTCTCCGTCTTATGAAAGTAACCAGCAATGCCGGCAAAACCGATATGAAGAAACACGCGCGCCAGCCTATCGAGCCTTCCAAGAAACCCCCAACCAATGTGGCAAGGACTATCCCAAACGGAGCTCCGGTCTGCATGATCGCAGCATATCTTCCCCTGGCCTTCGGAGGAAATGTCTCTCCGACATAAGTTTGTCCTGTCGCCCATTCCCCGCCAACCCCCAAACCGGTGATGACTCTGAAGATAACCAGCACCCAGAGATTCGGAGCCAGTCCGCTTAGAAATGAACCGATGCTGTAGGTCAATATTGTGGACTGGAGCACACTTTTCCGGCCGAGCCTATCAGAGAGGACGCCGAATATCACACCCCCTAAGGCAGTGGCGGCCAACGACGAGCCGAGGATATAGGATAACTCGACTCTTGAAAGCTTGAGCTCTGCACCAATCGGGATCAGAAGAAAAGTAAATAGGATCAGGTCGTAGAAGTCGAACACCCACCCTGCCCAGCTCATCAAGAGAATTTCGAAATGAGTCCTTGTAGGTTTGTCGGACTCGCTCAATAAGGATTGCTGCATATTCGCACACTCCCTTTTGCAGGATGCCTGCTGACCGGGGTCGACTATCCTTGTGGTCGACCCAAAGGTAAGTCGACCAGCCTGATCGACTTACAGTACTTTTATCTTAAGCCTGACTTCTCAGGAAATTTTTCCAGATCAGGTATAAGCCTGCAATGACAACAATTACGGGGATTGCGATCCGTAGGGTCCCAAGGATACTGTCACTGAATTGAAAATCTCCCTTCACTGTAAGCAAACTCGCCCAGCCCCCTGCGACGAAGAGTGCGGCAATTACAAGGAGAGCAAACTCCCTGGGATTGGAGAAGAAGAGCATGAGAAAAGCCAGACCAGGGATAATCATTGCCGAAGGCCATAGCCTGTTCCAGGAATCCGGGATAAAATGGTATGAGACCAACAACAGCAAAAGACCCACAAGAAATACAACCGATCCCCAAAATAGTCTTCTTTGATTTGAAGACGCAAATGCCGATACTGAAGCATAAGCGCCTGCGGCCGCGACGGCGATAGCGCCCATCCGCGTTAGATTGAAGTTGAAAACTCCGGCTCTGCTCATGAGGAGCAACACTCCAAGCACGAGGAGCAACATTCCAAGAATAAATGTACCAACATGTTTGCCGCGATCTGAATTCTCGCTCATCGAGCAACCTCCTTCGGAATTACAAAAGCACTTACAACATAGAGAATCACGGCCAGTCCGAAAGAAGCGAATGCAAGAAGAACGAACACGAGTCTGACGATTGTCGGATCGACATCCATATAATCCGCCAAGCCGCCGCAGACGCCGGCAATCTTCTTGTCCTTACCGGACCTGGTCAACCTTTTCTTCTCCACTCCTGCATAAGTGCCTTCGTTATGAATCTCTCCGAAGGTCCCGGGTTCCGGATTTGCTTCCGGTTGCGAGATAGGCTCCGTCTTTTTGCTTTCCCTCCCAAGCAGCAATGCACCGCCGATCAAGATGAACACGACAGGCAGTGCAAGTCTGCCGAAATAATGCCACATAGTAGTAACAGAAAACACAGAGTAATAATCGAACAGTAGCGTGAGCCCAATGATAACGATTATTATTCCCGATACCAACGCGAGTGTACCGCCTCCGCCAGAAACCCTTCTTTGTCCTGCCGGCAAGACTTCGTCTCCCAGGTGAATTGGTTCCATCGGGATCACGAGCATAGCGATTATGTAAAAAAGGATTCCGGCCCCGATGCTGAAGATCGACAAAGCGATGACGATAAGTCGCACAACACTTGCATCGACGCCGAAGTACTCTGCGATCCCTCCGCACACTCCGTCGATAATCCTGTCCGTGGAGGATTTGTATAGCTTCCGTCCCTGACTCCCCGACGTGGTTTTGTGCTCTTCCATCATGGATTGTGCAGACCTTTTTCGGTCAACTCCTGGCTTTAGTTCTTATTATCTCATTTTCTGAAATAATATAATCGACTTTAATATCTGTATCATTCGGTTCGATTTTGTCGATTATCTGAAAATTATATGCCAATGCAACGATTGGTTTCTGCTGAGACTGAAGGAAACTGTCGTAGTATCCGAAGCCCCAACCAATCCTGTTCCCCGATCTGTCAGCCGCAATAACCGGAACGATGAACAAATCTACCTCTTCGAGAGGGATTGCAGAAAAAACCTTCGGCTCCTTGATATCGAACGGTCCGTCGGTGAGGTCTCCAATATTCATAAGTTCGGAGGTACCGATCTTTCTCTCCTTCTTCTCCAAAATCACCGGGACGGCAATTCTTTTTCCGCGTGCGAACGATCTCGCTATCATCATCATCGTGTCGACCTCATTGGGTTTGGATGACACGTATGTGTGGACAAGCCCCGCATTTCTGTATTCGGGAAGATTCTCAAGCTGCGTGAGAACACTCTTGCTTCTTTGCACCGCTTCTTCTTCGCCGAGGTCTTCGCGAATTTTCAGGATGGTTTTACGGATTTTCTCTTTTTGATTCATGTTTCAATAGCTCGTAGATGACCGCAAAATCTTCCTCATTGTGACCATAATTTGCGGTGAGTGAATAAAGATTTCTAACCAGCGAGTGTACCGGCATAGTCACGCCGATCTTCTCCGCGGTCTGGGTGATATAATTCAGATCCTTTATCATGAGTTTCAGAGGGAACTGCGGCGCGTAGTCCCCGGTCATCATCTTCGGAGCGCGAATTTCGTAGACTGGAGATTTAACTGCACTGGTGTTCACGACATTCGAGAAGACGGAACGGTCGATGCCGAGTTTGTCCGAGAGTTCAAGACCTTCCGCGAGCAAAGCTATCATCCCTGCGATGAAGTGGTTAACCACCAGCTTCATCCCGCAAGCGGATCCGAAATCACCGACGTGGAAGATGAATTTGCCCATAGGTTGAAGGATTTCTCTGACTTCGTCCAGTATGCGCGGATCTCCGCCGGCAAGGATAGTGAGTTCTCCCTTTTCTGCCACCGTGGTCGTACCGATCACCGGCGCTTCCAGCATCCTCGCTCCGGTCTCTTCGACACTTCGCGCAAACTCACGAGAGGACTCCGGAGTGATGGTACTCATGTTGATATATATTTTTTCTTTGCCGAGGGCACCCATCATACCGTGCTCTCCGGAAAGTAGGCTGCTGACGGCCTCAATATTCGAGACCATGGTAATAATAACATCTGCGGTCCTGGCAGCGTCAAACGGAGTCTCCGCCAGCCTTGCCCCTTGCTCAACAAGCTCCGAGGCCTTCTTCCGTGAACGATTGTACACAGTCAGCGGGAAACCATGCCTAAGGATATTAAGTGCCATGGGTTTTCCCATTAAGCCGGTACCAATGAAAGCAACGTTCTTACGGAACGATCTTTCTTCCATGATCATTTCGTCGTCAAAAAGTTAGTGATGATTAAAAAATCGTCAGGTCGTGTGGGGTGGGCACGGCCGTTTCTAAACTCTCAAGTGCTTTAATTACCAAGTGGAATATGGAGAACGGCACCGTAAAAAGCAAACCCCGATGCACTTTAGCCATCCGTTGAGACGGGCGGCCAGCACGATACGATACTGCTTGCAGCGAGCCGGTGACTGCAGGCGTACATTTCAACGATCGCCCAGAGCGTACCAACCCGTAGCGCTTACACATGCGAAGACTAAATGTCTAGTTTCATTTCTCCGGTCGGACCGATTGTTCTAATCGCCACATGGTGGTTCTCAGCGGCTTCGGCCATCCCCCAATACAATGCGAACTGCTGCATCTGGTACTCGACGGGGTAGCGCTCAGAGCTTCCGAGGAAAATCTCCTCGGCGCCTAGCTGAACAGTTGTGTGGGCAATTGCATAAGCTGGATTATTCGTCGGGACGACAATCGGCAAGATCTTCTTTCCCTGCTTCTCAGCCATCTTCACTACCTCGCTGAATACCTCTTCTTCAGGGAGGTCGATAGTTTGCCGCACAATTGTGCTCTGTCCCGGGATAATCTTCGCAGTCATGACTATTATGTCGACGTCATCCGGATCGTTTTCCTCGAGACATCTCTGAAGGTGGTTCAGACGGTTCGGAGCCCTTACAGCAACAAGTTTCCTCTTGCTGTGCCTGCATCCTATAGCTTCTGCGGTCAGGCTATCCTGTGCAAAGACATTGAATTTCTCCAAGTCCATACCCTGCCCTTCGTGTCTCTTCCTGTTAGCACGCTCGGAGAAAACAAATATGAGAGAAAGGACAATTGTAAAAGTCACCCCTCCTTCCGTGGCTATGGGTTTTGTAAAGAGGTTTATGAACCCGAGAGCGAAGAGGACAAGAAACACAAAAACCAACCCGATGGGAACGTCATATTTGCCAATTGCAATATTCGGCGGGACTCTCCATTCACGCAGCGACTTGTCCTTGTACCGCAGAACAAGTATTGAAAACGAAGTCATGATGAACGTCCATACCACTCCGAATGCATAGGCTTCACCAAGGAGAAAGACATTTCCTCTGCTTCCGATGATCATTAGCAGCTGAATAATGGCTAACATGTTGATAATTCGGTAAGATGTGCCGAAGCGGCTGTGAGGCTTTCTGAACCATTCATGAAGTACACCGTCTTCGGCAACACGGTTCAACACGCTGTTCGCACCGATAATGGAGGTATTGACTGCCCCCGCAAGTATCAAGAAGCCGACAATGACGACGAATGCTTGAAGGGTAAGCAGTGCCACGTGAGGGCCGACAAGGTTCATCGCTTGCCCGCTGAGCGCGTTATCGTTATAGTTTCCCAGAAGCTCGCTTTGCGGGATCAGCATCGCGGCAAACAATGAGTTTAGACCGGTGAAGACCAAGCTGAAGACAAACATTATGAAAGCTGTCTTCTTCAGATTATTGAGCTTTGGCGATTCGATCTCCCTGTATACCTGAGCCAGCGTTTCTTCGCCGCTAACAGCAAGGACAGAATGGCCCATACCGATAATGACGCCGATGAAGCCAATAGTCTTGAGCCAGTCGACACCTTTCAGCCACCCGAGTGCATCAGGTGAAAGTTCAACCGTAAACGGAGGGAGTTTTGATCCCTTGATGATAATCGACACGATCGACCACACAAACAAGATTGTCGCTAAGATTAAAGTAACCTGGAAAATTCTGAGCGCTTTCTCGCTCGACTCCTCAATACCTACGATGTTGTTCCGCCAGAAGTACAACTCGATCAAGACCGCGGCTCCAACGGCGATCACGTTGCCGGGAAGCTGCACGTTCATGCCGAGTGCATGCAGGATTGAATCCAACAATCCCTCGAAATATTGTCCTGCCGAGACTGCGCTGATCGGCGCCGTGAGTAGGTAGTCGAAAACCAATGCCGAAACAGCGACCTTGGCGAATCCGCTCCCGAGCGTTTTTCTTACGACTCTGTAGCTCCCGCCCCGGACAAACATGCTCGAAGACTCCATGTATACCGCCCGTATCCCGTACGCGAAGAGCATCACGAAAAGAATGAACCATGGTGCCGACGGTCCAACTGCTTTCTCCGCGATGCCTAATGCGTAGAAAGCACTGGAGCCCAGGTCCGCCACGACGACAGCTGTGGCTCTCCAATACGAAATGAAAGAGAGCATCACGGTGGTTATCACAACCACCTTCACTTTCTTGAAGTCGACCCCGCCGGAATCTTTTGAAACTTCTATAAATTCGCGTTTCATGAACAGCCTGCTAACAAACGCTTAAGGTATGTCTTAAAGACGGAAAATCCAAACTTGATCGCGTCGTAACAATTTTCAAATATTTGATTCCTTAGTACGGCTCCATCCCGGCCACGGAACAACTTCCGACAGGAGCCGGTTCTGAGGATCAAAGACGATGGAGCAAGGTAGAGATTCCAATTTGAGCGACTCCGTCCGGTATCCTGGTGAATCAACAAGAGGGTGATCCAAATGTGCACTGAGACCTTCATGGTCGAGGGGGCACACCAGATCGGGTTTGACGGTTATCTCCATGACGCCATGAAACTCAGGCGATAGATGGTAGAACGCATTCGTCGGGTTCACAAACAGGTTACCATCAGGCACATCGTACGGATGCCAACTGGAATGTCCGGGTTTCTTAGTATTTCGTGAACCGCCACGGTTCCCTGACTTGCTTTTCTGATGAGCGCATTTGGAAAAAACTGGATCCAGGCGCAAAGGATATATCAAAGCTTCATTCACTATGAGGAGACATCCTCTGTTCTTGTTTCACTTGCCGCAGCAACTTGTTCTCTTTCACCGAAAATATTCATCAGGAGTATGCCTCCTAATATCAGAGCCGAGCCGAACAGAGTTCCCGGCGGGAATTTCTCCTGCAAGAAGATTGCACCGGAAAAAAGGGCAATCACCGGGGTAACAATCGAGGTCATCGATAACAATACCACACTGATGTGTTTCAGGAGGTAGTAATAGAGAGCAAAGGCTAAGGCTGATCCAAATGCGGCCAGGTAGACTATTGCTACTATCGTGGCAAGATTGAACTCCACACCTCTCCAATCTTCGACAAAGAAGCTCGTCGAAAGGAGAGTAATTGCTCCAAGCGCCATCGGTATCAAATTTATGTAAATCGGATCGATCTCCCGTCCGTACTTCTTTACGGCAACCACCACCACTGCATTCAGAATTGCGCTTAGAACAACTGCCAGTATGCCTTCGACTGTTCCGAGAGAACCGATATCAAGGTCATTCCAGAAAATCACAGTGAGTCCGGCAAAGCCGATAGCAATACCGAGAATCTTGGATGGTGACAAGTCATTCGTCTTCAAGTATATCCTGGATAGAATCGCTGCGAAGAATGGCATCACCGCGAAAGTGATAGCCGTCAGACCAGAGGTCACTCTTCCTTCTGCCCAGTAGACCAATCCATAAGGAACGCTGAACGATCCAAGTCCGATGAGAAGCAGAAATACTATCTCCTTCAAATCAAAACGATACTTGTATTTTCTGACTTTGAGGACCGCGAGAATTATTAGACTTGCAAGAGAGAATCTTATGCCGGCGCTGAGGAACGGAGGTACCGTGAAGATCGAAACTTTTATAGCAAGCCACGTTGTCCCCCAGATGACGCAGATTAGGACGTAGCTAACAACAAGTGCAATACCGCTTCGTCGCAAGCCCATAATCTCAGAAATTTACGCTGAGGCTGACTGAGCAAGGAGACGCCGCGAGATGTATTCCGAGGTCCCTGCCCAGAATTTGCTTTCTGAGCTTGATGATTTCCGGACTGAGCAAGTGAATGGCAAATGCAGAAGCAGTCCCGAGAACAGCACCAGCCAGTACGTCACTAGGATAGTGGAGGCCAAGATAGATTCTTCCGTATCCGACAAAGGCTGCCCAAGCATAGGCGGGTATGTAGACGTAAGGCTTCGGGTATCGGAATGTCAACGCAGTCGCAATCGCGAACGCCGCAGTAGTATGACCTGACGGCATCGAGTACTGGTCCGCGGTCTCGCGGTGCATCACGTGAACTCCGGTTAGAGTTACATAGGGTCGCTTCCGCTTCACAATGTAGTTCTTAACAGGATAGTAGATTACATAAGCCAAGGCTTCTGAGAGGCCGATAATGGCACCGGTGTCAAAAGTATTTGCGTTTCCGTCTGACAGTCCGACTCCGGCAACGGCGAACGGGGTTCCAAAAGCAATGGGGATAACCGCATAGTCGCTGATTCCCACGGTTGTGTTAAGAAATGGAGATCGAGCATCGTTTATGCTTCTAAATATGCTGACATCCCATCTGGGAGGAGCTTGCGCCTGAACTGCGGATGTAGATCCTATAATCAGGATTGAAAAAAAAGCGGCAATCCAGAAATGCCTGGATTGCCGCCCACTACAGGGGAAATCTATTTTCATTACCTTTGCAGGGCATTTCGATAAATATTGTAATACCTCATCACATTTTCAACATAACTTATCGTTTCATGAGAACCGCCGAAATATCCTCCGGTAGGTCTCCCGGCGGACCAGATATGTGCATGAAGTGGCGAGTACCTAAAGGATAGCAGTGGGAGCGTTGCCTTGATGGAACTCCATTGGTTAGGTGAATCGCCGAGGAACTTTGCTACAGTTTGGGCATCCTGTACGCGCGTCAGGCCGCAATTGTAAGCGGCAACTGCCAATTGAAGTCGATTCTTTGGACTAGAATCGGAAAAATCATGCAGAAGATCGTGCAGGTGGATGACGCCCAATTTGATATTGGTGACCGGATTAGAGATATCTGTGATATTATATAGAGAAGCTATATAGTCACCGGTCACAGGCATGATTTGCATGAACCCTTCAGCACCTGCATCGGATACCGCTTCAGGATCAAATGACGATTCCTGTCGAAGCACTGCGAGGGCAAGCCGCCAATCCACCCTGTAAGCGGAACTCAGACTTTTTAGCTGCTTCCCGTACTCTGTGAGGAATACGTAGGTCTGGGGGTCTAGCTTGGTTATTGAATTTTCAGGTATTATGGTGTTCTGGTATGTGTATCGTGCAGCATCGGTTTCGCCTGTGAGGATGATCGCCAACCCCGCGACTACTATAGCGCTCAACCTTAAGACCAGGCCTGGTTTGACATGGTATCTCATTTTCCCTCCGTTTATCGTTTCACTAGCAACACTCAGCGAGGGGCGTATGTCCCGCCGCTTCATAAGGAACCTCGGGTTTAATCCGAGTTGGCTCCTTGGTCTGACAGTCCATTTAGAGCTGCCGTCTTTTGCTTCCAAGCCACCGTAGGAACTGCCTTATATTTTACGGCAAAATGTTGGAACCACCAAACAGTTTTTTGGGGAAATGTGCTGATTGTCACAATGGAGGTATTTCCTGCAAACGCGAGGATAGAAAGGCTGGCAGAGCTTGCATGGATCGCTCATGCCCTTGGACAGAATAGTAGGTAATCCCTTCAAGAATCGCTCGATCAGATAGATGGGAAGAAGCAACTCCTGTTATGATCCCCGGGCGACATACCCCCGCGCCCCCACTCAGGTCACACCGTCGGATTCCTAAGACCGCGTGAAGCTGGGATTGTCTAAATCTAGAGGCCAGGCCGAGAACCCCTCCGGAAACCACAAAGACTCAAAGGCTCAAAGAAAAATGTTTGGTATTGGTGTCGTTGTACAACACTTAGTGCCCCTGCCTGCCGGCAGGCAGGTTGGTGACTTGTCACGAAGTGATGCCTTTGGCAGTGGTTACACTTTTCGGCTGCTCTTCTAGTTCACTTTTTGTCGGCGTACTTGTCGTAAATCTCTCGGAGCCGCCTCAACGACAAGGAATCTAAGTCTTCTTCGTCCTTGTCGCGTTTCTGGTACATTTCATAGTCATACTTGTCACGTGACAGCATTTTGCTGGTTTTGTACCTCAGGGCCTCTATCATCTTTTTCTGTTCGGAAGCAAGCATATTTCACCTCCTGAAGACTTCACTGTTGTCTCTCGATGCTCTCTCAGCTTCCTCCAACTGCGCATTGGTGTTGACCCCTCTGATCTCATCAAAGTGTTTTGCCAGAACCGCAGATACCTTCTTTCCGTGGTGTGCAAGATAGCCCAGAACGTCCGTGACATAATATTCATGCTGGGCATTGTCGTTTCTGACAAAGTGCAGGGCGTCGAAAAGCTCTTTCTTGCGAAACATGTAAATACCGGAATTGATCTCATCGATACTGCGCTGTTCAGGAGTGGCATCCCTGTCTTCGACAATTCGGTCTACCGACCCATCAGGAAGTCTGATAATCCTTCCGTAGCCAGTCGGGTCGTCAACCTTTGCAGTAAGAACGGTCAGAGCCGCTCCCGTTTGCCAGTGTTGATGCATGAAATTCGTCATTGTGTCAAAGGTCAAGAGAGGGGTATCACCATAAAGAAGTAGGACATCGCCCTCAAAATTCTTCAATAGGTCCTCAGTTTGGAACACGGCATGCCCCGTCCCTAACTGTTCAGCTTGTACCGCAAATTCGAGGGACGCCCCGAAGTCCTGACGGAGGTGCTCCATGACGACTTCGCGCTTGAACCCCACTACAACAATTACCGACTTGCTGCGCAATTGCTGAGAGAGTTCAACGACGTGGTCAATCATCGACTTCCCGTTGACCCTGTACATTACTTTTGGGAAATCGGGGTTCAACATTCTTTTCCCCTTCCCGGCGGCAAGTATTACCGTGACAAAAGGCCTGGTGATCAAATCCGTATCCATACTCTCTCTCGTCTATCGGCCTTCCCCAAGGACCGAAGTCTCAGGCAAATGACCTTTAATTATTTCCTTCACTTTGTTTTTCCCATCCACCATGACCACAGTAGGCGTGTAATTCTTCGCTTCACTTTCTTCAAAGTCAGCATACGAGATTACTATTATCTCGTCGCCAACAGCTCCCAGCCTGGCAGCCGGCCCATTCAAGCACACAATTCCTGAGTTCTCAGCGCCGGGAATTATATAGGTCTCCAGTCTGGATCCGTTATTGACGTTGACTACCTGCACTTTCTCGTACGGGAGGATTCCTGAGGCATTCAACAGCGTGATGTCGACGGTCAGACTTCCTTCATAAAACAATTCCGCCTGCGTAACCCTTGCCCTGTGGATCTTCGCTTTGCAAAGAGTAACTACCAAATCAACTCCTTTAGTTTGAATTCTGTTTTTTTTCGTATGAACAAGTTACCATCATAAGCACAAGTTTTCAAGAATTAGGGCAATATGAAGTCGATTCATGGAAATGGCGGTTGTCAGCGACCATCAAATATTGAAACCAGCAAGGCCATCCGTACAAGTATTCCGTTCCTTGTCTGCCGGAAGTAAACAGCTCGATGATCGGCATCGACACCCGGCGAGATTTCATTAGCTCTCGGTAGAGGATGCATAACGATCGCCTTCTTCGGAAGGAGTTTCATCAGAGATTCGTCCATGAAAAAGCCTGACGGCCGCATTCCTTCTCCCTCCGTAGCCTCCAGTCTGGTCATATAGACTACGTCTACCTCGTTTATAATCTCCCTGAGGTTTTCTTCCTGAGTAAACCATACTTTATGATTGTTCAAATAATGTATGATATCCTCTTGCATTTGAAGAGGCTTCGGAGCGACGAAATACAATTTCACACGCTCGAATTTGCCCAGAAGGTATGCAAGCGACCTGACTGTCCTCCCTTCCGCAAGATTCCCGACAAGAGCGACTTTCACTCCATCGATCGTCTTAATTTCGCGATGAATGGTATATAGATCCAGAAGAGCTTGTGTCGGATGCTGACCGCCTTTCCCGTCGCCGGCATTTATCACCGGTACAGCGGAGATTGCCGCAGCCCTCGCAGCTCCACCCACTTCATAATGTCTCATGACAATCACGTCAGAATAATCGCCGACTACTCTAACAGTATCTTCGAGAGATTCGCCGTGTGTGAACGAAGAGAATTCAGCGGCACTCTCAGTGGCGATAACCTTTCCACCTAACCTCATCATAGCCGATTCAAAAGAGAAACGAGTCCTTGTTGAATGCTCATAGAACAAGAGCGCCATGATCTTGTTACTGTAGTCTCTTGTCCCGCCGCGTGCAACAATTCGCTCCATGCTGTCAGCAAGGTTGAACAATTCCATCAACACCGGAACGGTGAATTGCTGCGATTCTATGATATGATGCAGTTTCATGTCTCATCTCCTCCTTTACCCCGTTCTATCGTGGTGCCGAAATTTCCCGTGATAGCGTCGATCAAGTGAGTCGGGCTTGTAATATGGACGCGATTACCGCCTCTCTTGATAAACCTTATTGCGGAGTCTATCTTCGGACGCATGCTGCCGGAAGCAAATTCAGACAGATACGATTCAGCCTCGCTCAGAGTCATTTTGCGAATCGGAGCCCGGTTCGGCGCAGCGTAGTTTCGACAAACAAAATCGACATCCGTTGAGATGATCATCTCTTCGATTCCAAGTTCGTTTGCAAGCAAAGCCGAAATCAGATCCTTATCGACGACCGCCTCGACCCCGTTCAGAGCTCCGTCCTCATAAGCAACGGGAATTCCTCCACCGCCCGCCGTGACCACGATGATTCCATTCTCAACGCATTTTCTTATTGCCTCGATCTCAACGATTGCAGCCGGCTCCGGCGATGGTACAACTCTTCGATATCCGCGAGATGCATCTTCCTTCATCTGCCAACCCAGCTCCTCGCTTTTGTCTGTGGCCTCCCACTCGTGGTAGAAGGGACCGATCGGTTTGAGAGGAAGGCTGAATGCCGGGTCGGACCTGTCAACCAGTACCTGGGTTATGATTGTCACGACCGGCAGCCTGAACCCACGTCTGTTCAATTCATCGTGCAATGCATTCTGAATTAAATAGCCGATCTCACCCTGAGTCATTGCCACACAAACATCAAGAGGTTGAGTGTAAGTCTGAGATGATCCGGCTTCGGTCCTCAGGAGTTGGGCCCCGACCTGCGGTCCATTGCCATGAGTCACGACCAGGCTACATCCGAGCGCGACCAGCTCTGCCATCTGAGCGGCCGTTGCCCGCGCATTGGCTCTCTGCTCTTCTAGAGTCCCGCGCTGACCTGCCCGGATCAGCGAGTTGCCGCCAACAGCCACCAGAACGGTCTTGTTCACATCCTGGTGACCGTGTAAATGATCGCCTTCTGCGAGTGCAATCGGTTCTCAGCTTCATCCCACACCACAGACTGTTTCGAGTCGATGACTTCATCCGTCACTTCTTCGCCACGGTGTGCAGGCAGGCAGTGCATGAATATTGCAGACCTCTTCGCGAACTTCATCAGCTCACGGTTGACCTGGTAATCCTGGAAGTCCCTGGACTTCTCCTCTTTCTCACTCTCCTGACCCATGCTTATCCAGACGTCCGTGTAAACCACATCTGCACTTTTGACTGCGTCATCCGGATCGCGAACCACCTCAATGGTAGATCCACTTTTCCTTGCTTCCTCTTGTGACAACCGGACAACGTCAGGCGGCGGCTCGTAGCCTTCAGGGGTTGCCACGGTAAAATTCATCCCGGCCTTTGCAGCCATCAACATTAGGGAGTTGCATACGTTGTTGCCGTCGCCGACAAATGCGAACTTCTTTCCCTTGAGCTTTCCGATATGTTCCGACACGGTCATGAAGTCACCGATTGCCTGACACGGATGTTCGTGGTCAGTAAGTGCATTGACCACGGGGATCTTCATATAATTCCCCATATCTACACAGGATTGGTGCACATACGTCCTGACCACGACGGCATCCATCCATCTCTCCAGATTCTTCGACACATCATGGACGCTTTCCCTTTTTCCCAGGTTAATGTCCGACTGAGTAAGATAAACAGAATGTCCGCCAAGCTGGTTTATGCCTACGTCGAAAGTGACATGCGTCCGAAGTGATTGCTTTTCGAAAATCAACGCGACTGATTTTCCCCGAAGGGAGTCTTTGTACTTCTTGGGGTGGGCTTTCATGTCTGCCGATAGTCTCAGAAGCTTACGCAGATCAGAAGCCGACCAATCGGCGATACTCAGAAAATCTCTCTTCATCA
>JAKASW010000090.1 GCA_021818875.1 Bacteroidota bacterium
AAGCTCATCGATCCTTCCATTCGCTTCCTTTGCTCCGAGATTGTACATACCGGCAACGAACCTGAGATACTCGCGGGGCGTCAGCTTGTCGATATACCGTGGATTCTCAAGTACAAAGCCGATCTTTCGCTTGTATTCAAAATCTGTAGGCTGAATTTCCTCTCCCAGCAATCGTACTTGACCGGCATCTTTCCTTACAAGCCCCGAGACAATATTGATGGTGGTAGATTTCCCCGCACCGTTCGGACCCACAAAGCCGAGCAGGCTTCCCTCTTCCACATCAAGGTTCAACCCGTCGAGTGCCCTGACGTCTTTTCTGTAAGCCTTCTCCAGACCAATGAGCTCAACCGCTTTCATTTTGATTCCTCGAGGAGAACCTGAAATTCTGAAGAGAGTTTCGATCCCCATGAAGGGATCCAAAGAAAATATGTAAGCAGAAACATTCCTATCACCACTGTCAATCCTACAAAAAAGTTAAACAGCATCAACATAACGTAAATGAACGTTCCGATTATCCCGACGGCCAGAATAAGCACAAGCGAAATGAGCGGGTGGCGGGAAATTGAGTTGAAATAGAGAGCCAGCGTTGTGGATGACAGAAGAAACACCAGTGGAATGTAGACAGAATAGATAAGTCCCTGGAGTTCCTGGTACACTCCGGTTCTCACCCAGAGAGCGATCAATACAACCGTCAGCAGGTCTATCCCTGAAATCAGGAGCCAGACAGACAACGATTTCATGAGAACGAACATCCTCTCGTCGAGCGGAAAAATAGAAACATGCTTCAGCCGCAGGCCGCGCTGAGTCAGGTGGTTTTCCGTAACGGCGACACCAAGCATGAGAGCGATGAAAAATATCAGAAAAATAGACGAGTTGCCCGGTCTATGTGAAGTGTGCGACATCGTCAGACCCGCCCAGACTCCCAGAGCAGGGTACATCACGAGGGTGTAGACAACCCGCTCTTCCTTCTGCCGGATTCTCCAATCGAGAAGGAGACAACTTCGAAGAGAATGTCCGGCCGTTCCAGCCCCGCCTCTTTCTGAAAAGTGATCAGAGTAAGCTGGCCTGATCCCGCGTCCAACCGGGATAGCAGAATCGGACGGCGACTCTTCTTTTGCTCCCCGTTTGCTGAGTTGTAGCGCCCGACTAAGGTTCTGTACCACGCCTAATTTCGGAACGAATGCAGACACGGTCACCGAGGCCATAGAATATGCAACCGTGATTAGAACCAGCTCGCTCAATTGCTTGAGAGTTTCGCCGGTATCGGAAGTGAGGACATCCCAGAAAGCCTTGGCAAATTGCGAAACAACCGGCACTTGAAGTGCAAAGTCTCCTTTGGGATGCAAGAGTGAAAGGAGGAGGAATACGATCAAGAAAGGGATCGCTGCCAATTGTGTTACCGTTTTCGCGCTGTACCGATCTGCAAGCCTGCGAAGGAGAATGAAGATCGGAAACAGGAGCTCGGAAACAAAAAAGTACAGTGTAGCAAAAAGTATGACCATTATAAGAAGCTGAACGAGACTCGCCTTGCCAAAAAGAAAGATAATCACTCCCAACACCGGTACTAAATAGAACAATATCCTTTTGTCAAGCAATAAAACGATAAAACGAAGTGCCACCGAACGAATCCTTGACAAAGGAAAAAGAGAAAGAGTTGAATTGTCTATCAATGAGGTCGTAGCAAGCTTGGATTGAATGCTGAAATAATCCATCATGGCGACGAAGAGAATGAATATCAACGGGAAAGGTCTTGTGTCTTTGGAAGCAGCGCCAATTAGCGGGACTATAGCAATTCCCAGGAGGAATAGAGCGGCAATAGCGTGTCCAACGTACGAGAGGAATGCATTTGTCGCCTCCCTATTGGAGACGATCAGGTTGGTCCTTGTCAGTATCTTGAGTCTTCTGAAAATGCGGCTCACCGTACTCTTTCTTACGAGGGAGGCAAACGTTCACAAGAGACGATCACCTGCGCTTCGGCACTCAGTCCCTTTTGTGACATTTGCTTCTGATCAATCTAATAGAGGACTGGTGAAAGAACAATAAGCCGGTTACCCCGACGAAATCTGCCGGGATCGAGCGCGGTCGACGTCGTCTCAATCGAAGCGCGTATCAAAACCATAGAGGCGTTTAGCGGTGAATTGATCCGCCAGAGTCGGCGATTCAGAATCCCCTCTCGTCTGCCGACGGGCCGTATATCGACGGAACCGCAATATTGTTGAGCCGCATGTACACCGTGAGTTGTCCACGATGATGCACAAGGTGGTTGATAGACTGCGCCACGCTGTCACCCCTCCGCGAACTCGCGAGAGTCTGTCCGTTGTTCTTGAGATAAAACATCTCAGCAAGTTGTTTATCAGAAGTGTTCTGCAATGCCTTCCTGGCCCCTTTCATGTTCTCGTCGAAGTATTTCGCAAGCTCGACCGTGGTCTTCGGTTGAGAGTGCTTCCACGTTGCAAAATCGATCACACCATCCTCGACTGTCGCCTGGATCCATTTCGGAATCTCGGCAACGAGCACCGATAGATAACCCATCGGCATTGATTTCTCATGCGGCTTCCAGGTGGACTGGGGGTCAGGAATTCTCTCTAGACATTTGCGGCTTGAAGATGCCTCCGTCTCTAATTCCTTCAGGAACACTTCCCCCATCACGTTATCATTTTTCATTTGAACCACCTTGTTTGAATTTGTTTATCATTGAATTCCTGGCGTCATGGATTCATAACATGCACGCAATTCAAGGAGTTCAATCCGCTATTTCAGCCTATCGTGGTACGTCTTCCTGAACTTCGCTAACTTCGGCGCTATTACAACTCTGCAGTATCCGTGGTTAGGATTGTTCGCGAAATAATCCTGGTGGTACTCTTCTGCCCTGTAGAATGACTGGAACGGTGACACCTGTGTCACTATTGGATCATCCCAAATCTTCTTCTCGGTGATCTCCTTGATTATTCTTTCCGCCGTCCTCTTTTGAGCCTCATCATGGTAAAAAATTACGGAGCGATATTGAGTGCCGAGGTCGTTTCCCTGCCTGTTCAGAGTCGTAGGATCATGGGTAGTGAAGAAGATCCGCAGAATATCTTCATACGAAATCACTCCCGGATTGAAGACAACTTGTACAGTCTCGGCATGACCGGTTCTTCCTGTACAAACTTGTTCATAGGTTGGGTTTGCGACGTCGCCGCCCGAATAGCCAGACTCGACCTTCACCACGCCATTTAATTCATCGAACACTGCTTCGGTGCACCAGAAACATCCGCCACCCAGCGTCGCAGTCTCAAACTTGTCCGCGCTGTCCATTTTCATTTTCCTCGTCGATGGAAATTTACCGGCTGCAACCCTCGCAACCAAGTCGATCGTATGCAACTTAAATCACCCGCCGATTGCTAACCGTCACAAGAGTCAATCCGACCAATTGAAAAATATCCTCGAAAGCGGTAAAATGTATTCAGAAATGGGGCAATAACGTCGCGGAAGAGGATTACTGATGAGATTCAACAAAGAACCAAAGCGAACCGCCTGCATCAAATAGAGTGATACAAGTTTCTACGAGGTAAATATTATAAATGGATTTCCAGACCAAAGCCACATCTGAATTCAAAACTCTTTCAATAGCCGAAACAACAGATTTTCTCCACTCCAATGAAAATGGACTCACCGACGCTGCTGTAAAAGAACGCCTCTCCATCTTCGGTAGAAATGAAATAACCGAGAAGAAGAAGAATCCCGTTCTCTCGTTTCTGAAAAGATACTGGGGACCGATGCCCTGGCTACTCGAATTTGCGATGGTCCTCAACTTTGTGTTGAAGCACAGACTCGAAGGGATAATCATATTTGCATTGCTGACTGTGAATGCAATAATCGGCTTCCTCCATACGCGAGGCTCGCAGAAAGCGGTTGAGCTTCTCAAGCAGCGTCTCGCCATCAAGGCAAAGGTCCTGCGAAACGGAAACTGGACGACGCAGGAAGCCGGTGGCATCGTTCCCGGCGACCTACTGGTTGTGAAGCTTGGAGATATCGTACCGGCAGACGCAAAGATAATATCCGGAGATGTCTCCATTGATGAGGCCGCCCTGACGGGTGAGTCGCTGCCTGTCGACAGACAGACAAGCGAGGTAGTCTATTCCGGTTCTGTCGTTCGACGGGGTGAAGCGAAGTGCGTCGTATTGAATACCGGGTCGAATACCTATTTCGGAAAAACTGCCGAGCTGGTGAAGATCGCAAAGCCCAAGTCACACCAGGAAGAGATTATGATGAACATCGTGAAGGACATGATGTACCTTGGTATCGTGGGTTCACTCATCGTGGCCGCATACGCATTCGCTATGCACATGAGTGTTCTTCTAATCCTGACGTTTGTTGTGATTTTCCTGATGAGCGCAGTGCCTGTCGCTTTGCCTGCCGTTATGACAATCGTCCAGGCCGCGACCGGAATGAAGCTCGCGGAAGAAGGAGTCCTTGTTACAAGACTCGATTCGATCGAGGACGCCGCATCGATCAGCGTACTATGTCTCGACAAGACCGGTACCATCACGCAGAACAAGCTTGCCGTTACAGACAGCATTCCGTACTCGGGTTTCACGAAGGACGACGTCGTCCGGACAGCAGCACTGTCGTCGAGATCTGAAGGAATGGATCTGATCGACCTTGCAATAATCGACTACGCGAAGAATCAGAAAGTAGATCTTAATTCACACAAACAAGTGTCATACACACCTTTCAATCCTGCAATCAAGAGAACGGAGGCCGTGATCGAGGCGGACGGAAAGCGCTACCGGGCCGTGAAAGGGGCTGCGCAGATTGTGATGGGAATGTGCAAAGGACTCGATGCAGAGACTACCGCCGACGTCGACAGGCAAATTTCCGAATTTTCCCGTAAAGGCTACAGGACGCTCGCCGTCGCGCAATCGGTCAACGGTAATCCAGACGATCTCAAGCTCACAGGACTCATCCCGCTCGCCGATCCCCCGCGGCCGGATTCGAGAAAGATGATAGAAGAGGTCAAAGAGCTCGGCGTCAAGCCGCTCATGCTGACCGGCGACAGCCTGGCAATTGCACGCGAGATAGCAGGACAGGTCGGGATCGGAACGAACGTCATAAGGTTGTCCGACATCGCGAACATGTCGGAAGATGAGCAGGCGAAGAAAGCGGCCGAGAGCGACGGCTTTGCTGAAATTTATCCTGAGGATAAGTACAAGATAGTGAAGCTGCTACAGTCGAATGGTTACATGGTCGGCATGACCGGCGACGGCGTGAACGATGCTCCGGCGCTGAAGCAGGCCGAAATGGGAATCGCGGTGAGCAATTCGACGGACGTCGCGAAAGCTTCCGCAAGCGTAGTCCTGACGCAGCCCGGGGTAAGCGTCATCGTCGATGCGGTCAAGCGCAGTCGTGAGACTTACCAGCGCATGCTTACGTGGGTAATAAACAAAGTCACGAAAGTGATTCAGTTGGTCGGCCTGCTGATGGTCGGTTTTTTTATGCTCGACAAGATGGTACTGTCGCTTCTCGGCATGTCGCTCCTTGTGTTCGCGCTCGATTTCGTGACGATGTCTCTTGCCACCGACAACGTCAAGCACACCGTCGCTCCGAACAATTGGAACGTGCGGGACATTACGCTCGCTTCGTTAGTGGTCGGCGGTTTGTCTGTGCTCGGTGGAATTGCCGCCCTGATATGGGGTCATGACTACTTGCACCTTGACACAGCCCAGCTTCAAACATTCATGCTGTTGATGCTCGTTTTCACATCCCAGTTCAGAGTAATGAGTGTAAGAGAGAGGAAGTTCTTCTGGGATTCTCTGCCTGGGAAAGCGCTTACCGTAGCAACGCTGGGCGGTGTAGTCGCTTTCATCATATTCGGCATCTACGGAGTTATGATACCCGTAATCTCCGCTAGTGAGGTGTGGGCAATCCTGGTCTTATCGATCATTTTCACTTTGGCTATGGACTTTCCGAAGTATCTTGCCTTCAAGAAATTCGGAGTGGAGTAAAGCGGGTACTTCTTGATCCCATAGAAAGTCGTTGTAACGGTTTTCCATGATTGTAGGTGGCTCATACCACCTTCACCACATCTATGAGCCGCTCCAGGCGATCCAGGCTTGTACCATGGTCGCTGCCGGGCTTGGTCGAAACGAATGTTATCTCTACCTTCGCACTCGCGTTCTCCTGGGTTATCCGATGCTTAATGTCGCCGATCCTCTCCACGGCGTTCATCATCTGCGGGAATATTTCTTTGTAAAACTCCTGGTCGTCGGACGGGAGATAAATAGAAATCAGCGCATCGTGTTCTTCAAGTTTCGGTATCCTGAGATGCTCAAGAACCATCTTTATCTTGATAAGCCTGAGTAGGTTCTCGGCCGGTTCAGGTAGTTTGCCGAACCTGTCTCTCATCTCGGAATGGAGATCGTCGATTTCACTGACGGCCGCCGCGCGTGACAACCTCTTGTAGAAATCAAACCTGTCTGCGTCGGTCGAAACGTAATCGTCCGGTATAAACGCGTCGACATCAACCGTCACCCTCGGCTCAACCCTCCGGCGCGTCAGCGTGTCGAGCTGGTCCGTCAGGTTCTCTTCGAACTTCGCTTCCTCGACGGCTTCTTCGAGAACCTTGTTGTACATCTCAAATCCCATGTTGTTTATGAAGCCGCTTTGTTCTCTCCCAAGTACATTGCCTGCTCCGCGGATCTCCAAATCCCGCATCGCCAGGTTGAAGCCTGAACCCAGCTCACTGAATTCTTCGATAGCCGTCAGCCTCCGGGATGCGTCCCTGGTAAGGTTGGAGAAAGGCTTAGATATCAGATATGCATAAGCCTGGAGGTTCGACCTCCCGATCCGACCTCGAAGCTGGTACAGCTCGGCAAGTCCGAAACGGTCGGCATTGTTGACGATCAAAGTGTTCACCGAAGGTATGTCTATCCCAGACTCGACAATCTTGGTGGCGACGAGCACGTTCAGCTTCTTTTCCAGGAAGTGCACCATGGTACGTTCTATTTCCGCCGGCTTCATCTGGCCATGGACAATCCCCACTTTCGCGGCTGGCACCTTACGGCGAACGAATTCTGAAAGCTTGGTCAGGTCCTTAACGGCGTCGCTGACGAAGAAAACCTGGCCGCCGCGGGCCAGCTCACGCTCGATCACCGATTGCAGAAGCTTTCCGTCGAAATTGACGATGTATGTATCGATGGGAAGCCGATTTGCCGGAGGTGTCTGAAGAATCGAAATGTCCATGGCGGAGGAGAGCGACATGTAGAGTGTCCGCGGAATCGGCGTGGCAGTCATGTAGAGAGTGTCTACGTTCGCCTTAAGCTGCCTTATTTTTTCTTTTGCGAGCACTCCAAAGCGGTGTTCTTCATCGACAACAAGGAGCCCGAGGTCATGGAACTTTACGTCCTTCGACAGTAGCCTGTGTGTTCCGATCACAATGTCCACTTTTCCTTCTGCAAGCCTTTCGAGAGTCTCCCGCTGGTTGGACTTCGTCTTGAACCTCGAAAGAACTTCTACACGTGCTGCATAATCGGCGAGACGATCACGGAATGTGTTGTAATGCTGCTCGGCAAGTATGGTCGTCGGGACAAGCACGGCAACCTGTCTCCCGCTCATCACCGCTTTGAACGCGGCACGTAGTGCCACTTCGGTTTTACCAAATCCAACATCGCCGCAGAGGAGCCTGTCCATCGGGCTGTCGGATTCCATGTCCTTCTTGATCTCGGTCGTGGCACGAAGTTGATCCGGTGTATCTTCGTAGACGAACGAAGCTTCGAGCTCATGCTGCCAAATGCTGTCTCTTTGAAATGAAATTCCTTTTGACTTTTTTCTGTCCGCGTAGAGTTTAATCAGATCCTTGGCTATATCTTTCAGTTTGCCTTTTGCGCGGTTCTTCATCAACTGCCACTCAGGACCACCCAATTTCGAGAGCTTGGGAGTGAATCCGTCCTCAGAGGCGTAACGCTGTAGTTTGCCTACGTAATCGACATTCACGTAAAGCTTGTCCCCTTCGGCATATTCGACTTTCACACACTCCTGGACGCTGTCGATAATCTTGAGCTTCTCCAGACCAAGGAATCTTCCAATGCCATGGTCTTCATGAACGACGTAATCACCTTTTCTCAGCGAGCTCAAATCCCGACGCAGGAGGCCGACGAACTTCTTCGCCTTTTCCTTCCGGGAGATCAGCGGCGAGCGGCGGCCGAAAATTTCATGCTCGGTGAGAAGTGCAAACTTGTCGTCGGGAAGAATGAATCCCCCGGAAAGAGGCGCCTGAACAAGACCGACCTCCTGTCTCAGCATTGTGCCGTTTACGTTGTCGTACTCCGCAAGGAGATTTGAGAAATTTTCTTCTAGGTGCTTTGTGCTCGATGCCACAAGCAGCTTATAGCCTTCGTTGAACAACTCAGCGATTTTGTTAGCAGCGAGCTGCAGCTTCCCACCGAAGGCAGGCTGTGGAATCACGTTAATGTTTGAATCGGGCTCGCGTCTTTCGATTGCTCTCCAATATGTCTGTTTTGTTTTCTCGGCTACGGTGGTCGTAAACTTTGAAAACTTGTCAGCGAGGCTCTGCGAGACGGAACCCGGCTCGTAGAAGAATATGTATGTACCTTCCGGGATCTGATCGGCAAATGGAATTTCGGTTGTGTTGGAGTTCGAGAACGGCAGGAGTGTAATTGAGCCGATCGTCTGTATTGAGCGTTGAGTTACAGGATCGAAGACACGGATAGTCTCGACGCCGTCACCGAAGAAGTCTATTCTTACCGGGTTATCGCTCGATTCGGGGAAGACATCAACGATGCTGCCCCGGACGGAAAAATCGCCAACTTCCTCCACATAGTCTTTCTTCTGGTAGCCATATTTTGCGAGTTTGGCAATTAGATCGTCGTGATCCACTTCAAACCCGGATTGGATTATAACGGCTGTCGACTTCAGCGAATCCTGTGCGGGCATTTCTGCGAACAACGTCTCGTAGTTCGAGACATAAAGGTTCTGCTCTCCCGAATAGAAGGAAAACAGACCTGATAGGTTGGGCTGGTCTTCCGATATGAGTTCGATGGGAGCGCGGCGCGACAAGACTTCAAAGTCCGATTGGATGCGGTCGCTCAATTCCAAATCGTCTATCGCAAGAAGGATGCTGGACTTTTCCTTTTCTAGTAGGCGTGTCAGGACAAGAGCAACAAACGGTGCACTGGTGGAATGTATGCTTGCACTCCGCGCGGCCTGTACCAGCTTAATAGTCTGGTCAAGCGTCTTAAGAGAAAGCAATTGACCGGCGAGATTGTCAGGCTTGTTTTTTTTCTGATCCATCTTCAATTGCACCCCTCACGAAGCCACCTGCATTTTGAAGTCGCGCACGTGCTTCGGTCGGACCGACTCCGGCCCGGACCATCACGACAGCGGTTTTCACATGTCCGCCGGCTTCGAGCAATACTCTCTCAGCTTCGTCATAGTCGACTCCGGTGATTGTCATGACGATCCGCTTCGATCTTTCTTCGAGCTTCTTGTTCGTCATCTGGAGGTCGACCATCATGTTCTCGTAGACTTTTCCGAGCTTTATCATAACGGCAGTAGTAATCATGTTCAGAACGAGCTTCTGTGCCGTGCCGGATTTCATTCTCGTGGAGCCCATAACCACTTCGGGTCCCACCTCGGGACAAATGGCGACATCTACTTCGATATTGAATTCCGATCTCGGGTTGGTCGTTACGAAAATGGTTTTCGCACCGAGGCTTCTTGCTTTCTTCACCGCACCGACAACATACGGTGTTCTTCTGCTCGCAGCAATTCCGCATACAACATCATTTTCATCGACGCCGTGTGCCACGATATCGTTCATTCCATTCTGTTCATAATCTTCCGCACCTTCCTGCGCCTTGAAGACGGCCGGCTTTCCTCCTGCAATCATTCCCTGGATCAAGCGCGGATCGGATCCGTAAGTCGGAGGACATTCTGCTGCATCCTGTATCCCGATGCGTCCGCTCGTTCCTGCGCCGGCATAAAACAAGCGTCCGCCTTCCTTGAATGCATTGACCACGATGTCGACCGCTTGTGCAACATACGGGAGCTCCTTCTCAACAGCGAATGCAACCTTCTTATCCTCGTTGTTGATCAGTCTGAGAATCCCGGCTGTGTCCTCTGAATCGATAGTCATCGTGGCGGGGTTTCGCCTTTCGGTTGTCAATGTCTTGAGCTGCTCGAACAGCTCTCTCTCTTTGCTCATCTAACTCCTTTGTCGTGGCGTGTGTTCCACGTGAAACGTCTGTCGTCTTCCAGTGACTCTTTATGCCCTTTTACGCTTAATCATGTATTAATAGGATTCCTTATCTGTGAAGATAAACCATCAGCACTGAGACATCCGCGGGTGAGACTCCCGATATTCTGCTCGCCTGCCCGATGGAACCCGGCTTTACCTTAATCAGTTTTTCTCTTGCCTCGGTCGAAAGCGACTTTACTCTTCGATAGTCTAACCCTTCAGGTATTTCCATGGAATCGAATCTGTCGAATTTCTCAATCTCGTCAAGCTGGCGGGAGATGTAGCCTTCATATTTAGTTTCAATCTCGACTTGCTCGACTCCTTTCCTGTCGGCCGCCGCCTCAAGCGGAATTGAGTCCGACCGGAAGTATGGAAGGTTAAGAAGCTCCGCAAGCTTGACATCCTGTCGCCTCACAAGCTGTGCCATCTTCTCATTCTCCACAATGCTTGACGAGCCAATTGATTGGAGATACCCGTTCACAGCATCTGGTGGTACACTTTTCTGTTTAATATAGTCCGAGAGAATTTTTATATGATCTTCTTTTGTCTTCATTCTACCAAACACTTCATCGGAGATTAATCCAAACTGATAGCCATATCTCATCAGTCGGCGATCCGCATTATCCTGACGCAGCATCAGTCGATACTCGGCCCGTGAAGTAAACATTCGGTATGGCTCGCTCGTGCCTTTGTTGACAAGATCATCAATAAGTACTCCGATATAAGCTTCCGAGCGTTTAAGTACAAACGGTTCACCCCCTTTGGCTCCGATGGCCGCATTGATGCCGGCGACGATGCCTTGCCCGGCAGCTTCCTCATACCCGGATGTTCCGTTTATCTGGCCGGCAAAATAGAGCCCGGAGACAAGATGAGTCTCGAGCGTCAGCTTGACTTGTTGAGGTGGAAAGAAATCATATTCGACCGCGTAGCCCGGCCGAAGCATATCGACATTCTCAAGTCCGGGCACCGTCTTCATCGCTTCGAATTGAACTTCGGCGGGAAGGCTAGTGGAGAACCCGTTCACGTACATGACGTTTGTGTCTCGTCCTTCCGGTTCGAGAAATATTTGATGGCGCTCCTTGTCGGCGAATCTTACAATCTTATCCTCAATTGACGGACAATACCTCGGGCCGATTCCCTTGATTAGTCCGGTGAACAGTGGCGACTGATCAAAACCTTTCCTAAGCGCCTCGTGACTCCTGTGATTGGTGTAAGTCAGGTAGCAACTGACCTGATCCCTGGTAACGGTCTCTGTCTGGTAAGAGAAAGGCTCCGGTTCAGTATCGCCGGGCTGCTCCTCAAGGGAACTGAAGTCGATGCTTCTCCGGTCCACCCGTGGAGGCGTACCGGTTTTGAGACGTGCGCTCACGAAGCCAAGTCTTTCAAGTGAGGCGGTGAGCCCGACTGCCGGTGGCTCGTTAAACCTTCCCCCAACGCGACTCTTCAGGCCTGTGTGCATTACGCCGTTCAGGAAAGTACCTGATGAAATTATGAGTGCCTTACAACGAATCCTGACACCGGTTGCCGTCTCAATTCCTGCTATCTTGTTTTCCGCGACGAAGATTTCAGTTACCATGTCTTGCATGATGTGGAGGTTAGCTTGAGCCTCAACGTGCTTTCTTGCCTCGACCGAATATCCTTCCCTGTCGTTCTGCGCACGCGGCGACCAGACCGCAGGTCCCTTCGAGCGATTCAGCATCCGGAATTGTATTCCAGTCGCGTCCGCTATCTTTGCCATTTCGCCACCCAGGGCATCTATTTCCCTGACGAGGTTCCCCTTGGCGGTTCCACCGATTGCAGGATTGCAGGACATCCTCCCAATTGACGCCATGTCCATCGTCATCAGAAGGACTGAACATCCCATCCTGGCCGGTGCCAGAGCTGCTTCGATTCCTGCGTGTCCACCACCGACTACCACTATGTCATATTGGTTGTCCATCAACGTTCCACGTGAAACAGTAACCTACTTCCCTATGCAAAACTTAGAAAAAATGTTGTTCAGGATGTCATCAGTTGTGACCTCCCCCGTAATCTCACCCATGGCATTAAGGCCCGATCTCAAATCCAGCGCGACAAACTCACCAGACTTTCCTTCGCCCAGCGTTCGAAGCGCGAGGCCCAGGCTCTCCCGGGCACGCCTGAGTGCACCCTCATGTCTGGCATTAGTAACAACCACAGACCCCTCGTTAATTCCCTCCGATAGCATCATTCTAGACAAACCATGCTTAATTGACTCGACCCCCTCACCCGTAAGGGCAGAGATATAAAACTCGGTTGCCCGATTTGGACTTCTTGGAGACTGTGTTTTGTACAGGTCAATCTTGTTCCACACCTTCGCCAACTTCACGCCTTTTGCTTTGCAGGCAAACTTGAGCTGATCGTAGATTGGTTCGGTGTCGTTATGATCGCGCTCTCCATAATCCATCACGAGGAGTATTACATCAGCCTCGGAAGCCTCTTTCTCAGCCCTCTCCACACCCAATCGTTCAATTGAGTCTGTGGTCTCACGCAAACCAGCCGTATCGGTCAGCCGGAACAGCACACCATCAATGGAAATTGACTCGGTAATCGTGTCTCTGGTAGTGCCGGGAATGGCACTCACGATCGCTCTGTCCTCCTGCAGCAGGGCATTTAACAGACTCGATTTGCCGACGTTCGGCTTGCCTGTTATTGTAACGAAAACGCCTTCCCGATAAACCTTTCCGACAGAGTAACTTTTCAGGAGCCTGTCAAGACTCTCACCCGCCTTTTCCAACCTGTCGCGGAGCAATTGGCGATTGGCAAACTCCACATCCTCTTCAGAGAAATCAAGCTCAAGCTCAAGTAACGATGCCAGATTTAGAAGCTCGTCCCTGATACCTTTCAGCTCCCTCGAAAGCTCGCCCGACAGTTGACGAACGGAGCTTCGGTATGCCGCTTCACTCCTGGAATGAATGAGGTCGCCGACCGCCTCGGCCTGTGAGAGATCCATCTTTCCATTCAGGAACGCACGCTTCGTGAATTCGCCAGGTTCTGCATTTCGTGCGCCGGCGGTTATAACGGCAGTAAGCGCTTTTTGCGTCACGAGATATCCACCATGGCAGCCAAACTCGACAACATCTTCTCCTGTGTAACTGTTCGGCGCACGGTAGATCGTGGCTACAACCTCGTCTACATATTTCCCTTCCCTGTCGACCATTTTCCCAAAGTGAGCAGTATGGGAGATGCCGTCCTGTAGCCATCCTTTTCCCATAAAGACCTTGTCTCCAATCGAAAAGGCTTCCGAACCTGAAATTCTGATTACGCTTATTCCACCTTCCCCAAGAGGAGTCGCTATTGCGGCAATCGTGTCACTGTCTCTCAGCTTTAACAACACGGAGAAATTTAACAAAGCAGCCTCTGCCTTTAAAGGACGAAACAGACCTTGCTTGTGATTCTATTAAGTCAGAACTTGCTTTTAAGAACGCATGAGAACTATTTACAAATCATCAAAGTTAGACAACGTGTGCTATGACATACGGGGTCCTGTCCTGGATGAAGCAAAGAAGATGGAAGACGCGGGACAGGAAATACTGAAATTGAACATCGGAAATCCTGCGCCATTCGGCTTCGAGGCACCGAGAGAGATCGTTCAAGAAATCTCCGATAACCTCACGAATGCGGAAGGATATATAGATTCCAAGGGGCTACTGTCCGCAAGAGTTGCGGTTGCCAACCATTACACCCGTCACGGCATACATCAAGCATCCGAAGAGAACATTTTCATAGGCAATGGTGTGAGTGAGCTGATTGTCATGGCCATGCAGGGACTTCTGAACAATGCGGACGAAGTGCTCATCCCCGCACCCGACTATCCATTGTGGACCGCGGCAGTTGTCCTTGCCGGTGGAAAACCGGTCCACTACGTCTGCGATGAAGAATCTGATTGGTATCCTGACATTGCAGACATAAGGAGGAAGATCTCGGCACGCACAAAGGGCATCGTGGTCATAAATCCCAATAACCCTACCGGTGCAGTTTACCCGGAAGAGATACTTAAACAAATAGTCGATCTGGCGGCAGCACACTCTTTGGCTTTGTTCAGTGACGAGATCTATGACCGTATCTTATATGATGGTACAACTCACACTTCTCTTGCCTCCCTTGCAGACAGCCGCACGCTATGCGTCACACTCAACGGGCTTTCAAAGTCGCATCTCATTACCGGCTACAGAGTCGGATGGATGCTATTCAGCGGAAATCTTCCGGACGCGCGGAGCTATCTCGAAGGTATAAGCATGCTGGCTTCGATGCGCCTCTGCAGCAACGTACCTGCACAGTTTGCGGTCGAGCCGGCACTCAGGAACGACGAGACTATAAAGGGGCACACTTCACAAGACGGAAGACTGAGGAAGCAGCGCGACATCGGTTATGAGAGACTCTTGAGAATATCCGGCATATCGTGCACAAAGCCGAAAGGAGCTTTCTATTTTTTCCCGAAGATCGATGCGGGGAGGTTCGAGATAAAAGACGATGAACAATTTGTCCTCGATCTTCTGAGGAGCAAGAACGTTCTAATCGTACAAGGCACAGGGTTCAACTGGTTCAAACCCGACCATTTCCGAATCGTCTTCCTTCCTGAAGCCGCGATACTTGAAAGAGCGCTGGAATCTCTGGAAGACTTTCTTACAGATTACAAGCAGATCTGAACCGATCGGCGAGTTGGAACCAAGGCTCGAAGCACTTAGAATATCAATGAGAACCGGAGGTCGTGCAAATTGCTTCTGACGAGAATAAACATACTCCTGCTGACGACGTTAGA
>JAKASW010000091.1 GCA_021818875.1 Bacteroidota bacterium
CTGTTCCCTGGCGCGAGCCGTTAAGCGAAGGAGACGTGACGTTCAAAAAGGAGCCGACCATCCCTTGCTTTACAAGGTTCTCTTTGGCGGGAGTGCTCACATCGAACTGACACATCTGCCCAATCTTTTCCTGCAAAGTCATCTGGCTAAGAAGATCTTCGACTCTTCTTGCAATTGGAAGCTTGGGATTCAAGTAATCTTTGTTGACCGACCGCTTTTCCCCCGCCTTTGCAAATGAGCTTCCGTAGCGAGCCGGCAGAAAGATTAGAACCGGGAGTATTAACGCGACCGAGGCAAAACGACTTTTTAAGTTGACTATCAGGCTAATAAATCGTACATGGTGATTGGAATTCATATTTTGATCCATATTGAAAACGTGTGTACCAGTTTACTTCAATACTTCGAGTGAGTCGGTCAATCTTATGTCGGCAGATGAGTTGCCGATCATCACGTTGACCCTACCGGGGCCCACCTTCCATCTTTTCAAGCTGCTCTCATAGAACGCAAGTTGAGTTGCTGTTAGGATGAATGTGACCCTCTTGATTTCGCCAGGCTTGAGGTTCAGCCGTTGGAAGCCTTTAAGTTCTTCTATCGGCCGTTTCGTGCGTGGTGTTGCATCGTGAACATACAATTCGACAACATCGTCGCCCTCACGGTCGCCGACGTTCTGAGCGTCCACACTAACAACGACTTTTCCCGTTGGACTGATCTTTTTCGGTCTTATTTCCAAGTCGCTGTATTTGAAATTTGTATAGCTAAGTCCGTACCCGAAAGCAAACAGCGGCTTCTCTTTCAAGTACATGTAAGTCCTGCCCTTTCGGATATCGTAACTGTTAAACGGCGGCAACTGGGCGATGGATTTGTAGAACGTTATTGGAAGTTTTCCGCCGGGATTGTAATCGCCAAATAGCACATCTGCAATCGCTTGGCCTCCTACTTCCCCCGGATACCATGCCTCGACAATTCCCGGGATGTGCGCATCCGTCCAGTCAATTGATAGAGGGGCACCGTTAATCAGGACCAGTATTGTCCTTGGGTTAGCCCTGTAAACCTCCTTGATCAAATTTTCCTGGACACCCGGCAGCCGCAGGTGCGACCGGTCATGGCTTTCTTCCTGCACGCTTCTACTTTCACCTTCGAAAATGATCGCCATGTCGGCCTTGCTTGCAACTTGCGCAGCTTGCTTTATTGCTGGCTCATAATCCCAGCCCAAATGTGCACAAGCGTTGTCCACATCCTGGTAATATTCCATCTTGATCTTGTATGGATGACCGGCATCCAGTTTGATCGACGCTGTGTAAGTATCAGGCGACTGATCGTTCCATTGGTCAATGAGTAATTTTCCATCGACATAAAGACGACTGCCGTCATCGGTATTCATTTGGAACTGGTATGTCCTTGTTACTGGCGGGACAAGCGTAGCAGTCCACCGAGCAGAATAATTGTTTCGGTGTATGCTTGCCGCTGGCGTACCCCATCGCCAATTGAAATTGATCTGTTTATCTATCCGTACCAGGATCGGTTTCCCGGACAAATACATGTTGTCAAAGTATTCTCCCCTCCAGCCATGTTGGCCCGGTTTCGCACCAGTCGGTGTCAAATACTTCGATTGGATCGTCGCCCAAATTCCACAGCCTTTCGCGTACAGTACCCTGGTTCCTGAAGAGACGGCATTTCTTATTCCTTGTAACGGAGTTATGGAGTCGGAGGAGATTCCGCTGTAGGTGCCGAACTGACATACAGAAGCGTCTGGACCAATGACGGCAATTGATTTCAGATTTCTTGAAAGCGGCAGCAAGTGATGTTCGTTCTTAAGAAGAACAATAGACTCGAGTGCCGTCTGTAATGCCAATTCTCTGTTTGCTTTGCTGTTGACAACGCTGTAAGGGATCTTAGAGTAAGGCACCATTTCCGGCGGATCAAACATGCCCAACCGAAACTTGACCGAAAGAACTCTGGCAAGAGCGCGGTCAATTGCCTTAGTCGAAACCAGACCTTCTTTGACAGCCTTGAACAGGTAACCCTGATATGTACTTCCGCGGAGATCAACATCGACTCCTGCCTTGAGTGCGACTGCAGCGGCCTCCTCCGGGGATCCGACGTACCGGTGTCTGCTGTAAAGGTCCCTGATCCCTCCAGCGTCTGAAATTACATATCCATCAAATCCCCACTCGTCCCTCAGAATGCCGGTCAGCAATTTCTTGTCAGCAGTACATGGAACTCCGTTGATTGCGTTAAATGCAACCATCACCGATTGTGCATTTGCATCAGTGACACAAGCTTTGAATTGAGGCAGATAGTACTCCCTCAATACCTCGGTACCGGCGTTCGCGGAACTCCAGTGGCGTCCCCATTCATCGCTGTACACGGCGAAGTGTTTCAAGGTAGCAGCGACTTTGAGATATCTCGGATCGTTACCCTGAAGCCCTTTGACAAAGGCAACTCCGATGCGGGATGTCAGATATGGATCTTCTCCGTAAGTCTCCTGTACCCTTCCCCATCTCGGATCTCGTGCCATGTTGATGACAGGAGCAAAGAAAGTAAGAAACCTCCTGTTTCCATCCTTGTTGGCGAGCGCTCGTCCTTCGTCCGAAATTGCATCGGCCACTTTTTCTATCAATGCCGGATCCCATGTACTTGCCATACCGATGGCCTGTGGGAATACCGTCGTGGGAACTCTTGGGTTGGTTGGAACGACCCCGTGTAGACATTCGGTTCCGAATGTGTAGGCATGTATGCCTAAGCGAGGGATAGTTGGTTCATTAGATCCCAGTTGTGAGATTTTTTCTCTCAACGTCATCCTTGAAATTAAGTCCCGCACTCTCGCGGCTATTGGCTGGTCAGGATTCAGATAGATCGGTTTCTTATCCTGGCACATGGCAAGAGAACTCAGGCAGAAAAGAATTACTAAGGCACTAATCGGTTTTCTATTTCTGACGCTAGTTGACATACCACTCCAAAGGAAAAAGACGGCACATCTGCGATGCCGTAGGCACTGATTCACACTGATAGAAACAGATGACCGCGGATAAGAATAATATCAAAAAGAAAGCTATGTGTCGCTCAGGAGCCTGCCTGCTCTACGAGTCTGCGACTCGTCGGAGTTGTAGATCGTCAGGCAGGTCCGTTCTGATCCGCATAATCCGTGTTCCGTTTTTTGTTCAGCCTTCACCAAGTCAGGGCCTGGTTCTATGGAAGCCGGCCTTTTGCAGAGCCGTCTGAATGTAAGGTATCTTCATGAACTCATTCCACACTCCGCCGCTCCTGAAATTCTCCAGCATCAGTACCATATTCCCCTGATCGATCCCTATATAGCCGGTATCATACCAATTCTCTTCCGGATTAAACGCGTCTGTGAATCCATACTGCCCGAATATCTTGCCGGAGTATTTATCATACATGTAATTAAGGGTAGGCAGAGCAAGCGTGGGGACGAACGGCATTGAAGCAGCAACCGCCGAAGGAGCTATTGTGCCATTAAAGGGGGCGCCGTACCCAAGATATCCATTCTCTCCTGCGCAGGCAGTCCATCCCCACAGAAGAGTATCGGCAGAGTTTCGCTGCGCCCAGCTAATGCAGAAGCGCCGGTTGGCGGTCAGCGCATTGACTGCGTTTTGCCAATAATCGGTATAGTTGTCCTGCATTCCATTGAAATCAATCCAACATGCGGGAAACTGGTACAGGTATGCATCCGGGTTGAATGAACCGCCTGGTGTTAAGAAGGCTCCCGTTCCGTAAGGATTGATGTAGGCATAAGTGCTTGCCCAGACATTCCAGCTACTCGCAGGAATCGGGTGAGTCGGAGAGCCCAATGCAAGCAGGTATACCAGTATATATTCATTGTATCCCGTAAACTCACCGGAAAATCCACTCTCAGGGGTCCACTGCCCGGCAATACCACCTCCGGACGTTAGAAACGCGGTCCAGTCAGCATTGAGATATATTTCCCGTGCAAGGTTAGCAACCGCCGTCCCTTTGAAATGTTCCATACACTGAAGTACTCCAGCCATTAGTATGCCGGAATCAATTGTCGACACTTCGCTGTTTCCGAAACGCTGCCCTGTTTCATCGTTTACGAAATGGTAGAACAAGCCATCATACCCTTGCACATAGAAATCATTTGCGTTGCTTGTATCCCTGTAGAAACTGTTCAGTATCAGCAAGACGCGCTGGTATGCTTCCTGGTGAGTTATCCATCCTCTTGTGTCGGCGATGCATATCGACGAGAGAGCGAATCCCTCGGTGGCAATACTCACGCGCTGGGGAACGCTCGGTGAGGCGCTTCCCAAACCTGTGTTGGGATCTACTCCGTTCCAGAAATATTCGAACGCTGCCTTCTCAATCTTGTCGATCATCCGTTTGTCGCTGACGCTGAGACTATCCCATACTGAGAGATTCATACTAGCGGCATTGCTTGCAGAAGGTGCAGACGGCTGGAGGAGTTGGCAAGAGCCAACTTCCAGACTGAGCATTATCAGGCTGCAGATCGATATTAAAAATGTCAGTGAGATTTTCATCCTACTTGCGGTATCGGAAGAAGGTCGCCTCCAGCCGGATCAACCGAAGATGAAGGCAACCTTCGAGGAGCTTAGGCTACTTAATCAACATCAGTTTCTTTGTAATCGACACGCTGCCTGCCTGTAAGCGATAGAAATACATGCCGCTTGCATACTTGCTTCCGTTGAAGGTTGCAAGATAATTCCCAGGTTGACGAACACCAGAAAACAAAGTCGCCACTCTCTCACCGAGGACGTTGTAAATCGCCAGTGTGACAACTTCATTCTTTGGAACCGAATAGGCAATTTCTGTCGTCGGGTTGAACGGGTTTGGATAATTCTGGCTCAGGATGAAATTTGTCGGTGATTGCGGGCCGGTTGCTTGAATGGCGTTTACCTTATCGCCCGCTTCCCACAATTTCAACTGTGACGGATACCAGTTCAGGTCACCTAAAGCAAAACTTCCCTGGCCTGCCGTTTGTAATGCAACGTTTGAGAATGCAAGATTCTCTGGAACCGGATATCCCTGTTTCGATGCCCAGTCTTTCGACACTGGCCCGAATACATCAGCGGGGTTGGTTATTAATTGTCTCCAGAGAGGAGATGTGCCTATCGCGCCACTCCAGCGTGCAACGGTATACGCGTCCAGACCGGCAACCATTGGACCCACGATAGACGCTGAAAATCCCGGATCAGCTTCGACGTTGTTTGAGGCTGACAAGCCGGGCCAGACATTCTTATCCGCAAACATCGCTGTGGTTAGACTGTCCATCCAGGTGGGCGGAACGATATAATCCTTCGTGGTGTCATCGATTGCTGCAATAGTGCTGTCAATTCCACTCTGCCAAAAATAAGCATTGTTATTTACAGTGATACTTCTGCCGGCCTCCGTCCAGGTATATGGCGGCTGACTGAACTGCAGGAGGGAGTCCAGATCGACCACAGCCGGAGGGTCATTGCCTAAGCCACCGAACTTAATCGAGGCGGAGTCCAATCCCCATGCATACGTGTCGTAGAAAATGTTGTCCGAAATAGCGGCGGAGTCGACCTGGTAAACACGAAGAGGCATCCAGGCACACCCAACCATTGTGTTGTGCACAAATTGCAGGTATTGAAGATTATCATTGCCCCATATTCCAAACGATATGCCGAAGAAAGTATCGTTGACGAACTGCAGAGTGTCGGCAGCTTCGCAAAAAATAATGTTTGTCGGGAAGGTGGCTTGGGACTGGATGTTTCGGAATTCAGTATTCGTAATATAAACGCTGTTGCTGTCGCCACCGTAACTAATTAGAGCACCTTGGCCTGCTGTAAAATCGTCGAACACGCAGTGGTTAATTCGCAGCCATGCATGCACTGGAATCCCGTCGAAGAGCCTGTCGTCTCCTGCCGTTATCAATCCGTCAGTCCGCTTGCCCAGGAAGTAGAGATTATCGAAACTAATGTTCCCTTCGTCGCACTCGGTAAAACGTGCAGGTGTGGAGTTGTCGCTAAGGATAAAGGGCTCAATCACTGGAGGCATACCGGTAACGGGATTGTTCTTCCCGATTATGGTAAGCGTGACACCGTTGAAATTTGTGAACATGTTAATTGTGGCAGTAAAGAAATATGTGGTGTCTAAGCTTCCGGTCTGCTGCAGCACGTAGACCCGCTGGGGGTCCTTCCGCGCTCCTGTTGCGGTGGTGTCCCCATTAATAACATTGTTAATATTGCCCGGCGGCGTCGCGGACACATACATTGTGTCTGCCGCCGTTTGGGCGAATGACGGACAAGGTGTCCAGTAAAGCATCGTAGTCGCCGTCAAGAATAATGTGATAATGGATTTTCTCATGATGTTTCTCCTCTTGTTTTTCGATGTCCGATAGTGGCACACCTGACACCAGATGGTTTTTAGTTGAACATGCTCCAACTTTCCCTCTACTGTAAAGTCCATCTAAGTCCTAGTTGCGCTACCGAGCCGTAATCACTCTCAGAAGTAGGGAAACCCGTTCCCTGAACGACATAAGTATCGCTCGCATTGTTGAGATCGACCAGGTTCAGATACACCGACAGGCCGGGCAACGGCAGATTCTGATTAGCGGTCAAATCCCAGCGCAGATATGAAAGTTTCGCGGGACGAAGTTCCGGGTACTGATTAGTTCCGGTCGATACATTTGACTGGTATATCATGGATACGACGACAGAGAAACCCTGGTAGTCATAGCCGATGGACAGGTTGACGACATTATCAGGCTGGTATATCAAGCGGTCGGTATAGAAAGTGTCCACATGTGTTGGTATATAAGTAGGAAAAATGCCAGGCTCTGTGACTGTATATGGATATTTTGCGCTCGAGAAGATATGAGTGTAATTGACATTGAACACCAACCCACTCAACAATCCAGGCAGGTACCAGAAATGAGTTTGCCAGTCAAGCTCCGCACCGTAGTCGTCAACAGGATTGGGGTTGTTGAAATCAGTGGTCACGAAATAATCTAACTCGGTGGTGGGCAGACCGGGATACAGAGAAGTATTGGTTATGTAGCTGCTCTGCGGGAATATCATGTCGTCTATTCTCTTCAGGAATCCACCGATGGTAAGCAGGCCGATAGTGTTGTCATAGAAAGAAAGCTGCACGTTATAGTTCTGCGAATGAGCAGGTCGCAAAGCAAAGTTGTTCCAGATGACTGAGCGGTTGGATGAAAACAGATCGATCGTCGGTATGATGGAAGAAAAGTCCGGGTAGGCAAGTGTGTTGGTGTAGGACAGACGGGCTATGAACCATGAAAGCGGCTTGTATGTCAAGCTCACGTCAGGCAGCAAATAGCCGTGATACTGATCAATTGTAGTATCCTGGTGAGGATAGGTGCTTGGATAAAGGACAGTCTCGCCGGCACCGTAAATCCTCGCGGTCCGGTATGATGTCGCCAGTCCCTGGTATCGAGCTCCACCCATCAGTGTTATTTGAGACCCAATGTTAACAGTTGCCATGGCGTATGCGGCACTTTCATACTCATTTCCTGAATAGTTGTTCGCAATGTCGCCGTAAGGGTCAGGAGTGTACCCCCATGGCTGCCAACCCGCTTTCTTTGCTCCCTGATTGACGAAATCGACTATTTGGGACAAAAAGGGCATATTCAACGGAAGTCCCGGCGCGTAGCTGCCATTCAGAAAATTCCCGAAACTAAAACTCGGATCTTCGAACACAGTTATGGGAAGTGTGTAGCTGTTGGTGGGACTTAAGCTATAGGGCGGCTTTGCCATCCATGGGTAGGCATTAATGATTGCGCTGTACACAGTAGATTTGGAGTCGAAAAATAAGCCGCCGCCTGCATCGTTGCTGCTGTAAGAGCGGTGAGTGTAATGATATGCTCCACCAAACTTCACAATTCCTGAGACGACATCGGATACGATTATGTTTCTCTTGACATCGATTGACCCAGCAAGATTCCTTTGCATCGTAATGTTGTTATTGGTGTTCATGTTCAAGAGGTCCATAAGTTTCGGAACGACTTTGGCCGAAGCTGCCTGACCAATCAGTTCTGGAGGTAAGGACTGTGACACTCCGGCCAGATTCGCCGGGTACTCCTGAAAATTCACACCCCATCCCCCACGTGAAATATTCTCTGACAGCGCGTGAGAAATCTTCGCATCCACATCGAACGATAGCACTTTTTCTCTCAAGTCGAGAAGATTCGTCATAACATCAAGTTGCGCCGGCGAATACGAGGCATTTTCAAATATCTGGTTTGACACGAGGCTGTACTGCTGGCTGAGCGTTTGCGTCGTCGTATTGCTGCCGCTGAAGAAGTTCATGAAGTCTATCTTGCCTGCGGGCAGTCTGTAATCTATGTTGATTGTTCCGTCGTAACGGTGCGTGATTCTGGGATTAAAGCTGATGGTGAGAGCATTCAGAAGCAACGGATTATAGCCTGGATTCTTTGAGGCAAGAGCATAGTCAGCACCTAACACATCGCTTGATAAGTTTTCTCTGTCGACGACTGCTTGAGCGAGAATTCCAAGTCGTTGGTCAAGAAACCTCTTCCCGATGGTAGCGGAAAAATTATAGTCGCCAAATTGACTCCGAAGACCTTCGTACCCTCCCTGTGCAGATAGTTCTATTTCCGGCGCGCCCGAAGGGGTCTGTCTCGCTTCCCTGATTTGAAAATTCACAACGCCTCCCAATACAGCCGCATTCATATCGGGGGTCACGGTCTTGAAAACCTCGATACCGCTAAGCATGTTTGATGAAATCATGCTCATGTTCACCGCGCGATCGCTGCTGCTTGTCGCAGCCATTTCTACTCCATCAATCTCAACCCGGTTGTACTTAGGCTGTAATCCATCGATTGAGACCTCGTATCCCTGCCCTCCCTGCCTGAGAAGATAAACGCCCGGAAGTCTGCCGACTGACTCGGCAGCATTCTGGTCAGGTAGTTGCCTGATTCTGGCGGCAGACACGACGTTGACAATCTTGTTTGAGGAAAGCTGCTGGTTTATGGCTGCGTTCTGCCCGCTTGCCTGTGCGGTGACTACAACCGCTTTTCCTTTCACTCCTACGGCTAGCAGTTTTAGATTGGCCACAAGGTGCTGTCCCGACCCAAGATGAATTTGAACATCTTGCGTCGTGTAACCGACATAACTTACTTGCATGGTATAAGTTGCTGGTGGGACATCCGGTATAGTATACCTTCCATTTAAGTCCGTCGAGGTGCCGATACTGGTTCCCTTCAGAAACACTGTCGCTCCCGGCAGCGAACTCCCTGTGGTTGAGTCTCTGACTTCTCCATGAATAGTCCCTGCGTTCAAGGAGGTATCTCCCTTCTTTTTTGCCAGGGCTATAAGATTGTCATTTACCGGGACCCACGTGATGTTCAACTGATTAAATATTCTTGAAAGAGCATCGCTTAGGGGAAAAGAGTTTACGCTGATCGAGATGCGTTTGTCTGCGGACAAGATGCTCGCGTCATAGGAGAATTGTACCGCAGTCTTAGATGATATCTCGGCGAGAGCCTCTTTAAGAGTCGCCTGATCCAGGTCTATCGTTACAGGTCGGGTCAATGCATTATGGACGGCATGGAAACCCTGTTGTTGCGCCAAACTAATCGAACTAGAAATTAACAAAAAAGGCAACCATAACAGAAAGAACTTCATGACCCGTCCCTCACTCTCTTGGTCTTATTACGAAGGGTACTCGCATGTTTTTCCCCGAAGATTACCGTTTCATCTGTTCTGTGATACTGTACACCTAATGAAACTCCGATCGCGTTCAATATTACGTTGAGAGGCTGCCTGCTAAATGATGCGGTCAGTCTCCTCTTCAGCAATGATGAATCTGAAATGACAAATTTATATGGATATTCACGGTTCAATACGGAAAGGACATGATGGAATGGAGAACTGTCGAAGACCATACCCCCCTTGAGCCAGGCAAGGTCGGTCCGAATATCGGCGGCAGTCGGCTTGACCAAAATCGTCAATTTGTCGGCCAACGACTTTTCCCCTGCAACAACTACGACGCCTCCGCTACCCGGCGAATCTCCCGCTCTGAGTATCACTTTCCCTTTTGAAACGGTAACCTGCGTTTCACCTTCTCCCGGCCAGGCTTTCACATCGAAGTCAGTACCCAGGTCTTCAACCGTCCCATTTTCGGTTTGAACAATAAATGGAGTTCTGTCATGCTTAATCTTGAAAAATGCTTCCCCTTTGAGTCTGACCACGCGAGAATGCTTGCCAAAAGATTTCGAAATATCGAGTTCTGAAACGGAATTCAGAGTGACTTTACTTCCGTCCGACAAAAGAATCTGTTTATTGTCACCTCGTCCAGTCGTAATTACGTAGGCAAACTGCGAGGATGGATTCTTCGTGCCGATAAACTTCCTGTAGTCACGTGCGATGAAAAGTACTCCCAGGATGGCAGCAAGGATTGCCGAAGTCTCTATGAATGTGCCCGCTCGAATTTTTGAAATCCAGGCGGGTAATTGAAACGGGCTTCTCTTTTCGTGAGTTCCAATTATCTTTTCCCTTCGTGAAGTTGCCCAACCTTCAGAGACCGCCGGGGATTTGGAGATTGATAGGCGGTCATGCACTTTCTTCAATGCTTTCGCTGCATTGATCTCCCATTCCCTGTCATTCAATGGCCGACGAAAATTCTCAGCGAGATATGAAGAGTAAATTCCCGCCATCTCTTTCATAATCGGGTCTTCCTCGACCTTCCTCGCTTCCGCAATAGAGCATTCGCCGGAGACATATCGGGCAACTAGTACCCAATCAATTTCAATATCCAACCGTCTTCCTTTATTAGTCTGAATTCTCTGTACACTAATAAGACGAAATGAAAGGTCACTTACCCTGAATGCGGTGTCGCATTAATCTTGCAGCACACTTACCTGATAACTTCCGACAACTCTCCGACGCACTTTCTCAAAGCTCTTAAGGCACGTCCCATTTGTGTTTCTACCGTTTTTACAGAAACGCAAAGGCGTTCTGCGATCTCCTGATAAGTCAGTCCTTCGTCACGGCTCAAAAAGAAGATTGTGCGGCTGCCTTCCGGCAAAAGCGAAACAGCCTCCATAACATGTTGGTAGACTTCTCTTTTTTCGACCTCATCTACAAGAGACCCCGTCAGCGGTTCGGAGTCGCATTCCTCACGAGATTCCTTCAGACGCAAACGCCTGAGGTAATCAATTGAAGCATTCTTAACCGCCCTCTCAAGAAAGCATCTCACCGATGATTCGGGAAACCATCTGTCTCTGTGAATCCAAATTCTAATAAGGACTTCTTGTGCAATGTCTTCAGACACATCGCGGGAGTTGACAAACCTCATAGAATAGCGACAGAGAGGGGCATAGTATCGCGTGAAGAGCGTATCAAAGGCTCTCGAATCACCTCCCCTGATCAGGGCCGCTAGGTTGAGATCGGTTTCGCCGATATTACATGCCATACTGACCATCTTGCTAATTCTCGTGAAGACGGACCTATTAAGATCCCTTTAATCTCTGCAACTGGAGAGGACTTTCACCAATACTCAACGTCTGTGCCACTCGTTCCCCCTTTTGACTGCTGAAATCGACAAAGGCTCTCTCCCATCACCGGCATACATGCTTCCGAACAATCTACGTTTACCAAGAGTTCCTACCGGATCTCGATGAGAAAAGAAGTAGTTGATAGTGAATTCGTTGAAAAGGGTCCAAGGGATTGAAGAAAAATTCAGGAATAAAAGAAGACGATAGTCATTTGGTGCATAGTAGGAAAAATGATCCGGAGAAAAAGGAGCAACTGCCGCCACAGCGTTCGGGCTCAAATGGAATCGATTCGTCTCTTTCCACTAATCCAACCGATGGGATTTTGAGAGCTTCCTAAGAAGCTGGTACACTTCGAGTCCGCTGAAGGGACAAATCTATATCAATAGTATACACGGAGAACTTTGGATCGACTTGAGTCTAAACAGCAACGCCACCGCGACGACTTTCTCGTGAGACTGAGTTGCTTCGCAGTAGCTCCTTGTGAATGAACCAATGGTCTACAGTTTTCTTTCAGTTCAGTTAGAACCGGAAGAATGAATCCTATCAAACCACTTTTGTGCAAAACTCAGGAAGTATGGCCAGTTTGGGGCCACGGTATGCGGACCGTTGAACTGCCGCCATGCGAGGGCACCGCTTGCCAATTCTGTTCCGATCGGAGGCATTTTGTTCGTGCCCAGACCCTTTTCACCAAAGAGATGGTACGCCGGCTCAGCAGCGACTTCAGCCAGGAATTCTCCTCTGTCGTCCATCCATTTGCCTTCGATGTTGGGCGAGCCGCTGCTCATGAAAACCGGGCGAGGAGCACACATTGCAATTAGCTCGTTGGAATCGACGGAAAGCTTTTCGGGGTCAAGCACATACTTGAGCAGGTTGCCACAAAACCAGTGGTACTCACTCGGGCCACAAATTACTCCCATGTCTTCCCCGAAGTTCCAACGGTAAGGAGCGGCACCGCCTTTTCCCGATGATCCCACAAGAACCACGGCAAACCTCTGGTCGTATGCCATGGTGACAAGGACTGCTTTCCCGTAACGGGATAGACCTTCCAGTCCGACCTTCTTCGCGTTGACCGCTTTGTCCGTCTCGAAGTAATTCATGCATTGACTTGCTCCCCATGCCCATGCTCTGATTGCACCCCACTGATCCGGCTGCGGTGGTTTCCCCAGGTTTGTCAGGCCGATTATTCCCTCGGTCAGTCCGGCAGCGTTGTCAGGCTGAACACTCGTGGGAACATACTCTGCGTATCCCCAGCCTTTATCAAGTACCTGTTCGTGCCAACTTGGTCCTTTGGGTTTTTCCATTCCTGGGAAGTGAAAACCTGGAGGAAGTATAAATCCAAATTCCATGATTACCGGTACGGGGTGATCCACCTTTGCAGGTGTTGTCAGAGACAATTGAATGTCCACCTTAATGCTTGGGTCCCTCGAATTGTCTACCCTTCCGACAAGCTGCTGCGTCACGACAGGAATATTGTACATCGTTGTGTCAGTGGTTTTGAGCACTTCCCAATGTACCGAAGGGACATCTTTCGGAACATTTCCATAAATCTCATTGTTAAACCCTTCTTCTATTTGTGGTCTCCGCTCCTTCCACCACATCCTGGTTGTCGTAATCTTTTTACCATCGTTCATGACAAGAGGATTCGGCAAAGGATAGAGGCGGGCTTTGGCCTCGTCGTAATTGTTCCATGTTCCCCACGCAGATCGGACATAGAAGTTTCCCGCTTTGTCGGTCCAGTTAGTCGCACCTTTCTTCCGGAACGTACCCTTGGGTCGGTTCGGATCCTGTGATTCAGGCGGCAAATGCTTTGGAATTTCGATGTGAAGTATCTTGACCATTCGATCCCACATCTTGTAGTTCTCTTTGTTGATTTTTGCGAAGTACGCCTCCCGTTCCTTTGGCGTCATCGTGAAAATATTCTGTCCATAGCATTGCCCCGCCGCAAAGATGAAAGCAGACACCAGCGATAGACTGATACTCAGTCTAATATACGCGGTTAACGACCGATTCTTGTGAGAACTCATGGGATTATTTCCTTCTTTGCCCTTTTATTTGCTCAGACAATTAATAATAAAGTAGAATTGATTAATCAAGTGCAAGTCGTTTATTCGATTGCGTACTGGACTTAAGTGGGTATGATGCCTTCGGTGATGTTCAGAAGAGACGTACAGATTAGCCTGTCGGCATCAGCAGGCTTGAAAGGGCCCTCGGACTAAGTCAAAGAGCGGACGACGCTGCAAGCCGAGACGACTAACGCAACTTAAAAACGCGGTCGCTTAAAAGTGCTTGAAGATACAATTATGCGGATTGGTTCGACCGTATATAATCGACGAAACTTTCCGTTTGGTTCTTGTATGTCCACTCTGACCGCAAACTTGCATGATGGTCTACAACCCTGAGCTTTGAGATTAATCCCAGGTTAAGTTGTTGAGCGGTTTCACCGTGCACGACGGTTTTTACGATGAAACCGTTTTCCGTCTTCAATACTCCATTCTTTCCGAGCAATTCCGACAATATGGTTTCGACTCCGCCTGGATTTTCGGTAGATATCAAGGCTACTAGGTCAAAGGACTTTTCCAACGTGGAAACCTCCTGGTATCACCAACAACACTTAATGGTTTTGAGCAACGTAATGTTCGAAAAGAACTTCTTGACTTCTTCCTCAAGACAGGCTCACCTTAGCAACCCTATGCATCAGCCTAACGCATCGAAGAGCAGTACTCACAGTATCCGGGCTTTGCTTCGCACAAATCGTGGACACCGACTTGAAGGAGTACATTTCTTATGTCCTTCGCAGTCGTCGCCCCCCAATTCGGGAAAGCCGCAATTAGATTCATCTGGCTTTCGATAGTTCTCATCGATCGACCACAGGATTTACATTTATCAAAGAAGCCCATCTCGCCTTTGGATATATTCATCATCGATGTCAAGATCCTATTCTTTTGTCTTGCACAGTATTTAACTATTCGGACGCTCTCTTGGGTCTTGGATCAAGAACCATGCCGATTATCTTTCACTCTAATGGGATTAATTAAGCTGCACAAAGGTGACGATCGTGCTCGCTTTGTTCGGATATGATACACCAAGTGTGCGGATTTGATACAGAAAGAGGGGATGTACCTATTCTTATCAGTCGGTGAGTTTAAGTGAAGAGTGCGTAGGCTATTATCACAAGCAGGGCCAGTCCAAAGAGCCATGCGACTACAGTGTTACGCACTTTCCCCATGTCCATTTTGGTACTCTTGGATTTAACTGACGGGTTGACAGAGGCAGTCATAGGAGAATACTTCCTTTTTGAGTTTGTTCGTTACATACTCTGCCCCCTGTCTTTTCGTGCGTCATGAAGC
>JAKASW010000092.1 GCA_021818875.1 Bacteroidota bacterium
TTGTTTTATCATAGCCTCGTGGAGCTTCTCGTACCCCCAATGATCACACATGTGCGCCCAGAGCGTCTACTGGCTGATTGTGGTGAGTTCATCTGTCAGCAACTCGTTCAGTAACGCCCTGGCAGCTTCATTCCGTTCTCTTTTTCTCATAACCATTCACCTCTCATAGTCCTCATGATAGCGAGGCTCAACGAAAGCTCTGAAGCCACATGAGGAGTTTTTCTTTCCGCTTGATTACCGTTTCTTTCCCTGCGTCGACATCCGCACCAGTTAACAATTGGCAACTAGGCCCTTGTGACCAATCCAAGCTTCCAGAGCCACTTCGAAGGGACTATGTTATGTTCCTTTATTTTCACACGAAGAGACTTGATCGAGATCTCAATCAGCCTTGCCGCTTCTTTCTTATCCCAATTGGATTTGCCGGGCACGAACTTTATGTGTTTCCTCCCTGCCGAGCCAAGACTCAGGCTAGGCGCTCCAGCTTCTCAAACCTGTTTTTCGATTCCTCCCAGCACAACGTTCTCTCCCTGCAACACGTCCCCCGTTGTCATTGTAACTGCTTGCGTCAAGACATTCTCCAATTCCGCCACGTTCCCGATCCATTCGTGGCACTGCAGGGTCTCGATAACCTCAGGCGGTATCTATTTGACACCCTTGTGGAGTTCCCTGTTTGTTCTCTTAATAAAATGTGCAGCAAGTTCTGGTATATCTTCTTTCCTTTCCCTCAACGGAGGGATGTTGATCGTGACGCCACTTATGCGATAGAGGAGATCGTGCCTGAATTTGCCGCATCGAACGAGGTAGTCAAGATCCTTGTGCGTCGCAGCGATGATCCTTGCTTTCATCGGGAAAATGACACCGTCGTCTGTCCGCTCGAACTCTCTTTCTTCAAGAGATCTAAGGAGCTTGCCTTGGAGCCTTAACGGAAGCTCAGAGATGTGAACTAGAAATATCGTTCCTTCATTAGCAAGGTGAGGTGTCCCTTTCATTTCTATCTTTGCGTCAGGGTTCGCTCCTTCGAGGCGTCCGAAGAGATATCTTTCCAAAATTGTTTCGGGCCACGCAGATGAGTCAATTACTATGAAAGGTAAACCCCTTGTTGGCCCCGAATCGTGTATCACTCTGGCAATAAGATGCTTGCCCGTGCCACTCTCTCCCTGTATCAGGACATTGACCTTACTTGATGAGAGACGGCCGATCTTTTCGAATATTTCGATCATTGCGATTGAGTTCCCGACGATAACATGGCTGCCCTCTTCATCACCTGAGTGGTCCAACTTGTCTATCTCAATTGCCGCCGAAGTATTATTGAGTTGTAGTGCCTCTGCAATTCGTAGCTTTAGCTGGGGTATGTTCAAGGGCTTTTCTATGAAAGCATGTGCCCCCAATCGCATTGCTCCTATGATGTCCTTCAGCTCTTCACCAGCAGTTAGTACGATTATCGGCATCTGGGGATTGGCTTTCTTCACGTTCTCAAGAATACCACTGCCGTCCAGTTCACGCATCTTCAAACTGGTTATCACAAGATCCGGTCTATTCCGTGCAAAGGCTCCGAGTCCGTCATGCCCATCCGCAACGATGTCAATTTCAAATTGTTTCTCTCCCTGTAAGACTCTAAGTGATGCGTCATCGTCCACAACTAATACTCTCTTTTTCCGCATGACTATTGATCTCCTAATAAGTTTTTCGTAATCGTTTTGCTAGAATTCCATACGACTAACAGGTAGCAGGAACTCCCTGATTGCCATCGGCATCCACTGAAGCCGGAGCCTCACCAGCCTCCGTCCCCTGTAATGCTCTAACCGACTATGCAACCTTTATTGACATATTGCGGCGTGAGCAACAGCCGAGAAGGTTTGTTGCCCGCTACACCTGACACATATTCGTCCAAATCAAGATTACACCACTTCTTTCTGCTGGTGAACTTGATTCGTGAAACCTCACCGAACACATCGCCGATGACTGCCAGAGATTCCTTCCTCAATCTCGCAATGTTCGTTTCTAAGCTCCCAGGATTCGGCTTATAGATGTCAGTACTTCATCGAGATCATATGGCTTGGCGATAAAATCGGATGCGCCGAGCCGCATCGACTCCACCGCATTCCCTACGTCAGCGTAGGCGGTCACCATGATTACCTTGGTTTTAGGAGCATTTTGTTTGACGTATCTGAGGACTTCGAATCCGTTGACATTAGGCATGTTTATGTCTAATACGATGGCGTCGAACCCGTCACTCTGTTGACACATACCACGAACCTTCTCGATCGCCTCGCCACCGTCTGCCGCACTCTCGACTTCGTAGCCCCCGGATTCTAACTCCTCCGCCAAAAGGTCTCTTAACGCTTCTTCGTCGTCGACTACAAGGACTTTAGTACCTGACATCGAAATTCCTCACTTTCTCAACTGTGTATCACACTTGTTAGTCCACATATTTGCAATGCTTACTCAATCTGCAATATCATCTTTCGTGTCTAACAGCTGATATCTCTCTGTATTTACCAACGATCTGTCCGACGGGTCGTCTTTACTTTGTTCTCTACGGTTGCTGGTAAATCGAGTAATTCAGATGGTTCATTTAAGAAGTCACGACCCATTTTTCCAATGCCGACTCGGTGCTCAAATGGATTACGGAAAAGGACTTCAGAACAGAAACGAATGCGAGAACTCAAAGTATACCGTCAGGACAAAGGAGAACTCATCCTTGCTGATGCCTGGAATGTAATTGGCATTGCGATCATGAGCATATATAAGACTTGCCAACGCATAGAAATGGTTCTTTGGCTGGTACATAGCATCGACTCTGAAAAGATTTGTCTCTTGGATTACCCCGTATGGAAACGGTTCGCGGTATCCAGTCTCCACGGTCACGTTTGGATTGGTCAGCCACGGCATAGTATAAAAGCTGTATATGTTGCTGCTTCCATGTTCGAGATGCATCGCCTCGACTGCTATCTTCCAGTCGAACGAAATCCACTGCGACAGCCGCAGGTCAATGTTCCAGAAATTGTCACCGAACGGATTTGCGATCGGATAGTTGTCAAGCAGCAGCTTCTGATAACTCGCCGAGTCTGAGGCGCTGTACACCCTGTTCCCTGCCATCATATACTGAAGGCTCATGTCGGTTCCGGTTATTCCACCCTGCGCAAACACATCTGAAGCGCGCCCCCCGACCTGAATCGCGTACATGCTCGGCTGTAAATCGACTTTGCTATTATGGCTCAACGGCTAGTAGTTCATTATCATTCCGCCGTAGAAATTGAAATTTTCCCACCAGAAGAGGCTGAAGTCAATCCCCTCGAACGCGTTGAGCTGTAAGCTGCTATTGGTCTGTTTGTCCTTGATGAGGACGAGCGGGCTCGCCGATTCAAAATCAACGGGTGCACCGGGGCCGCCACATACTGCCGCCTGGTAACCCGATATAAAAATCTTGTGGTCGATGTTGAACTCGAATCTCGTTCCCGCCAGGTACCTGTTGGCGCCAGGATCAGGCTGCCCGTATGTCGGCTTTGGGCCGTTGGGAGCATAGTTGTTTGTATCGGGGATAAATTCCGGCATCGGATTAAGTTGAGCAAGGAACCAGTTGAAGGTGACGAAACTTGATTTGAGAAAGAGGGAGTCCATATCGAACGCGCCGGCGGTCGGCGAAATGAGGAGAGAGCCCTGATCGCCGTATCCCCAGGAGAGGTAATCGCAGCCGAGTGTGAAATCGACATAGCGGTCGGAATACCTGATGTACGCCTGCTGATCGAGCCAATCTATGCTGGGGTTGCTCGGACCCGTATAAAGCGTGTCATCTCTCAATGTCTGGTCGGCGGTGACGTCGGTATAAATGCTGATGTGGTTACCGAAGTCGAAGCCGAACTCACTTCTGGCGATTGGGCGGAACTCCAGTTTGCCGGCGTATTTGAGTCTCATAGTCACCCTGCGCGAGATTGGCGAACACTTCCTCCGACAGCCTGCCGCCAGTGAACGTTGTGTCGGGCCTTTTCTCTTTTGCCTTCAGAAGATCCAGCTCGTAGGAGAACTCATGGTCGAGTTTTTCAATCAGCCACCTGTCGGACTGCGGGAGACTCGAGATGTCCGTTTTCTGTTGGAGTTTCATGAGGGCCCTCGCGACCCGGATCCTGTGGTACGGCTTGAAGCCGGGGCTGAGGTCGAGAAGGTAGCCCCGTGTCTGGAGCTCCTGGATGACGTTGTACGTCCAGCTGTCGACGGGTATGGAGTAGTTGTCCTGGGCGTTGACTGTCGTGACGCATGCCAAAAAGGCAAACAGAAAAAGGATTATGCAAATTTTCATATGATTGCCTCCCGGGAGCTGAGTTGGTTGAGTTCGAGATTCGCTCGTTTATGCCTGCAGTGTACTTTTTTTGTGTCGATAAATGAGGAAGAAGCATCTGCTTCCTTGTGAGATTGTTCATTCCTTTCTCTTGATATCCCGATTGTCATCGGGACAGGCGCCGGAAAGAACCTCAGCCGGAGGCTGATGAGCCTCCGGCTCAAAAGGAAAGATCAAGACTACGGGAAAAATGACTCTGACAATTTCGGGGACTCCTCAGTTCGCCGCAATACTGGCCTTGAGGCGGTTTCCCAGTTTTGCAAAAGGAGGAGGAAAACGTTAAATATTAGGGAATCCTGAGTTGAGAAGCACAGCGGAACGCACTATGAACACAGACTGTGCGTGTGACAAGTCAGAGCTAACTGATAGACTTCGTGCCAAAAGACAATCCGCGGTCATCCTTCGACTCGTCGTTCCACTCCTCGCTCAGGGTGACTGGTAGGCTTAACGAAGTCTGCCAAAGCAAGAGAGAGTGAAGAGTCATCCTGAGCGACCCCGACTTTGTCGGGGGAGTCGAAGGATGACGGCTCTCGGCGTGAAGCGCGCCATCAGGCGACATCCCCCTTCCTTAAATGCGAAGTTGCAGAGAACAACTCTAGTAGGCATTGGGGTCGCCACTAAAGAGTCTGACAACCGTCAGGAAGATTATCTTTAAGTCCAGCCAGAAGGACCAGTTCTCCAGGTACCAGATATCGTGCTCCACGCGCTTGCGCATCAGTTCGGGGTCGTCCGTAGCACCGCGATACCCGTTGATTTGAGCCCAGCCGGTGATACCGGGTTTACCGAACAACCGGACGTGATAGTTCGAGATGAGTTCATTGTAAATGTCATCGTGTTCCACCATGTGAGGGCGGGGCCCCACGACGCTCATTTCGCCCCTCAGCACGTTCCAAAACTGCGGGAACTCGTCGAGGCTGGCTTTTCTCAGGTAATCACCGAGCTTCGTCTTTCGGGGGTCGTTTGCGTGCGCCTGTAGGATTTCGGCTGACTTATCCATCACTTTCATCGTGCGAAATTTCAGACAATTAAATTCCTCACCTCTATATCCTCTTCGTCTCTGACTGAAGAACACGCTCCCCTTGCTGCCAATTTTTATACCCGGCCCTATCAACAAACTCATTATCGGGAAGACGGTAAGAAGCACAACGGAAGAAAATAGTATGTCGAACATTCTCTTCGAGACCTGATACCTGAGCAGCAGGAGTCTGCTCTGAGATGTCGTGAAGAGCCACATCCCCTCGAAATCTTCTATCTGCACTCTTCTCCACGAGAAATCGGCGGGATACCTGGGGATCATTTTTACCATAGCGTAGTATCTGCTGGCCGTTTCAGCAATTCTCTCTATCTTCTTATTATTATCAGGCGGAATTGAGACGACAACCTCGTCCACTTTATGCGTTCTCAAAATATCTTCGAGCCTATCTGTTGATCCCTTGAATTGGCCGTTGAAATATCTGTGGGCATTCGGATTGTCGTCCAGCACGCCGACGAGATCATAGTATTCGCTCATCTGTTGGAGCTTGCTAACGTAGAGCCTGCCGATTCTGCCCGCACCGACAAGGACAACCTTGACCTTTCGGCCGCTTTTCATGATCATATTCCGAATCCTGGGCAAAATCAAAATTCTTTGAAGAGTGAAGAGGGCGGCAAACGACCCCAGGAATATCAGATGGAACGCCCTTGAGTATTGGTAGCCCTGTATGAATACCATGACCCCGAAGTACAAAATTACAAATAGGATAAGAATTGATCTTGCTTCCGGGAGAGCTTTATCAAGAAGTTTTTGCCTGTTCAGCGAGACATCCTTGAAGTGGGCGAAATAGATCAGAAGGTAAAGGACATTGGCTATGACGAATAGGCTTTTGTATTCCGGATGTTGAGGAACCTGACAGAAGGAGTGGTACCGCAGGACAAGCAAAACCATAAAAGCGAGGTTCAGCGACAGCAAGTCGCAGAAGAGCTCCCAGTATGCGATGCGTTTCTTCTTAGAGGTATACATTTCAGAGCTACATCCGGTGGATCAGGAAGTGCCGATGGCTCCTTGGCAGGTGAAGCTTACCTGGTCGAGTTCAATTATGCTTTGTGAGATTGTCTATCACTGGTAGTGTTCGAAGGGTCTCACGAATGACAAGACCCAGAAAGATCGTATTGGTCACGGCATACCGCTTGAACATCCGACGAGGTTCCTGCAACAGGCGGTACAGCCATTCGAGACCAGCTTTCTGTATGAATCGCGGTGCACGTTTCGTTTTCCCGACAAAGACGTCAAAGCTTCCGCCTACCCCGTGGATTACATTGACCTCAAGTTCCTTCCTCCACGTCTCAACGAATATTTCCTTCTTCGGTGAGCCGAACGCGATGAACAGGACGTTGGGCCTTGCCTCCTTTATCATCCTTACAATTGCATCCTCTTGATCGGAATCAAAATAACCGTTGTGAAAACCCGCGACTTTCAGATTAGGATATTCAGCCTTCACCCTTGCGACGTACTGTTCGATAACCTCCTGAGTGGCACCAAGAAAAAAGAACGACCATCCCAGCCTGTCGCCCTGAAGAAGCAGGTCGTACATTACATCGATTCCGGCCACGCGCTCCCGGATTTTACTCCCGAAGAACCTCGACAGCCAGACAATCGGGGCTCCGTCCGCAGTGACAACATCAGCTTCGTCCAGGATATGGCGGAGCTGTGGGCTCCTCCTCGCCTCCACAAGTTTCGCGACGTTCACGACTACAATTTGATTCCCGATGCTTCGTTGTGAGATACAGCGGTCAGCCCACTCGACAACATCCCGGCGTGAAATCGGATCAACCCGAACGCCAAGGAAAGTGTTTGGCGGGGTTTGAGACAGTGCCAGGTTTTCCATACTCACCACGCCAGCCAATTCGAATTCGAGATACCTCCTGTACCTCCGTCTCCCTGGAGAGTCAGGAGCAGGTAACTTAGTGCCGCAAACATCCACGCGTCCGACCAGCGCATGTATGGAGTCCGATTTGTCCAGCGGTTGTGCTTCTGGTAGTAGAAGCGACCGGATTCATCCTGCATGTTGTCGATCGCCCACATCGCGATTTTCTTCGCTCTGTCCAACTTCCGAAATCTGCAGAGAGTAAGAATGGACTGGGCGATAGCTGTGGAGTCTATCGGGTAAACACGGTTGCTGTAATACTTCGGGACCCCATCGGGTGTGAAGAGATTCCTCTTATAAAAATCGACTCCGGACTGAATGCTTGAATGTGTACGTCCGTCCGGCATCACTGCGCCGTAGGAGTCGAGGCAGTCGAGTATGTAACCGGTGTGAAAATTGTCGACCCACGATCTCGCGTCGCCGAGAGAGTAGGGCCACGATCCGTCCGGCCTCTGGTGGTTGATGACAAATCTTGCTGTGGCTCCTGCTTGCTCGAGGTATCTGACGTCACGCGATATGGCGTAAGCATGCGAGAGTATTCTTGCGCCCTTCATCGTCGCGTTGAACACGACCTGCCTGTCATTTGGCGAGTAGGAAAAACAAAAAGTGTCGTCCTCGTAAGTCCTGTTGAGATCTTTGAGCACGAATTCTGCCGAGGATAGAATTAACTCTCTGGCCACCGGGTCCTGATAGAACTTGTAGTACTCATAGAGACCGTTCTCGATCATACCAGTCGCGACGACCGTGGGTGTGAAGGCCGGTATGTTCGCGTATCTTCCCTGCCAGTCGAAATCATACCCCCAGCAGGCGTCCGAATAGCGTTCAGAGCAAAGGTCCTGAAGCCGGTCAAGGCAGAACCGTATCTCGGTCAAGTATAAGTCTGAGTCTTGTTTGTTGACCTGACTGAGATAGGCATAAGCCTGGATACACAAGCCCAACGTGACGGGATTCAATCCTTTCTGCACACGTAAAGCAGGCCGCCAGTTGAAAGGGATTCTTCTAAGCACCTGCTGAAAACCGAAGCGGACCATCTTGTTTGACCTGAGAGACGGGAGCCTGAAAACGGGCGACATAAGACCGTCAAAAGGGTCGTAGCCACGATAACGCTCTCCGACAATATATTTCCGCAACCTCTCGACGGCTTCGGACAATTTGAGCTGATCCAGGTCAATGGCAGCTTTGGGCGGTTCGTTTATGGCAAACTCACCGGGCATTTCTTTATCATCGACTCTTCAATCTTCAGGGTCGCCATCGTTGTCAAATAAATGGACTCGAAACTAATAGGCGGCTTGCCTCCCGACTCTATGCAGTTCAGGAATGCGACAACCTCTTCTCTGTGCCCCTTCTTTCTATCAAGTCGCAGTCTCTTTGTTTTGTTATCCTGGTAAAGCAAAAGATCTTTGAAGTCATCCATTATCGCGGTCTTGCCCTGACAGTAAACCTCGCAGTATTCCTTCGGCACGGACGAAGCGCCGTTCGCCAGATAGTGAAGCGTGCCGAGCGAACCATCCGAAAACCTTGTCACAACTGAAACGCTTTTGTTGACGCCGAGGCCGTCTGAGGCGTCGATGGGTTCAGCATACACACTCGTCGGCTCCGCCCCTGTAAGGAACTGCATGACGTCTATGAAGTGGCAGGCCTCTCCGATAATCCTCCCTCCTTCCGATTCATCCGCGAGCCAATGATTCTTAGGAATCGACCCGGCGTTCACTCTATAATGGATCGTCATCGGTTCGACCCGGCCATCGAAAAAGCTCTTCATAGACTTGAACGCTTCCGAAAAACGGCGGTTGAAGCCGACCATCAGTAATGGCGGATTACCGGCAATTGAAGACTCCTTGTATGCTGCAAGAACGGAGGCAAGACCTTGCTTACTAATGGCGAGAGGTTTTTCGACAAAAACATTTTTCCTGTGCTTGAGAGCAGCAACCACCAGATCGGCATGATTCCTATGGTGAGTAGCGATGAAAACCGTATTCAGCTCGCTATCTCTCATTACCTCATCAGCCGAAGTAGTATGATATTCGAACCTGAACTTCTTCGCCACTGCCATGGCATTCACGGTAGTACGAGTAGCAACTCTCTTAAGCCGGACGTTCGACTTTCTCAGGAACGGTATCAAATACGACTGAGCGAAGTTTCCCGCGCCGATGAAACCGATGACCGCTTTAGACTCCGTGTTCCTCGATGCTTCGTTCCTGATACTGGGGAGAGAGAGAGGCTCCTTGTTCCCGGCGGACTCAGGATACTCTATTAAAACGCCGAGGTATCGCTTTCGCGTTTTCCCCGTGATTATATCGTAGGCTTTCGTTCCTTCGCTTATCGGAATCTTATGGGTTACCAGGGATTTGAAGTCGAGTTTGCGCTGGGCCAGGAGATCAAGCACAGCTTCCATATTCCTCTTTTCGGTACACCTGACGTACCCGACCGGATAGTCGGTGCCCTTTTGCTCGTACACGGGATCGTATCTCCCGGGACCGTACGAGGTCGATATCCTGATGTCGAGCTCCTTCTCGTAGAGCGGGCTTCGCGGGATATCCATCCCAACGGAGCCGCCGATGACCACCCTGGATTTCTTCCGCGCATACTCGAGGCTGAGTTCCACCGGCGCGTTGGATTTTGTTCCGGCAGTTATGACGACGGCATCGGTCCCGAATCCATTTGTAAAGGCCCGTACAGCCCTCAGCGAATCGCCGTTCGATACGAGACACAAGTCACATCCAAAATCTTTTGCCAACTCGAAATTGGCCTTGTTGACATCCAGTCCGATAACTCTGCATCCGTTCGCCTTCAAGAGTTGCACTGTAACAAGGCCGATCAGTCCCAGGCCTATGACCGCAACAGTCTCTCCAAGCCTGACGTCAGCCTGACGGACACCCTGCAGGGCGATGGCACCGATGGTGGTCATGGACGCTTCGTCAAAATCGACGCTGTCCGGGATCCTGGCGGCGAGGTTCTTCGGGACAAGCACCAACTCCGAATGATGACCGTAAGCCGCGCACGCGACACGGTCGCCCACCTTGAATTCTTCCGCTCCGGAGTGTGCCACTATGCCCGCGGATGAGTAGCCCAGCTCCTTGTAGTTGTCCAGCCTGTTCTGAACTTTCTTATATGTTGCAACGAAACCTTCTCTCCTGGCATTAGCGACGACCTGCCGTACGAGGTCTGGTCTTGATCGAGCCTTGCCAAGCATCGAAGCCTGCGCGGTGGAAACCGAGGTCCGTTCTGTGCCGGCACTGACAGCGGAAAAGATATTTCTGACAACTACGTATCCCGGGTCGACGGCAGGCGGCGTAAGATTCGCCACGGACATTTCACCGGTTTTTTGATACTGAATTATCTGAAGCATTTGGTACCAGGCATATAGTGATTGTATGCTCGACTTCTCACATCAAATCCCATTTAAAAAGCAGTTGACTAGTGCCGCATCGGAATGGGAGGGTGCTGATTTTGAGCCAAAGTCGTGCGCAGATGTAGGGAAGAGATAAATTGGGTGTCAGTCAAAAAAGGTTCTGAACCAAAGCTCATTTGTAAGTAGCGTCCAGAGTATGTGGGCATTGTCTTCTTTGCCTGCGCGGTCATTGCTGACAAGTTGCCTCACGTATTTGGGGTTGTAAAGGCCCCGCCTTTTGATAGATTCTTCAGACAGCAAGTCATCAACCGTTCCAGATAGAGGACCTCGAATCCACGCACGCAGCGGAGCACCAAATGGAGCTTTAGGACGGTAAACTATTTTCTTTGGCAAATAGCGCTCCGCCGTCTTTTTAAGCAAGTACTTCTGTACCCTTCCTTTTATCCTGAAATTCGGAGGAAGGGAAAACATAAATTCAACAATTCGATGATCGGTGAGTGGCGGCCTGCTTTCGAGGCTTGCCGTCATGCTTGCCTTGTCTGAATATGTGAGATTATGTTCAGGAAGAAGAACCTTGGTATCGTTGAGACACATCCTTGTCAAGTAAGAAAGGCTCGAATCGGAAAGTCTATCTCTTTGCGCCTTGTAGTAGTAACTCGAATAGTAATCACGATTGCTTAAGAACATCTCACCGTACTGAGCGGAAGAAAGAGACAAGTCTGACATCATACACCTTTCAGCCTGAGGTAAAGAACTGAAAGAGAAAAACCTTCTGGCCCATCTGATCGTTCTGAATCCGCGTCTCGAAGTGGCGACTGGTATTTTATCCAAGAATGTCTTCAGCGGATACTTCACAAACCCTGGCACACGGGATTCATAAATGTCTGCCATTAGGCACGCAATATACTTTCTATATCCACCAAAAATTTCATCCCCACCCATGCCGTTGAGCAGAACGGTTACCCCTAGCTCACGTGCCGCTTTTGAGATCAGATAAGTATTAATACTCGCAGGATCCGCCAGCGGCTCATCCAGGTGATACGTCAGCAATGGTAGCAAATCGTTGACGTTGGGATCGAGGATTATCTCATGGTGGATAAACCCGAATTTCTGCGCCACTACTCGCGCATAGTCACTATCATCGGGCATTCTCTCGAACTTCTTGTCGTGAGATGCGAACTTAATCGTAAAGGAGTGAATGTCTTGATTGGTATGTTGTCTCATCAAGGCAGCGATGATCGAAGAATCCAATCCGCCGCTGAGCAGAATCCCCACCGGTACATCACCAACCATCTGAAGCCGGACTGAATCTGCCAACAGTCTGTCGAGTTCGTCGGCTTCTTTTTGTCCAGTCCTCAAACCGATGGATTCAGTTGCATTGACATCCCAGTATCTCTTGATATGCAACTGTCCCTGTTCGAAAATCATAAAATGACCGGGGGGCAATTTGTAGATGCCTTTAAAACCTGTATAGGGCGAAATCTGGAAGCGTGTGGGGGTGTGCAAAGCATCGTAATCAGGCAGCTTCTCTACAAGACCTGAGGAAAGAATCGCTTTGATCTCCGACGCGAATATAAGCCCGCTGCCCCTCGTAGAATAGTATAAAGGCTTGATTCCAATGTGATCCCTCGCGGCGAAGAGCGTATGCCGCGCCTTGTCGTAAATCGCGAAGGCAAACATTCCATTGAACTTGTTGACACACTCGGTGCCCCACTCCTCAAAGGCATAAAGGATGACTTCAGTGTCCGTCTTAGAGGCAAATTTGTATCCCTTATCGGCCAACTCCTTTTTGATCTCTTGGAAATTGTAAAGTTCACCGTTGTATGTGATCCATAAATCGCCGCTCGCACTCGACATGGGTTGATGCCCCGCCCGGGAAAGATCTATTATTGAAAGCCTCCTGTGCGCTAGTCCGGAATTCTCATCGCTGAACCACTGTACCCCCTCGTCATCTGGTCCACGGTGAGCAATAGTCTCAAGCGATCTCGCGATCGCTTCCCTATTACCGATGTTAATGAGCCCTAGAGATCTGGCCGAAAAGTGTCGGGAGTGTGGCACGGGATATGATGGTACAGTAGTATGAAGATGTACGATCATGAGGAGAACTGAAAAGTGCTCACAAAACGGTCAGCACAAGAGAATATTTTTGATTGCGATAACCAATATCTGGAGTTTGTGGGGAAGGATACCTTCTACGGGTATCTTGCCTCACACCGTCATGAGATATTCCGGGATGAGGACTTCGCCATGTTGTACTGCGAGAACAACGGACGAGGGAGTGTACCACCGAGTCTGCTGGCGACAGCACTATTACTTCAATGGTATGACGGTACATCGGATGAAGAGACGGTCAATCGTGTGAAGTACGACATCAGATGGAAGGTAGCTTTGGGATTGAAGATCGAAGAAGCCCCGTTCGTAAAGAGCACATTGTGGCTGTTCAGGACGCAGATGATTGTACACGGAGAAACATTGAAAATATTGAAGGAGTCACTCGGGCACGCAAGAGATAACGGATATTTTAAGTCACGCAAGGTTAAGGTGATACTGGACACGACACCCATAATTGGGAAAGGTGCAGTTGAGGATACATATAATCTGTTGGCTGAAAGCTTGAGACAGGTATTGCGAGTACTGGCAAAGCTGGAAGGTAAGGAGTACGAGATTTTTGCAGGTGATCATGATTTCAATCGATACACAGCTTCGAGTTTCAAGGGAAGCCTGCCTACCCCCGAAGGGGCAAGCGGACAGGCAGGCGTGTCTGTAGACTGGGATAATGAAGATGACAGGCGGGTTGTACTGAACTCGCTTGTGGCGGACTGTGACCGTGTGCTTGCCTTAGCAAGTGAGAAGTTGTCGGGATATCCTGCCGACAGTGATGAGGCAAAAGACATATTAGAGGTTACAGATTTACTCTCGAAGATACTGGCACAGGATGTTAAACGTACCCATGGGCAGGATCCTTCGAACAAATGCGGATCATGGAATGACAAAGGAGATACTTCTGGTGATGCTCACCAAGTGACCGAGGAGAGTTCGGAGAGAATAGAAAACTGCGGACTTCCGGCAGTTTCTACCAGTGAGGAGCCTCAACAACGGGGAGATGACTCGACATGTCAAGCGGAGATAATTGAAGGAGTAGCCAGGGACAGGATAGTATCTGTACATGACCCGGAGATGCGGCATGGCCGCAAGAGTTCATCAAACCGATTCGACGGATACAAAGGAGCAATAGGAGTAGATGCCGACAGTCAAATCATCACTGCAGTAGATGTGTTGCCTGGAAATGCACATGACTCCACAGACGCAGAAGAGATAACGAACCAGACAGAAAAGAACACCGACTCACAAGTTGAGACAGTGATAGGTGATGGCGCTTACGGAACCGTCGAGCAGAGGATACAGGCAGAAGAGTCGGGGCGGGTTCTCGTCGCACCCGCTGCCAAACCGCCTGACACAGGTCGGTTCACGAAAGAGGATTTTGTAATTGATGTGGAGAAAAAGGCAGTGACCTGCCCGGCTGGAAAGACCACGAGTTTTTTCATAAAGAGTAAACAGACTACCAAGCGAGGAAGAGTGTTCCATAATCTGGTGTTTCAATTTCCTGTGGAGGATTGCCAGAAGTGTCCTTTATTGGATCACTGTGTCAAGCCTGGTGCAAAGCGTCGAAGCGTTAGCGTACACGAGTATGAGAGACTGCTTCAACAGGCGCGAGAGTTTCAACGGACAGAAGAGTTCCAGAAGCTGTACCATCCAAGATCGACAGTTGAACATCGCCTTGCTCGCTTGATACAGTTGGGGCTTCGAAAGGCACGTTACTTCGGCGCTAAAAAGGTGTTGTTTCAACTCGCAATGGTGGCGGCTGTTGCGAACTTCACGTTGGTGGCAGCCAGAGCCGTCAACTTATCTTCATCTCTGTCTGTTCTCATATGTATTATCGTCCTTGTTTGCACAGAAACCATCATGGGCTCCGCGTACAGACAGCGGCGCGTCGTTTCACCAGCTCCGTTGCTAATACCCCTTGCTGCCGTCCCCGCTTCCGGCAACGTGGCTTTCCGGCCGCGTTCCTAGAATGC
>JAKASW010000093.1 GCA_021818875.1 Bacteroidota bacterium
GACAAAAGCGATCACCGTGATAACATCGAAATGCAGGAGGACCAAAACCAGGGCACCGCCCCATTGAATGACACCATTTGCAATCTGGACAAGATTTGCCAAATCAAATCTGTCGAATCCCATCAGTACACCGCGCAGAACTCCCTGTAACAGGAGGACAGGCATCGAGACTGCAACGATGACAAGGCTGGCTCTCACCGTTGCAGCATATGCTGTCTCAACGGTGAACAGAAGATGCCCAAGTTGAGAGCGAAACAAATACACTAAGGCTCCAGAGGCAATTCCTATCACCAACCCGACTGCAACAGATATTTTGATTACATCTGCTACCTCCTCGTCCTTGCCTATCGCTCGCTTTTCAGCAACGAACTTGGTAACGGCGCGACCTATGCCGAAGTCCCACAAAGTAAAATAGGTCATGACAGTCCAGACCAGCGCAAGGATCGCAAAAGACGTGTCTCCAAGGCCCCTGACCAACCTCGGAACGGAAAAAAACATTACAAGCATCACGAACAACTGCGATACTATGTTAAGCGCTGTGTTCTTGTAAACCTTTCTCAAATGCCCTTTTCTCTGACCCTAAATCTCCGAACAACGAAATCTGAAAAGTGCAGTAACCGTGTTTCAAGCGGATTCAAGGAATCCCTCTGCTCCCTTACACGTTCGAGGACATGGACAAAGTAAATGAGGAGCGATAGGAAAACGAATGCAAAGACGACTTCTAAGAAAAGCCTATTCGGAACGGTGGGTTTCTCAGGTGGAATTGCCTGGTCCAGAACGATTACCGCAGGTGTGTCTTTCTGCTCTTCTATTTTTGCCTGTTCGTACATCGGCACTATGAACTCGAGAAGCCTCGTCTGGATCTCGTAGTTTCGATATAATCTCAAGAATGCTATCCCAAGGGATGGTACATTTTTGAACGCAGGGAGCACGCTTGCGTCTCCACCTAAGGCAGTGCCGTCCCCGTTCTGCAAATTGTTCAGCTCCCTACCGAGCTCCTGAATCTGCAATGACTTAAGTCTCACCTGAGGCGCATCGTTACCAAACTGCGCCTTCAACACACCGAGCTCAACCTGTGCGGCCATTCTCTGAGCTTCCAAGTCGGCACCCGCGGTGATGGCTGCCTTAGCTTGCTGTGGCATATCGTAAACCTTATAATGCTGTTCGAATGCCTCAAGCGTATCTTCCGCTGCGCGTAAATCGCTCATGTTTTGTAAGTATTGCTGCTGGATAAACACTTTATTATTGTGGGCTTCCTCCACGCTGACCCTTATGTAAGTCTCATTCAGTAAACGGATGAAATAGTTTGCCATACTGGCTGCTCGCCGCGCGTTCTTATCCATAACCGTTATGTCTAAGGCATCATTCTCGTCAACCTGGAAATTTGAGTTCTTCCTTAGCTCCTTCTCCGCCATCATCATGGGATATCGTTTTATCTTGTAGACCTTGATCAAGTTGAATTTGTTGATTACCGAGTCCATCACGGTGCGGCTACTCAGAATCGCCAGATATGTGTAAGTCGGCGAGGTCCCTCCTAGACTCGATGTGCCAAGAAGTGGAGAAAGATTGTGAAGCAACGATGAGGCGCCTGAGAGACTTCCGAGCAGACTTCGATTCTTTGGCGGTAAGACTGTTGCTTCGGCCTTATAATATCTGGGTATGAGAAGGATTAGGACTGTCATTACGACCATTATTCCCACGAACGATGCCATGAGGAACCATTTCCACTTCGTAAGAACATAAAGAAACCGCCAGATCATACTTGGACTTTTGGCGCTAGTCTCGGGAAGTGGTTTACTGTCGTCAGATTTCGGATCCATCTTCGCTCACTTTCAAAATTCTGAATGCATTTTGCACGCCGAGCACGCAATCCACGGGCTGATAGTTCTCACCATTTGATTTTCTTGAAGGTCCTTATATTGTAGAACTCTTCTCGCTCATAATCACCATAGGATTCTGCGTGGCGATAAATATCCTCAACAGTATCTCGAATTGAAAAGATCGGCTGGAATCCTAAGCTTGTTTTCGCTCTTTCGATCGATACTTTATAGTTGCGATAGTCTTCAATGTGTTTTATTTCAATCGCGATCCTTTTAGCGGCGAGCTTTTCGACCTCCATTTTCACAAGGTCGCCGACCTCGCCTACCGTATAGTTCCCGGATGCAATGTTGAACACGCCGCTCATAGCGCGGTCAGCCTGAACAGCCCTGAGATAGGCGAACACGATATCGCGGATGTCAACGAGGGGCCTCCAGATAGCGGGGTTGTTAATGGTGATTTTCCCTGTGGTCATCGCTGCCTTGAACATCGTATTTATTATGAGATCAAACCTCATCCGAGGACTATAACCGCAGATTGTACCTTGTCGAAGTGCGATCACAGAGAAGTTGTCATCCTGAATTTGAAAGACTCCTCTTTCGCCCTGAAGTTTCGATATACCATAGGGATAGCCACAGGTTACAGGCGCTTCCTCGTCATACAATTCGTTTTCTGTGTAACCGTAAACGGAACAGGAGGACGCATAGATGTAACGCTTTACGCCGGCATGCTTGGCAATATAGGCAAGGTATGCAGGGAGAGCAGCATTATGAATAAAGTTCTTGGACGGACTGAATTCTGCCATGGGGTCATTTGAAATGCCCGCCAGAAAAATAAACGCATCAAACCCAAACATCTCTTCCTTCTGGAGGTCAAACAAATCCTTTTGGATAACCTTAACTCCAGGCGGAAGATGGTTGCCAAACCAAAGTAGATCCACAACAGTTACATCATATCCGTGCTCGACAAGTGTCGGAAGCAGCGCGCTCCCTATGAACCCGGCTCCCCCACCGACAAGGATTCTAGTTGTACCATTTCCAGACATCTCAATCTCTCTTAATCTTTTTTCTTTTCAGCAAATAGTGATTTGTAACGACCGACATCCAGCGACGTGTCGGCAGGGACAGAAAAAGAGACGTCCTTCGTGTTCAATTCCCTGATCTCTTTCCCCAAACTAATTCTTCTTGCGTATTCGTAGACCGATTTCCTGTCGCCCCCTACGTGTATAGTTCCGAGGAAATCCGTATCAAGAAGTCTTGATATCATCGCGGCAACAACAGAGACAGGTTCTCTGCTTGTCCATTGGTTCACAAAGGCCTTGTCATACGGAAACTCATTTGGCCCGAAACTTGTCCGGACTATGATCGACTTTTCATACATCCGTACTGCACATTCACCGCCGAGTTTGGACCAGGCATACTTGTTCACCGGGAAGACCGGATCGTCCTCCCGATAGTTGCCCTTGTCCCCACGAAAGACATAGTCTGTAGAGATATACACTAACTTTGCATCCAATTTCATACAGAGCTTAACAACGTTCGAGGTTCCAACGATATTGGTATCGAGCGCTGCTTCTGCATTTTTGTCCACTTTCGGTGGAGAAGTAAATGCAGCAGCGTGAATGACGGTGTCGATGGTTTTGCCTTCGCAATAACTTACCATCATACTAAGGCTCGTTACGTCAAACTCCCTCCGTGACGGAAAAAGCGCATCGGGGATGAGGTTCTTGAACTCACCTCCAAGTAAGCCTCCGCCTCCGGTAAACAAAACAACTTTTTTGCTCATGGACGCTCGCTCAACTGGTTTGACTTCTCGATCATTGCTTCCTCAAAAGATTGGCTCCCTCTGTTCGTAAGGACACGCCTCATCTTCCTCCAGGCGCCGCGCGTTTTCTTGAACAAAAACAGAGGGACATCGTATGGAAGAATAATGTAACCGAGTTCGCGGATGCGAATCGAAAGCAAAGATTCATTCAGTATTGCAGCAGTCTTCGCCCTGAAGACGGGCCATGTGTCGTTTGAAGGAACAAATCGTCCGTGCCATTCCTCTGTCAGCCACTTTTGGAGATACTCCTTGAAAGCCGAGTTTACTGGTGATGACTTCTTGAAGAATTCTCCTGAATCCGGATAATCCTCCGGCAAGAATTCGTTGATTCTGGTCTCATTGACTGTCACGATGTTTCCCAAGCTTTCGAGCAACTTGGCAGGCACGAAGAAACAATTCGTGTTGATCCACACCCTCGCGCTTTTTCCTTGAATCTTCTTCCCTTCCCACGCGGTATCAACCAGTCCTAATACGATCTTGAAGAGTCTGCATTTCGTCAACAGCCAATTGACGTTGTGTGTCTTCAAATAGCTGGGTCCGAGTGACTCGAATGCTTCGTTCACCAAAAGGACTACATCTGTATTTATTTCTTGCTCCCTTATGAATTCCACACCACGTTGCCAACCCGAGAATTCCCGATTAATGTTATTGCCTTGTAAACGGATGGTACCCCGGTCCACTTCAAGAAACCCTTCTCCTTCATCGCTGTTGCTCACAATAAGAAACAATTTCTTGTCATCACCCACGCTTGAGAGGTAAGATTTCAACCTACTGAAAGGCCAGCCAAATCTTGCCGGATCATATTCGACGTATATTACGATGAGCTCGAACTTACGACCTGCAACCGAAGGAACCCGCATGCAATTCGAGATCTCAGTAGCCTGCATTCTTCATCTCAGCATTTCCCAAAAACGAAGTTTTCAGATCGCGCATCATTCAGCCAATTTTTCAACGACAGCCCGCTTTTGTCCTTCTCACTTAAAATTCCTGAGCGTTTGACTGTACCATCAAAACTTGACCTCAACCTTTGATCGCAAAGCGACCAGTCAATGTCGTCAGCGAGCGGAGAGATGCCTGCCTCACATCCCTGGCTGTATTCGCCTGAGCACATATATTCAATCTTCGAGTCTTCAGAAAAAAAGTTGCCGTGAGCAAAACCAGGTGGTACCCAGATCCATTCGTTAGCAGTACCGGAGTCCGAAGTGGGCATATCATACGCGATGATCTTACCGAGCGTTGGCGAGCCTTTCCGTATGTCGAGGACCAGATCCACCATGTGGCCAGATACCGTGCGTACCAGTTTACCCATGTAGGGATTCCACTGGAAATGCAAGCCGCGGCAAACGCCATTGAGTGAATAACTCTCGTTTATCTGGACAAAGCTAATATTCTTCAAAACTTGGAGGTCGGGGTGTCCCATCATATTGCTTTTGCGGTATGGTTCCGTGAAGTAGCCGCGATTGTCCATAAACCTGGCGAACTTTATCACCTTTACATCTTTGATCGCGAGCGACTTTACCGACTCAATTTTCATAAAACGTTCTCGTTTGTTCCATTGTGTGACTCTGTGTGTACTTTGTGAAACTCTGTGTAACAAACTCTGGAAAAGACACTACACAATGTCACACAGATTTCCACAATGTTTGGTCGTTCCGTGACCATCAGTGCTCCAATGTTTTAGCGTTCACAAGTATGTCAGCAATTCTTTCAGCCGCCTTTCCATCCCACAGGTCAGGCACGCGGCTTTTCTTCCACTTATCGGCATAACAGTCGTCGACCAAACTTATGACTTTATCGGACGATAATCCGGTGAGTACATTCGTGCCCACTTCAATGGTAATCGGTCGCTCAGTGTTCTCCCGCATTGTGATGCAGGGAATGCTCAGATAAGTTGTCTCCTCCTGTATTCCGCCCGAATCTGTAAGTATGATCTTCGCATCCATCATCAGGCTTAGAAAGTCGAGGTAGCCGAGTGGTTCAGTCAGCACAAGGTTCTTCACCGCCGCAAATTGCGACGATAGACCGAATTCTTCAATACGCTTCCTTGTCCGGGGATGTACGGGGAAAATTATCGGACCGTGCCTTTCGATCCCCTGGAAAATCTTTAGAATTGTCCGGAGGTTCTCTGTTTCATCCACATTGCTCGGACGATGAAGAGTGACAAGCGTGTACGAGCGGGCGAGGATCCTCCGACCGCATTTAACTGTTAGCTGATGGCTGATAGCCGATAGCTTTGCTTTCTCACGGTACAACATAAGCGAGTCGATCATGACATCACCGACCAGGAAGACTTTCCGATCCGATACCCCTTCATGCTTGAGATTTAAAACACCGCTCTCCTCCGTCACGAAAAGATAATCACTCAGCACATCGGTGACCATCCTGTTTATTTCTTCGGGCATGGTACGATCGAAACTTCGAAGACCGGCTTCTACATGTGCGACTGGAATAAGGAGTTTAGCCGCAGTAAGGCTGCACGCGACAGTCGAGTTGACATCCCCGACGACGATCACCAGGTCCGGCATTTCTCGAATAAGTACTTTCTCGAATTCGACCATCACCTTAGCTGTCTGTTCCGCGTGACTTCCGGAACCGACTCCAAGATACACGTCGGGCTTTGGCAGCTCCAGATCATCGAAGAAAACTTTAGACATGTTTTCGTCATAGTGCTGGCCGGTATGGACGATCATATGGTGCACCGAGCGAAATTTCTTGAACGCACGATGGAGCGGTGCGACCTTCATAAAATTGGGACGAGCACCAACGACACTGATTATCTTCAATTGATCTCCTGGCTATTGAGATATGAAGCTCCAAGTTCCAGGCTGCAACTTCCGGACAAACTCCAAGGGCCGAAATTCAAGTTCCAGTCCTCCTGCTGCATCCTGCCAATGAAAAGGAGATCCTTGTTTTTATTTTGGGCTTTGACGATTGGAGCTTGTTTGTCCAAAGGACTCCTTTCGGAGGAACCTGGTATTTGAGATTTAGAGATTGCCCTCATTTGCCATCTCCGAGAAGAACGATCTTCTCTCTTCCCTTCTTCACTTTCTTCGTTGCGTTGCGTGCATCGACAACAAGCTTTGAACTCCTCACCACGAATTCGTAATCATACGAAGAATGATCCGTGGTAATCAGGACACAGTCGGCATCCTTAAGCAGCTTCGCAGTGAGCGGAACTGATTTGAAATCCTTGCCGTCAACGTGAACCCTCGGCACAAATGGGTCGTTGTAAACGATATTCGTTGCACCATCCTGGAGCAGCAGCTCCATAACTTTCAAAGCCGGCGAATGACGCGTGTCATCTACGTCCTTCTTGAACGCCGCGCCGAGTATCACGATCTTCGCCTTCTTGAAACTGACAGGTTTGAAGCTCAACTCGCGCTGCACCATGTTCCTGACATAGAAGGGCATATTCTCGTTCACCTCTGCTGCGAGCGAAATAAAGTTAGTCTGAAAGTCGTATGCTTTTGCAAGCCATTCGAGGTAATACGGGTCGATCAATATGCAGTGTCCGCCGATTCCCGGCCCTGGATAAAACGGCATGAACCCAAACGGTTTTGTCGATGCCGCGTCGACGACTTCCCAGATGTTCACGCCACCCATCCTGTCGCACAGCTGTGCCAGCTCGTTCACGAGAGCAATGTTGACGCTCCTGAAAATATTCTCCAGGAGCTTCTCCATTTCTGCAACCTTCGGGCTGGACACCTTTACTATCTCATCTACACTATGCTTGATAACCAGAGCAGCAAGGTCTGTACTCAATTCATTCACGCCCCCAACAACAGTTGGGATGTTGCTTGTCTTAAACTTCTTGTTGCCCGGATCAATCCTCTCGGGAGAGAACGCAAGGAAAAAATCCTTTCCCGCCTTCATTCCCGACTTTTCAAGTATGGGTTGAACATATCCCTCAGTAGTGTTCGGGAACGTAGTACTTCTTAGGACTATGATCTGCTTTTTCCGCAACCCCTTTGCAATCTCTTTCGCAGAATCCAGGATATATGTGATATCGGGTTCCTTATTTGCCGTGAATGGAGTCGGCACACAGATAAAGATTGCATCACACGAGCCGATGCCCTTGTAGTTATTCTCAGCCTTAAGCTTCCCCGCTTTCACTACTTTCTCAAACACCTCGTCATCGACGTCATCGATGTAGTTAGCGGCCTTTGTTACGGCCTCGACCTTTTTCACATCGAGGTCGATGCCGAGTGTCTCAATCCCCTTGTCTGCAAATTCCACGGCGAGCGGCAGGCCCACATATCCAAGACCTACGACCCCCACTTTTATTTTACGATTGATGATTCGTGAATTCAAATCTTCCATGTTGCTGTCTCCAGGGACTCCTTGTGATTAAATTCTACAAATTTCTGTCAGGTGAGACCGCACGGGCACCGGGGCAACGGGATGCATTACTATCTTTTTCATTGCATCGTGCGGCGAGATTATCTAAAGAACTTCTCGATAAGGCTTCTATCTCTCCGTACCGTACTGCTTTTTATAGTAGTCTTTATATTCTCCCGATGTGATCCTCGTCCACCATTTCTCATTGTCTATGTACCACCTTATAGTTTTCTGCAGTCCTTCCTCAAAAGAATTGGTGGTCTTCCACCCCAGCTCAATTTGAATCTTGTCTGAGTTCATGGCATAACGTCTGTCATGACCGGGCCGGTCAGTCACGAACTTCAATAGACTCTCCGACTTGCCCAATTTTGAAAGGATCAGTTTCGCCATCTCTACGTTCGGGATCTCGTTAGAACCTCCGATGTTGTAAACCTCACCGATTTTTCCCCTGAAGAGGACGGTTTCGATGGCCCGGCAATGGTCATCGACGAAAATCCAATCCCTGACGTTTAGTCCATCGCCATAAATCGGAAGTTCCTTGTTCTGCATCGCATTTATTATCATAAGCGGGATGAACTTCTCAGGGAATTGATACGGCCCATAATTATTCGAACACCGCGTAATCAGAATCGGGACGTGAAAAGTAGTTTCCCAAGCCTTCACCAGCATGTCGGAACTCGCCTTGCTCGCGGAATACGGACTGTTCGGCGAAACGCAGGTCGTCTCCACAAACTTGCCGGTCGCCCCGAGCGATCCATACACTTCGTCGGTGGAGATATGGACGAATCGATCTACACCGAATTCTCTGGCGGCTTCGAGCAGCGTCATGGTCCCGCGGACATTTGTATCGATGAAAACCTGCGGACCGAGAATGCTTCGGTCCACATGCGACTCGGCTGCGAAATTAATCACGGCATCGAAATGCCATTCATGAAACAAACGCTTGACGAAAGGAGCGTCAGCGATGTCGCCGCGATAGAAGTGATAATGCAAATCCGACTCGACATCATGCAGGCTTTCCAGGTTACCGGCATAAGTGAGCTTATCAAGATTCACCAACTCGATATCACGATGTGACTGCAGAAAGAGCCGGATAAAATTACTCCCGATGAAGCCTGCTCCGCCCGTGATAAGCAAACTCTTAGGATTCAATTATAATCTTTTCCAATTTCAGTGACGTAAATACTGAGAAGCCATACCAGCAATTACTGTGTCCGATGAGACTGTTTGATCGGTAAATATATCAATTAGCGCACGGAGTTTCAATGAGAAACGTAGCTGGAGATGTAGCCGCTCAGTCTCGATGCTGAGTCGCCATTCATTGAAACGAACTGATGGCGTTACGAGGCCGCCGTCGGCGGTTTTGTGCATGCAGGCTTCCATTTTTGTAGATGCCCACACCGCAGATGAGCAGATACTTGGAATTCTCTCCGAAACCGTTTATTTTATTCTAAATTTCGGAGAAAGTAATGGCAAAAGTTTGTGAGATATGTGGCAAGAAGCCGGTTTATGGACACAACATCAGCCACGCACACAATATCACTAACCGAAGATGGAACCCAAATCTTCAGAGCGTCCGTGCAGTAGTCGACGGAAAAGTAAAACGAATGAAAGTTTGTGCATCTTGCATCAAACAGGGGCGCGTAAGAAAAGCCGCATAGTACTGTAAGCTCCTCCGAAGGGAGTCCCCCGGACAAACATCAAGTCCCAGGCTTCAAACAAAATCCAAATTTCAAATTGCAGTTGTCGTCGTTCAGGGCACGAAGGGTATCTATGTTTGGATTTTCGATCGTTGGATCTTACTCGGGGCTTGCGTCTGGTACTTGGGACTTGACTTGGTTATAGCATAAGACTCCAATCCCCAATAAGCCTCCTTCGCAAAAACCCTCAGCACCGTGTAGAGAGGAATTGCAAGCACCATCCCAATAATACCTTTCATCTCTGCACCGACTAAGATTAGCAAAACGACAGTCAGTGGATGCATAGAAGCTCCCCGTGAAATTACAAACGGCCCAATCAGTAGATCATCAGTCAGTCTGATCACGACAAAAAGTGCAACGATCGGCAGAAACATATTAAGGTTCCCGATCTGAACGAGCGACACGAGAATTGCCGGTATGGCACCTACCACCGATCCAAGATATGGAATTAGGTTGGCCACTCCCGCAGCTATGCCGATGATGACTGCATATTTCACTCCGAGGATAGCCAGCCCTATCGCAGCGAGCGATCCCACGATGGCGGCTTCGGTCAACCATGAACGTATGTACCGTCCCAGCTGTATCCCGATTTTATGAATCACATTCAGTGTCATCTCGAAATATCGATTCGGCACGAGTGAAACAGCATTGCGGATGATCTGCGTACCATCTTTAAGAAAAAAGAAAGTGACGAAGGGAACGATGATCAACACCATAATGGCAGAGCCGATGCTTGTCAAGATAGAGAGCGACTTACCTGTCAAGTCGACAATGAAGCGGTTTAAGGTGTCGAGCAGGTTGCCAAGCTTCAGGAAAGGAAACGTTTGCTGTAAATCGAATTGGATGTCCTTAAGACGGTCCGCAAAATTAGGGGCGGCAACTGTCTTTTCAAGACTCGTCACCTGTGAGAGGACCGGTGGAAGTATCGTTCGCAGCAGTGCAAAGAGGACTATTGCTGTGAGCAGGTAAACAGCCAGGATTGCGTAAACCCTCTTGAACCCATGTGTCTCCAGAGTGTCGACAGCCGGCGATAAGAGAAAAGTCAACATGATAGAAAGCAGTACGAGAAGGAACACGCTGCCAAGTAGAAACATGAGCCACAGCAGCAACAACAGGCCCACGATTATCAAAAAGACCTTTATCCGGTTAGAGTGCGGAATCCAGGACATCTGAATTATCCTTTAATACTTTGCGAACCACTCTTCTGACCACGTCCCATTCAAATCCCCTTCTCACAAGAAAAGCAGTGAGTTTTTCCCGGCGCTTATTCAAATCGAACCGCCTCAACGAAGAAAGTTTTGAGTCCGCTGCCCTGCATGCCATCTGGAACTGGCTTTCCTCGCTGGAAACTTCCGAAATTGTCTTCGCCGCTATGACCTTGTCGATTCCCTTTTCCCTCAGTCGGCGCTCCATCTCCCGTCTCCCAATAGGTTTGGATGCGAGCTTGCTGTTCACGAAGGCTTCTGCGAACCGGGAGTCGTCAAGAAGTCCAAGGTCGGCAAATTTCTCGATGACCCTTGCTCCGATCTCCGGTGGAAATTTCTTCTTGAGCAGACGCTGCTCCAGTTCGCTCACAGTCCGCATCCTGTAGCCGACAAGCCTCGCGGCAGCGCCATACGCTTCATGGTACAACTGAGCGTCACGAATCTCAGACAACTTCTTTTCGGATATCTCGTCTCCTCGCCTCAAGCCGAAATCCACGAGGACTTCTCTACCTGCAACGAAAGTCTCCCCATTGTCGAAGACTAATTCGAACTTTCCTCCACGCCGTAATTTTTCAATCGAGACGATTCGCATTTTAGTTCATAGTTGAGAGCTGATAAGAAATGGCTCATAGCCGATGGTTAATGGCTGATCGCTGGACCTGCAAAAACACCGCCCGGCCAGTTAGCTAATATTAATTTACTATCAACTATCAGCCATGAGCTATTGACTTCTCACTTTTTGCTTTTGACTTCTTGCTTCTCGTTCTTCGTCTCGGGCTTTTCAGCAGTCTTGCCATTGGAACCGTTGCCGGGACTTAGTCCGAGCTTCACTCTTACCGCCAATTCCAGGTCTTTAAGTGCCGGCTGGTTTTCCTGGAAATATTTTTTCGCCGCTTCTCTACCCTGTCCCAACCTGTCATTTTTATAAGAGAACCATGTTCCGCTTTTCTGAACGATATTGTTTTCAACTGCAACATCAAGCAGGTCACCAACCCTGGAGATACCTTCATCGTAGGCAATATCGAACTCAACTTCCTTGAAAGGCGGCGCGACTTTGTTCTTTACGACCTTGACGCGGACTCTGTTCCCGACGATGTCCGCACCCTCTTTGATGTGGTCGCGCTTCCGTATATCCAGTCTCAAAGCTGCATAGAATTTGAGGGCGTTGCCGCCGGTTGTAGTCTCAGGATTGCCGTAGACAACTCCGATCTTGCTCCGCAATTGATTTGTAAAGATGACGCTGGTGTTGCTCTTGTTGATCGCTGCAGTGAGCTTCCTCAATGCCTGGGACATAAGTCTCGCCTGTGCCCCCATCTGTGCATCACCCATTTCGCCTTCGATCTCCGCCCGGGGGGTGAGGGCTGCAACCGAGTCGATCACGACCACGTCAATTGCACCACTTCGAACAAGCGTCTCTACTATGTCGAGCGCTTGCTCGCCGAACTCCGGCTGCGACAGCAAAAGGTTGTTAGTATCCACGCCGATCCGCTTCGCGTAATTCAAGTCCAGGGCATGTTCTGCATCGATGAAGGCAGCGATGCCTCCGAGCTTCTGAGATTCTGCAATGACTCCGAGGCAAAGCGTCGTCTTGCCGGAGGATTCCGGTCCGAATATCTCTGTAATTCTGCCGCGGGGGATTCCTCCAATTCCCAATGCCCAATCGAGAGAAATAGATCCCGTGGAAATTGCATCGATTTTCGCAATTGGCCCTTCGCCCATCTTCATGACTGCGCCTTTTCCATAATCTTTCTCGATCTGGTTCAGCGCAATTTCCAGTGCCTTCTGCTTTGCTTCTTTTTCTTCTGACATGTTCAAAACTCCTTTCAAAAGTTGATGGCTGCCGCCCGACAATATTCTCCGTCAGCCGTGTTGCAACATGAATTCGTTCAATATCCTGTAACTTGATCCACCTGGGCTCAATGTACTCTGGAATAACACAACGCTGGTTGGAAAAAACTGCTGCACACTGAATTTAGTCTTCATCCACAATTTCTGCAAATCCGGGAATCGATCGTTCCCCAACCTTACGTCGCCAGATGCAGCGCCGTGACTCTTAATTCTTGCGATAGTAACATGCGGCACATACGGCCTTGATTCAGGAACAATTCCAAATTTGGAAGTTACCTTCTTGATTTCGTGCGCAATGGATGCGAGCATACCATCATCTTCGGCATCCAGCCAAATTCCCCTTTTTACGCTAGGGTTGGGAAAGTAATGTGCACCGCGGATTAACGTCGGTGATGAGATGACTTTTGCTGCTTCAAGGTTTTTGCCGACTGCCGCAAATAGAGGCTGCACATTTTTCTCGTCGAACTCCCCGATGAATTCCAATGTTATGTGGAGCTTCTCTCTTCCTTCAAACCGCGCATCCGGTACGAGGCGTCGGAGACTCTGTTGGATTTGTTCTACCTCAGATTTTGTGACTTCCGGCAGTGTTGCCCCAAAGAATATCCTGATGGTTCTCCCCTCTTTTCTCGCATCCTACTTTTGCTGATCGAGGATCCTTCTTCTGACAAGCTCAAGCGCGGCTTGCGACGTTCGATCTTTGAATCTCAGTCGCTCGTCCGGAAACATCATCCGCTTGACGACGGTCCCATCGGCATCTGACAATCCGATATAAACCAGACCGACCTGCTTTTCCGGTGATCCTCCGGTAGGTCCTGCGATGCCGGTTGTAGAGAGACCGATGTCCGATTTTGAAATCTCTCTTACGCCCTCGGCCATGGCAGCGGCAACTTCTTCACTTACTGCACCGACGCTCGCAATAATCGCTTCGGGCACATGAAGTATTTCCATCTTTGAGTGGTTGCTATACGTTACTACTCCGCGCTCAAAGTAGTTTGTGCTTCCAGATATGTTAGTGAGCCTATTCGCTATCAGACCTCCCGTGCAACTTTCAGCGACTGCAATCGTCAGATGTTTTTCGGTCAACAATTTCGCCAACGTCTCTTCGATTTCTACTTCACCCGACGAGTAGATAAACTTCTCCGCTTTTGCCCGGATTTTCGCTTCGATATTGTCGGCAATTGAATCTGCCTGTTCCATGGTAGGAGCTTTAACTGTGATTCTCAGCCGGACTCCGAATTGACTTGGAAGGAAGGCAAGCTTTGCTCGTCCGCCAAGAAGATCATTGATGCTGCCGATCTGCCCACCATCTTTTTGGAGGAGGAGTTCATATAGACTAGATTCCGCTATGCCGGTGGTTTTCAACACGCGGTGTCTGATTACCTGCCCAATTCCTTTCACTCTAAGAAGTGGTATGACGTATTCGGTCATAAGGTGCTGCATTTCCCACGGCACCCCAGGCATCACCACAAAATACTTTTCATCTTTCTCGAAGAGCATCCCAGGCGCAGTCCCCCAGTGGTTCATCAGGATTTCACAACCTTCGGGAACAAGAGCTTGCTCTTCGTTAACCTTCTTTAACGGAATGTTACGCTTGGCCAGACGATCTCGCACGTTTTCAAGCACGCTTTGGTCCATCACGAGTTTTGCATTGAAGAAATCGGCAACCACTTTCTTCGTTATGTCATCGTGCGTCGGCCCAAGTCCGCCCGTCACGAGCACAGCATCATACCTAGGGGCAAATTCTTTGAAAGCGTTCATAATCTCATCGTAATCGTCGCCCACGACGAGATCGCGCACAACTTCTATCCCTATCTCTGACATCCTTTGCCCGATGAAAGCTGCATTTGTGTTTGTAACTTGACCAATAAGGATCTC
>JAKASW010000094.1 GCA_021818875.1 Bacteroidota bacterium
ATCGAGATTTCCGGGCCGGACGGAGAGGTATGTCATGAACGCAAGGTGCTTTGTCGGATTGTGCAGCGCAACCGTGACAAGGTAACGATTCCCTTCGCGTACGAACTCTTTCTTGACGTTGAGCTTCACCGGCGGAAGATCGTTCAGCTCTTTGAGATCAGCAGGGGAACTCGGTGTCACGTACCATGTCGATTCTTTCTCGTGGAGAATTGCCGGTTTCGTCGAGAGAGCATAGAAGTTCTCGTCGACGATATCTTTTCCCCTGTATAACCTGAGGTCAAGGAAGTACGTTGTCGATAGCGAATTGATTTGCGGAAGAGATGTGATTCTTCCAGATGCATTCGCGGGAGAGTCTATGTGCTTTTTGAAATGATATTTGTCTCGCATGTCAAAATTGAAAACCCTGACTTCTGCAGTCAGATCTTCGCCGGGTTTGAGTGTCGAATTGACTACATCTATATTATGGTCGGCAGGGTTATAAACGAGATGCAGAGGCTGGCACGCTTCCTGTGCACCGTAGAAAGCACCGGTAGGATTAAGATAGTAATCATAAAGCTGCCACCACATCTTCGGCCAGGCAGAGTTATACATCCACTGGATTACGCCGGTCGATGTAAACTTCTTAGCGCCGAACGCTTCGTACATGGCGCGCATTGCATCATAGCTGACGAGCTGCGCTTTCTTTTCGTAATCAGAAAGCGTCGTTGGGGTACCGAGACCGCTGTCGATGGCATCGTTGTATCGCGTGAGATTTCCGAAATTGCCTCGCGAGCAATGATAGTACCATTCGCCGTTGATCGGCCAGAGTGAATCGGGGTCGAGCATTTTCTTCAGGGAGCTAAATCTCGGGACTTGCGGACCAGGTCCGGTTTCAGTATTGAAACCGAATGCACCACCATGCGATGTATCCGCAAACCAGTAGACAGGCGGAACGTAATCGTAAGGTCCGCGCATCTTAACTCTTGTCGGACCCGTAATCGCGCTTGTATGTTCGGCTGCAGATGCAAGGTAGGGTCTCGTGGGATCATATTTGCCGAGAATCTGCAGATACTTCTTTTCGAGTTCGGGTCGCGGCCACTTATCACTTCCGTACAGCCAAAGAAAAATGCTCGGATGGTTTCTTAGCCAGAGTATCTGGTCTTTGAAATATTCCGCTGCCAGCTTCATCTCCTCGGGTGAACGTATGCAGCCGTACTCGTCTTCCGGTAGTCCGATCAGATTCTGCCACTCCCATTGGCAGCTGAAACCGACCATGATGAGTATCCCTTTCTCATCGCAAAGGTTGTAGATATCGCTGTTCTCGCCCCAGAATCCTTCCATCCTGAGTGCGTTCAGGTGCATGTTCACTGCATAGTCGATCTCAGCCGCGAGCTTGCGTTTGTTCTGTTGAAGGAAAATCTGGTCTGCCCATCCGCCGCCGCGGATGAGGATCTTTTTCCCGTTCAACATGAAGCCGCGAAATCCTTCGGGAGTGATGAAATCATTTATCTGTCTGATTCCAAATTTTGTATTACAGAAATCCGAGACCAGCTGACGCGATTTGGTCGGGGAATCGGTTCTAAATTCAAGATGAAGACCATACAGGTTTGGTTTGCCGAAGTCATGTGTCCACCAAAGATGCGGATCCTTCATGATGAGCTGACGGTAGGCCTCCGGAGAGAATGCCACAGTCTTTGTCTCATGCGGCGACAAAGTGACTCCCTGAGAAATTGTAGTCGGAATCGGAGCTTTTGATTCGGACTTCTCACTGGTCATTATTGCTCCGCCGCGAGGTCCACGATTGAAAAAGAATTTGTTGTGCGTCTTGTCGGCATAAAATATTGACCCTTCAATGGTACCGGTGACTTCATGGCTGGTATTGTTGGTCAGCTCCGCAGAGACTGTAAGTTCGGCTTTTTTCAAAGTCGCAGTGTCTACTTTGGTGGCGACAAACGGGTACTGGATTGAAACATTGCCGCTCATGTGGATTTCGACGGGTCTCCAGAGTCCCATCTCATGGCCGGGCGGTTCCGGACTCCAGTCCACAAACCCGATCGTAAAGGCTCCGGTCGTCGGTTTGTCCACCTCTACCGCGACGACATTTTCCCGATGAAACTTGACGTACTTGGTGATGTCGAATTCGAACTGGCGGAACGCGCCAACCACCGCACCGCTATCAGCGATCAAAGTCCCGTTAAGCCAAATCTGGGCTTTATAATTTACACCCTCGAACTTAAGGGTGACGTGGCTGGTACTAAATTTCTTCGCCGGAAGCCAGAAACTTGTTCTGTACCACCATGGTTTTGCGAACAACGAATCCGGAATCTTTTCGAAGTTGCGTCCCTGGAACGGATTCCTGATCACGCCGTCGGCAACCAGGTTGCCGACAATAGTGGAAGGGACCGTTGCGTCGTACCATCCTTCCGCCCGGAAGGATGGTTTCGAAATGTCGGATCCTGACTCCTTGACCTTTTCCGAGGACTGGATCTTCCAGTTGTTCTTAAGCTGGAAATTGTTTTCATTAGTCGCCGCCGCCGCGGATATGGCAGCGAGGAAGAAAACTGTTGTAAATATTAGCATGTGTCTCATATCCCACCTCTGAGTTAGAATAAAACCCATAGAAATGTAAAGACAATTGAAACACATAGACACTCGACCAGACGTCGATGCGCACCGGGACAAAAAGACAGCGGGAGGACCGGCGCAATAGAAAACATAGTAATAATCGGAGACCTATGTGCCCTTATGTGTCTATGTGCTGAATACATTTCATTGCGGATTTTTTAACGCTTCCATCACTGCGTTGTGGATACTAGGCCTGGCGCGGCCTATCTTCTCGTCCAACCTCGTGGGACAGACCCTGTTCGTCATGAGAAGCACAAAAAGATGCTTCACCGGATCTACCCATACGGAAGTGCCGGTGTAGCCTAAGTGTCCCCACGAACCGGCCGGGAAGAATTTGCCCGCACTATATCCCCAATAATCCGGAATGTGGCGGGTAGGTGAACCGGGGGCACGCGACACTTTCGTGTCCCAGCCCAGTCCACGCGTGCTAAGATTTGATTGCCTGCGGGTGAATAATGCGATGACCGAATCCTGCAAATAGCGGTGTCCATCATACACTCCTCCGTTCAGCATCATCTGCATGAGCCTTGCTAAGTTCGATGCGGTCGCAAACAATCCCGCATGACCGGCCACGCCGCCGAGTGACCGTGAATTCTCGTCGTGGACATATCCCTGGATATACTGGTGTGCGACGGAATCGTATTCTTCCGTTATGCAGTCTTGCTTGAGTGCGAGAGGCGGATCGAACATCGTATGCGTCATCCCCAGCGGGTCGTAGAAATTCTTCTCCAGGTAATCGGGAAGAGACATGCCTGTAATTTTCTCGATCACTTTTCCAAGTATCAGGAAATTGATGTCGCTGTAACTTTCCTTCGTACCCGTCGGATAGACAAGCCGCGTGTGATAAAGCGAGTCCCACATGGCGTCGTGGGCGGCTTTCCAGTTGCTGCCAAATGCACTACGCGTCACGAAGTCTCTCGGATGTCGAAGCAACCTGTACAGCTGCGTATCGGGGATAGCTGATGTGTGCCATAGATGCTCCGGCGGATCCGGCGGAAGTCCGCTGTCATGTACCATCAAATTTTCGATCGTGATTTTTTCCTTGCCGTTCGCTCCAAATTGAGGAAGGTACTTCACGACCGGCGCATTCAAATCCAATTTGCCTTCTCCATAGAGCTTCATCGCTGCCTGCGTCGTTGCCATCACCTTTGTCAGAGACGCGAGATCGAACATCGTGTTAAGTTTCACCCTGCGGGAAAGAGGGTCGTAATCGTAGGTGCCGTATGCTTTGTTGACAGCAACCAATCCGTCCTTGACCACTACAAGTTGCGCTCCAGGGAAGGCGCTATCCGCAATCCAGTATTTAACAACTGAATCAAGTCTGGCCAATCCATGTCCGGTAAATCCTGCCTCCTGCGGATCGTTCGTTACAAACCTTAGGCTGGTTTTCGGAAGATCGATGCCGGTGCCGTACACTGCCACGTGGGGAATTGTCACCGGCAATTTCCCGCTTACGTTTATCTCACCAAACATGGCCTGTACAGCTGCCTGCACTGAGACTCTCATACTTCCGTAAGCACATACATACGCAGAAACGTCGGGCACACTCCTGAGCAGATACGGATTGCCGAATGAAACCATAACTGTCGGTTTTCCTGAGTCGCTTACTTTCTGGAGGAAGGCCTGGACCTGCGGCGGGAAGTCGACCGTGCCTAATCCTGCGCTCCATGATATGAATGCCGGGATCAAAACGATGTCTGAGTTCTTTACTGCATCCATTGCATTTTTGAAGTCGATCTCATTAGATGACGGGTCTATTTGCATAAACCGGACCTCGTGGTATCTCTTCATCAGTTCCTGCTTGAAGTAGCTTGCAACAAACGGGTCCCCGTTGTCGGAGACAACCAGGCAGAGTATCGGGCTTGGCTGATCGTACTGGAGCGGCAGAATATTGTCGTTATTCTTCACTATCGTGATAGATCGACGCGCCGCTAACTCTGCGAGTCTCACATGTCCTTCGATGCCGACTTCCTTTGGAATAGCATCCGGGTTGACAAATCTGTCCTGATTGAGACGGAGCTCGGATTTCACATCCAGTATCTTCCTGACTGCGTTGTCAATCGTTGATTCCGGAATCTCGCCGCGGTTAACTGCGCCGACGATCGCGTCTATGGCGACTTCGTTGCCGGGAGGCATGAGTATGATGTCCGCACCTGCTTTAACTGCGCGGATCGCCGCGTCGGCAGCCGAAAACTCCTTTGTTACGCCTTTCATTGTCATCGCATCGGTGACGATTAGACCATGAAAGCCGAGAGAATCCTGCAAAAGCCCGGTTGTAATCGTCGGTGACAATGTACCGGGAACGTCAGGCTGGTTGTCGATTGCTGGAAAAGCTATGTGTGCCACCATAACGGATTTCACTCCCGCTGCGATGTCGGCGCGGAATGGCACCAGCTCCAAAGTGTCGAGTCGTCCGTATCCGAAGTCCACCACCGGAAGTCCCATGTGTGAATCGACCCTCGTGTCGCCATGACCCGGGAAATGTTTCGCCGTCGCGATCGCTCCTTCAGTTTGCACTCCTTTGACAAAAGCGGATGCAAGTCTGGCAACGAGATACTGGTTCTCTCCGAACGATCGTACGTTGATGATCGGATTATCGGGATTGTCATTTACGTCCGAGACGGGCGCGTAAACCTGTCCGACTCCGACCTCGCGAGCTTCTTCTCCGACGACTCTTCCGAATTCATACACGAGCGACGAATCGCGTGTAGCACCGAACGCCATGTTGCTTGGAAACGAAAGACCGCCAAGAAGCCTCATACCCAATCCATATTCGTAATCGGATGAAACGAGCAATGGGATCCTGGCAAGCTTCTGCAGGTTGTTCAGCAGCATAGCCTGTTCGTATATATTTCCGAGCGATGTCACAAACCCGCCGATTTGTTCGTCTCGCACCATATGAACGAGATCGAGGTATTCGGGGCTGTTGTCACTCAGGTATTGCGTTTCCGTAAAAGCCACGATCATCTGTGCCACTTTCTGACGCAGCGTCAAAGAATTCATGGTACTGTCGACCCAGCTTCTGTCTGTCGTCCATCTATAGTCTGTCGAATTGTTGACCTGATACAATTTCGACGAGAAACTTGCCGGACCGGTTTGGTCGATTTCGGACCGGGGCAGGCTGGTTGCCTGCGGCGATAGAGTTGCGGCAGCACATCCGACAAATATGACAACTGCCGTAAAGAAGAGAGAAGATTTCTTCATCGTTTCGATTTGACTCCTTTCATTTTCCGACCCGGTGCAAATGGGTCGCGAAATTACTTCAATGTCGCAAGAAACTTGCGAGCGAGTAGAGCTGCACCTACTGCAGCGGATCGTTCCGGCTTCACAATCTTGACACCCGGATATTTCTCGGTGGTAAGAGCTGAGAGTTTCGCAACGAGATAGTTGGGATGGGACAGGACACTTCCCATGAAAGCGACCGGCGTTGCTGAACCGATCTTTTTGATTGCGGACTGAATGTGAGACAAGAGGTCATTTGCCGCTCTGTCAAGGATCCCTGTTGCCACTTCATCACCTTCTTCAGCAGCGTCTAATACGGGCCGGGCGACGGATGCAATGTCAAAGTTCTCCTGATAAATCTTCAAGACGAGCGACTGCGGTGAATCGATCCCGAACCTGTTATTAACGAAACGAGTAATTTTCGTCGTTTTCCCGCGACCATCGCATTCCATCACATAAGCGATCAAGCCGGCTCTTCCAATGGCATAGCCACTTCCTTCATCGCCGACATACCTTCCCCACCCTCCGACTCGTTCGACTCTTCCGGTATCATCTTTGGCAAGCAGGATTGATCCGGTCCCGCTTATCAAAATCATTCCGGCTTTTCCAGGAAAAGCTCCTTCGAGAGCGACCAGCGCATCAGTGTCCACTCTTATACTTGGAACAAGCAGGTCATTATTTCGCAGGTACTCTTCAAAACCGCTTTTCATTCTTACCTGCTCGCTCTCTCTTCCTGCGCCGGTGAGTCCCATAAATATCCCGACGATATTGGATAAGTCCAGATTTGTAGGCCGGAGCATCTTCCGGGCAACATCCATGATACTCCTCGAAGCCTGCGGAATTCCGATTATCTGGAAATTGGATGGTCCTCCGATCGCCTCTGCAAGAACATTTCCTTCCGAATCAATCAAGGCTCCGGAGGTTTTCGTAGCGCCGCCGTCGAAGCCGAGGAAGTATCGAGTTCTAGTCATTCACTCCTCATTCCATGCTTCTGGTTTACCTCCATTACTAAATCCTCACTTCCACCGGCTCCACGGTTCTCCCATTCTCCGTTTCATTTCTTCCTCCAGCTCGCCTACTCATTCCATTACTTAACCACTGCCATCTTTCTCACGGCCGAATAATTTCCAGCCGTCAGCTTGTAGAGATACACTCCACTCGGAAGCCTGCTTGCATCAAACATTACAGAATATGTACCGGCATCTTCTTTCTTGTCGACCAGTGTTGAAACAAGCCTCCCGAGCGTATCATAGACTCTCAATGTAACTTGACTGTTCGCTGCTAATTGATAATTGATCGCTGTAGTAGGATTGAAGGGGTTCGGGTAATTCTGGAAAAGCATGAAAGAACCTGGAACATCGCCGGCATCCTGATCTATCCCGGTGACTTTCCCGTTGGTTTGAATATCGTCGATGTAGATTCCGCCGCTGTCGAGAAGTGCGGACTGTAATCGCTCTATCGCAAAGCCTTTGAACAAACTTGTCGAAGCGTCGGTTTTGCTTCGCCACATGCTGACAAACTTCCAGCCGTACCAATCGATGGTGTCGACCGGAACAACTTTGGGCGATGATAAACCGAAAATGTAATCGAGTTGATTCCCGCTGTTGTCTCCAAAGACCCACATGCCGACCGATCCTGATGAATCGATATTATAACCATTTGAGTTTTCAACTGCACAGATTGCCTTTGAAGAATTTCCGCCTTCGGTAGAGAACTGATAATTCAAGAAGCCGGATTTGAAACCATCATAATGCGTGTACGAAATGCTGAAACTGGAAACACTCGTGTCCACTCCGGAAGTAACCGGACTTTGATCGGGCTGCTGCCAGTTGCCGAGTGAAGATTCGAAGCCCTCGATTACTGAACCGCCCGTGGATTCATTGGTATCGCAGATGAAGGTGACCGAATAAGGCGCCTTCATAGGATAGCCGAAATAGTCTATGAACCCGGTTCCGAGGGTCGCGGTGTATTTCATGCCTGGAATAAGCCCAACCCCGGCATCCACGGCAAGAAGCGTCAGGCCGTTTGATGCGACCTCGAAATTAACTCTTGATAATGAAACCTTTTTCCCGGTCGAGTCGACTAAAGAAATATTCGATCCGATATTTGTGAGATTAACCGGTTCGTTCAAGATGAACTCTACATATCCTTTGGAGACGGATGTGCCGCCGTTCGCGGGAGATGCGGTGATGACTTCTGGGCCTGAGGTGTCAACACTGCCTGTAGTGAAGCTGAACGAGTAAGGGGATCGGATGGACCGTTCGTTGGAACTTCTTGCCGACGAATCCAGAGTCACCGTGAACCTTGTCAATCCGGGGAAAATTGAAGTGGGTTTAAAAGTCAGCTGAGTCTCAGTCGGGTTAAACGAAAAGTGACCCGGTACATAGGGTGTAACGCTGAATGCGGAATCGGTAGCGGATTGGTCCATCGGTTTGCTGAAGCTGATCGTGACGCTTGAATAAGCTGGTACACCGGTATCACCCGTGGCAGGAGATGATCCCACCGCTGCAGAAGTCGTAGTGTCATAGGAATGAATCAATTCGAAATAATGGTGCCAGTCCCAATATGGGCCTGGGTCGGTATGGGTGTTGCAATTGTAGTCAGAGCCGACATACTGCGTATAGGCTTGGAACGGAACCCTGTTAAACAGTGTGGTATCTTCCCAGACGTCATGTCCGAAGACATGGAGGGAGTCTTCGGCAATATTGTATTTCTCGCAAAGTGAAGCAGTCAGTCGCGCCGATGATTCATATTCTGCCTCAGTGTAAAACGAAGAGTCGGATACATTGACAAACCCTTCATGCTCGATATTGAGTGTGATCGGGTTCCAACAATTGACTGCCCATGCCGCGTCACTGTCCCGCACACATTGAATGGTGTATCCATCCTGACTTCGTACGAGGTATTGAGCGCTCGCCTTGTCATTTGCGTTCTCAAACAGCGAGTGGGCGTAGTCGAACTGTTCTTCCGTATCATGGATAATTACGAAGACAATCGGCGCGCCATTACGGCCGACGTAGTGGTTAGGACTTCCAACCCAAACTGGAGGTGGTACTGCTTCGCCAGGCGTTAGGAACCCTGTCTCTCTTATTGAGTCCGGGAAAATAGTGAGATCGACGTAATGTGGCGGAATGACGATGCCGTTTGTGTCGACCCCGGAGTTTACATATTCGAGCGTGTGATAGGCAAACTCCATCGCAATATCGGGTTGTGGGATTCCGCTGTACTTGGCAATCAGCGGCCACCATGACACAAGACTGTCAGTTACGACAGTTGAATCTGCATTCAATTCTTCTCTCAAATGTGAAAGGAAGGCAGCAGCGCCTCTGATATTTTGGTATGGAGAATTCTCAAGTGTCTTGAGAGACTGGCCGATCAAATGTGCCGCACTGTCGAGGTTATAATTGAACCTGCTGTCATTGCGCAATCCCATCGGGCTTCGTCCTGCAATGTCAGGAATCGGCTCCCAGTGTGTTTCGATATATCCGAGTGATTCGAGAATCGGAAGAGGGACGTTAAATGAGTCAGCAGCTGCTTGAAAATATCCCTCAAGCTGTGTTGGAGTTTGTGCGGGAGCCTTGAAAGGAAGGATGAAGGTCGCAGCGAAAACAAAGATCAAAAGATTTGTTACGGATTTGTGCGGAGTATAACACGGAGTTTCACTGAGAGAAGTCGTTTTCTCCGTATGCCTCTGTGAGCCCTCTGCGTAACTCTGTGCCAGATCTTTTCTTCTTACGCCTTTTCTCCTCTTCGCCGGTTTGGCGATTCTTCGATTCATTTCCCGTCCTCTACTTTCACGCTTAACGAGTAGCTGCGTTGATTGAAGTAAATGTTGTGCGTGTCTGTTTCCACTTCGCCGCGTTGAAAGTCCACGTTGTCGGAACGGAAGAATTTCTTTACCGGGCTGAGTGTTTGGTTGTTGTTGGAGTTTGCGGACATGCGATACTGGTCGAGTCCGCCGAAATAGAAGTCGCGTATGACTTTCCTCTGAGCTTCTGTCAGGCTTGTCATGTACCGTGTCGCAAGTATTCCCATGTACGGATCGACCGGGACCCAGCCGTATGGTTGGACGTAGATTTCCGTCCAGTCATGTATGTCCTTCCCGCCGGGGAAGAAGAACCAGCCGGACTGCCACCGGGCGGGAATTCCATTGTACCTGCATAGCGTAATGAAAAGCATGGCCTCCTGGCCGCAGTCTCCATATCGATGTACAAGACAGTAGTTGCTTATGTTGTGTATCGTCGAGTATTCTCTCGCAAAACTGTACTTGATGTTGTGTGCGATCCATTCGTAAATCCTCTTTGCCTTTACGATAGGGTTCTTCACATTACCGATGATTTGCTCAGACAAACTCCTGATTCTTTTTGTGAAGATTATGTTCGGGCCTTCGCCTGTGAATTCTTTGTAAACGTTGTTGAGCTTGTTGTGCTGCGCCACTTTTTCCGGTTCCAGGTTGAAGTGCACTCCGTCCGTTTGGTAAGTGTACTCTGCTGTAAAATCTGTGCCTCCATCCGGGTTAGCGGGCTGCTCCATGAAGACAGAACGGATCGGACTTTCCGGACCGGCGATATTCAACGGTCGACTTGACGATGAAATAAGTTTGAAGTCATCCTGGTACGGGAATTTCCTCGGTATGGGAAGCCACGCTTTCACCGTGTCTCCCGGTGTCACAACTCCGGAGTCGACGGTCACGGTCATAATCATTTTGAAGTGCTTCGGCAGAACGTACGGAGTGTGGAGGCTATCTGTTGCCCTCTCGATGGCGAGGCAGTTGTCGAGGATTGTAAGATAATGCTGACGTTCATCGACCGGAGGAATTCTTCTCGCTGCGATGTCGGGATACCGGAAAAACAGATTGCTTCTGCTCGCATTCACGAAGCGAAGGGTATCATCAATGACACGGTCGTCGAATCTTTTTTCATGGATCCATCGATGAAATTCCCGGCGCGAAATTCCCGAGATGCCTTTCTCCAGCTGCGCATATAGCTCGTTCGCCGTGAGTGAGTAGTCGATCCGTATGCGCCGCATTCTTGTTATCTCGAAAAGGAATCTTTCTCTTTGACGTTGCGTCAGCTCTGTTCCATTCTGGTGCAGGAACTTTTCGAGAAGGGAAGTTGCCGCTTTGAATTTTTCTTCTCTTTCCAGTCTGGTTGCCCTGGTAAAGATGGTCTCTCCTTTCGGGGCAGCGAAGCTTACGCGGCACAGCATAGTGAGTGCAATCAGCACACCACCGACTCGGTAGATCTTAATTTTCATTTATCACCCGTGGGGAAATTTGAATGGAAGGAATCGGTACTCGATTGGATCTGGTCAACCATCGCAGATTTTAGTTAAACACGAATTAGGGGAACAACTCTCTTGGGGAGTTCCTTACGAGAGTAGAATCGGAATAACCATCGGTTTACTCATGTTCCAGAATGCGGCTCTGGAATGATCCGCGACGCAGCTCATTGCTCTATTTACACTAGTCCTGATTGAGACGGGCCATTGTAGAAGACCGCAACCAACACGGCACGCGGAAATCACTTGAGCACTTCAGCCGAAGGCAAACACCTTTTCAACGAACAGAAACAATTTACTACTTTGGTTTGAATAACACATCTCATTTTTTTCTAAAAGAAGGTGACTACACCCGACGAAATGTGGCAGCTAAAAGCCATGAGCGACTATGAGTGACGAGGGCGTCATTTGCTGTCGTCGATGGTCATTTTTCGTCGTTGATACTATTTCACCACGATCATCTTCTTAACGGCCGTATAGTTCCCTGCACTGAGTCTATAGAAATACACTCCACTCGGCAAATTGCCGGCGTTAAAGGTAACGGTGTAGTTCCCCGGCTGTTCCATCTTATCGACCAACGTCCTCACTTCTCTGCCAAGTACATCGTAAACCTCTAAATTAACGAACCTTGAACTTGACACCTCGAACTGAATGACCGTTGATGGGTTAAATGGGTTCGGATAGTTCTGGCTCAACTCTGTTTCGGCAGGGATCGGCGGATTGTTTTGGACAACCAGCGGTGACTGGTAACTCCATTTGACTGCATCAACTATCAAGATCTGTCCCGACTTGTGACCGTCGTCCATCAATTCAACATATCCTCTGTCTCCCGCCTGGAACGGATAACTACCAAGGGGAACCCACGATCCGGCGATATATTTGCCTTGATCGACAGTCACCAACGTCGAGTCTCCGTCATAGTGAATCATGTAACGGGCGGAGTCTGCTATGCTGTAAAAGTCCCCGGGATTGGTAAAGTAGACGTATGCAGTCACTTTGTAGCTGCCGGATTTTTTTAATGTGGGACGCCATTCGGCAATGCAGGAATTACTGTCCTGAGTGTCGACGTACCATTCATGCGCATCGTAGCCGGAATTTCTGTCGAGCCACAACGACATGGGGACTTGGGAATTATTGAGTGAAAACCCATCACTACCGAGCGGCCCGGTAGAGAATTGGAGATCATCAACAATCGAGTCCGGCCAGACCGGACGTGTGTAGCGCACAGAAACTCCCCACCATGCTTCGTTCAAGTTTTGGTTCCCGTTGTTGTAGCCCGGATAATCGTATTCGACATCCTTGCCATAGTAATTCGGATACTCGCCTAGATTTTTGTTGCCGTATGGATCGTTGCAGATCAAAGTGCCCTCTTCATTGCCTACTCCGTTAATTATGATGATGTGTCCGGCACTTGTCAACCCGTTACATAAAGTATATGGATATCCGGCATTCACCTCATCGACGATGCTGTCGAGAGGAGGAGCATCCACCTCCCGTGCAGTCAAGCCATGATCCGAATAATAGCTGGCCATCGTGTGCATTGGGTCGCTGCCGGTATTCCACATATATCCATATCCACCGCCGGTGAAATACACTCCATGGAAGTGGTACGGCTCCAGGACGTAGTTCCCAAACTCGCTCACATGTTTCGTCGGAAGTGCCACAGTGAGATCCCAGGTCGGAAGTAGATTGTAGTAGCCGATGACCATTATCGCGGATGTCGGCCCGCAAGCGCTGCTCCCGAGGTTCCCGAAGCCGGATGGGGTATCATAAACCTGATTTGTGTACGGGAGCTCGAAATCAGGCGTGACGGCGACGCTGCTAATTGAAGATGGTACTTCTTTCGCATCATCGATTGCCGAGTAGGAATGGATTTCAATCGGCGTGCGGTCTATCAATTTGCCTTTCTCAAGTGTCGCGCAATAGAGTGCGCCGCTGTTGCTTGAGCAGAACAGTATTTTGCCATCCGGTCCGATACTCGGCTGAGTTTCGAAGATACCCTTTTCCGTAGTTAGCTGGGCAACCGCCTTGCCATTATAAGAAATCTGATAAAGGTCGGACCTTGTGAGAGAGTCATTTTGGGTCTCTTTCCTGACGGCTACAAGCGAATTACCACCCGGGGTCCATGACGGGTCTGTTCCGTCGCCAAGAGCGTGCGTATTCCCGTCTTTCTCAGAGAACACGAACAATTTGCCGTCGAGACTTGAGTAGCAAAGTCGCCGGCCCACCGGCGACCAGATCGGAAGCATGCAGCCGGGTCCTGCTGTTTTGTTGGTTTGACCGGACTGAAGGTCGAGCACGTAAACGTTTCCTGCAAAGTCCGTATAAGCGGCGTACGCACCATCCGAAGAGAGCGCAACGATATTCGAATAAGTCCCGATATCATATTCCCTTTCGGTGCCGCCGTTTTGTACGATCACATCGTCACCGATTGAATAGGCGATCGTGCCGTTGTCGGCGAAGCTCACCTGGCCTGCCAGCGGTACCGGCATGTGGAGAGGGGTTACTTTATCTGTTGCAATATCGAGCAGTGCCGGAGCTTGTGTACCATCATCATAGATCTCTTTGAACCCGATTTCGGACCGGTCCGGAGAAAGCGTGAAATATTCTCCGCAACCTGGAGATGAAAAAATCTGTTTGACGGTATCTCCAAGTGAGAGGTAAAGGCATGTTCCAGTTTTATTGGTGAATACAATGCCGAAAGGTGAATTCATCGGATGGTAGGCCTCCGGTTTTGATGCAGCCATGCCGGTTGCCACAGACAAAAGAATTCCGAGCGGAAACGCTACACATAATCTTGAGCTAAACATGAGAGTCCTCTTTCGAATGGGGATGACTTCGGTGTCACTCCGGAACGGTCTCAACAAGCATCCGTAGGCGAGGTGGTGTGACCTCGCCTGCTGATCATTTGAGACTATTTCAAAACCATCATCTTTTTTACCGCGGTGAAGCGTCCTGCCTCCAGCATGTAAAAATATACTCCACTCGGCAAATTACCAGCGTTAAAGGTGACAGTGTAGTTCCCCGGCTGTTCCATCTTATCGACCAACGTCCTCACTTCTCTGCCAAGTACATCGTAAACTTTCAAACTAACGAATCCTGAACTTGGAACGTTGAACTGAATAGTTGTTGTCGGATTAAATGGGTTCGGGTAGTTCTGGTACAGTTTGAAGGCAATTGGCAGAGGTGGTGGAATTGGGACGCTCACTCTGCCATTCACAGTTATGTCGTCCACGTAGATCGTGCTCCCGGCAAGCAGTGCACCAGGCAGTCGCCTCACGGCGAATCCACTGAACAAGCTCGTGGAAGAATCAGATGAGTCTCGCCACATGCTTACAAACTTCCATCCATACCAGTTGATGGTGTCTACCGGAACAACTTTGGGAGATCATAGACCGAGAATGTAATCGAGCGGATTCCCGCTTTTTTCTCCAAAGGCCGACATGCCGAACGAGCCGGCAGAGCCG
>JAKASW010000095.1 GCA_021818875.1 Bacteroidota bacterium
CCGATCTATGACATCAGCCTAACCGTGCCGGACATAACAAAGGAACAGATCTGCCATCAATGTCAGGGAAAACCGTCGGAGGCTGCTTCAGGGAGGATGTCAAATTTTCCGCGACAATGAATATTTTTCCGGCAACGGAGCAATGTGGATGCAGAATTCTAAATCATGTATGAACCGAATCCCGATCTTCGTCATGGCATCTTGCGTTATGTGTGTAGAATCCCCAATCTATACCCAGGCGTGATCTCAATCGAAACCGAGATTAGGCTCAGAGGCTATTCAGGAGGCCCAAATGAAATACAACAAAGAAGAGGTTATTGCTGCCTGGGAAAACGGCGAAAAGGTGGCAGGCGTAAATCCGAATTTGTGGAGAAAAGACAGTTGCGGCGCGTGGATCGGGAGGTACAACTTTGGCGATCAGAAGTCACAATATGGATGGGAAATTGAAAATAACCCGACAGCCCGTCCCGGATCCAAGGTTACTCTACGACCATTTCAATGGAAGAACATGGAGCAAAAGTCACTCGGGATTCCAGGGTGCAAGGTGACTTCAAGCGGAATGCAGAATGTCGAAGTCAAAGAAGGCTTTTCTTTGCACTCCTGAAGATGAATGCCCGGCTCAGACAGGCTGCAAATTCAGCTTCAACTGTCAGGCATTAGTCATCGTTTCTTCTTACTCTCGCCAGGCGATCACTCTATATCGATTTGTGCCCGGATACCCAGGAGGCGGATCTGTCCCCATCCTCGGGTCGTACCTGTAATTCTTGAGAAAGCCCGTATAGCTTGAAGAATGGTAGCCGGTGGACAACCTCCCGACCGGGCCGCGGTTTTCTTGCGTTATCGAGCCATACAATTGGATGTATCCGCTTGCGTCCCCATCGTTTGCATCTACACCATAATTCTGATAGAGGAATGATCCCTTGAGAGCGAACACTGCTGCATCGATATTTACATCACCGTTCGGCTGCTTCATCAACATGACGTCGTTATACGCCACCAGCCCCAGCATGTCGGGACTTCCCGGATTTGTCCTGGGGTCAGTACTGCAGGTAGTCGCACCGTCAATGAAAACGTTTCCGTTGGTGCCCACGCCGTCGTATGAACTAGGAATGCTCTCCTTGTAAGTACCGTTCCCTTTGTTTGCTGCCACAGTTACCCTTCCACTTACAGTTCCGCTAACATGGGCATTGCCGTTGTTCACGAGAATCACCGCGCCCCCTGTCCCTGCATCCCCGATGGAGGCTATATTGAGCGGTTGACTCGGTGTCGAATCAACAAGAGTCCAACCCGAATAGTAGGCCTTCTGCCACGTGGAGTCAGAGTAAGTCACCGTTCCATCCGAATTGAATTGCAGATACACATTATATGCATAGCCGGATCCTGAATACGCGGACGCAGGCTGAAAGATTTTCGTAGCTGCGTTAACTGTGTTGGAGATGTCGGATGGGAGAGGAACCTTCACGCCTGTCTGATAGCTATCACAAATCAACCGGTCACCATATCTGTCGGGGAGACTATAAGGTGGACGCGATCCTCCGTTACCAACTGCGCCACCGAAAGTGGAGACCGCTCCTTTGATGACCGGCTGACCAATCACATACATCCTACTGTTGGTTTGCAGATCACCTGTCAAGGTGTCGCCGGTCACCCAGTTGACACCATTCTCGGTGTCGGTGAACCAGGCATATCTGGCGAAGGAGCTGGGGGCAAGAAGGACTTGCACGGTATCAAAAATAGTTTGCCCGGACATTCCCGGGTAAAGACCGACTGCTGTCACAAGGACTCTGTTACCCGGCTGCTGGTCACATCGCGCCGTGTACTTACCGCCACCAGGATATTCACCGGAGAGAGTAGCCATGGACGCGTTTGCCGGGTTTTGAAATATTGAGTCGGCAGCAAGATTTGCCGCGCTGACCGCTATGTTGTGGGCAGCGGTGTTATCATAATAATCGACGAAGTTCTCAACGGCCTTCGTGCTGTTTCTGCTCCAGTATCGTCCCGCAACACCGAATACAATGCTGAATCCGAGAATAACAATTAATGCTCCTTTTCCTAACATGACAACTCTCCTACCTTATAAGGTTTCTCGAGACCAACCTTGTTTCTCTCCAAACCGCAAAGTTGGTCGCGAAAGCAGTGTCATACGCCGCCGTCGGTTCGACCTTTATTGTCAACCTTATCAAATTAGGCGGACCCGGTGCACCAGCGATGTAAGGGGTGTCCACAGGAACCCCGAAAGCATCCAGGTAGTCCAATTGGAAATCCGCAACTCCAAGATTTGCGCCGGTCGGAGGCGCTGCATCGACTTGTCTGTAGAGCATTCGAAGGTTGGGATTTGAACTTCCCGGGATCTTGCCACCGAGATACCAGCGCACAGTATTCATGGTACCCGAATCGCCCAGGTCAGCCAGAAATGCAATACTATCGCCTCGGCCGTACAAAATGCATTGATTGGCAGGCGGTGCTCCACCGTTGCGGCGATAACCTATTCTACGGAAGTCGAATTCAACATTCTGAATGAGTGAAGTAAGATTCTGTTGTACGGTCAGGTTCTCCTGCGTTTCATACGTGGTCCTCACTGAGTTTTCATCCATCTTCATTGTGAGAACCAGTAACATGCCACCGATCAAGAGTGAGCCGACTATATCTATCATTGTGGAGTTTCCCATATATCCTCCTCACCTAAAATACCAATAACTGTAGATCGTCGACATGTGCACCGTATCGGAAGGATCCATCGTATTCCAGACTCGTACGTCCAGCATCTTGCTCCACGTCGCCTGGGTTGATGGAACGAAGTTTCCTGAGCCGTCCCTGTAAACATAGAAAACGCGCGTGAGAACCATGCATACACCGGCGCTGACGGAATCCGTCTCGGTCCGACCACTTCCCCCCGGTTGGCCATTGAAGTCATCGAAATCGTCCAGGGTATCCCCCGTGGAGCTCTCTTGCCCGAGTTGATTCGGGGGAGTCAGAGCTGCCAGGGAAAACACCCAGGTTGAGTCTTTGCTGTACTGGTCAAAAGCGAGATTCTGGGCTCTCTCTATCACAGAGGTCGCGACAGCCACACCCTCGAGTCCATAGTTTGATTTCAGCAAAACCTGACCGCTATCGTTAATCGCCCTGTTCGTCGTCAGTACGACTGTTCCTAGAAGCACCATGGCCCCAATTGTCAGAAGCATTTGCCCTGTACCCATAGCATCTCCTTTCACGTGCTACGCGAGCGGGATGGAGACATGCACGAACCGCAGGACTCCGACACCGCTCTCGTTTATCTACGAGCATATGGTATTGTTTCTGGTAGAAAGGGTAAGAGCTACTTCCCGCAAACCCTTCCGGTTACCTCTTCTTACTACTCCCTTCCGTAATCCTGGATGGGGAGCAAGATTCAGTGTCGGAAGCTCCCTGAGAATCCTGTAACATATTTGCAACTTCAGCCGAGAGGCGACACTGGTTCTGTCAGAATGTATCATGGTACGCTGCGGAAAGCAAGCCGTCAGGCGAAAAAGGGTGCTCTATCTCACGACTCGCGATCCTGAGCATGTCATCAAGACTTACACTTTCTAATTGTGTGCCACGGCTGACGCCGTTCGTCTAATCTGGAAAACCGCGGCAACTGCCTGTGGTTGCTTAACTTAGCTGATGGTTATTTAATTCATCCCGGATTTGTCAGCCCCCTTAGCGTGTCGAAATTTCATCTCTTGTGAAGAGTTTACCGGCTCTACGAGGTGACACCCTGACCCAGATAAACTCTTGCCGCATCTAGTCGGGCAACTTCAGATGACGAGAAGTTTTCGAGATAGACCAACTGGACAGGGCGGGCGGCCGTTTACGGATGAACCCGGGTTAATGTGCTCCAAGCGCCTTTCGTACTTTTGTGAGCAGCTCAAGAGGCGTGTAAGGTTTCTGAAGAAAAAGATCTATTCCCTTTCGTTCCATCTCCCCCTTCTGTTCGTCTTCCACAAATCCACTGGCAAGAATTGCACGGATACCTGGTCTGGCATTTTTCATTTTCTCCAGCAGCTCAAGCCCGCTTATCTCCGGGAGGCTGAGGTCCGAGATTACAATTCTTATGTCTTTTTCCCGGTCGAATATCGTCATAGCCTCGCCGGGATCGGTTGCTTCGAGAACCCTGTATCCGTTCTCGGCAAGCATTTCTCGTAGTGCCACACGAAGGCTCAGGTAGTCTTCGACAATGAGAACCGTCTCGTTGTTACCTTGCAGGCCCATCAGGTCTTTCTCGTAATCGATCATTTTCTCCAGGCGCTTGTGGCCCTATTTTTCCTCAAGTATCATGCGTACCGGATTACTGAGTTAAAGTCTCGAATTTCTCAATGTGAACAACAGCCGAGATTAGATCCGCAGAATTGCCTCCAACCATGATTTTGAGATCTCCCGATTCAACAACGCGCTGAAGTCTCTCATCTATGAACGAGATGTCGGATGGAGTCAGGGTAAATTCAACTTTCTTAGTCTGTCCCGGAGACAGCTCAACCCTTTTGAAGCCGGCAAGCTGTTCTACGGGTCTTGTCACCGAAGTGTTCATTTGATTTATGTAAACCTCTGCGACTTCAGATCCTTCTCTGTCCCCGGTGTTCGAGAGGTCGAATGAGACGAGAAATTGGTCCTTCATTTCTGGATCGGGTATAACTTTCAGATTCGCATATTTGAATTTCGTATAGCTGAGTCCGTAGCCGAACGGATATAGCGGGGTCCACGGAAGATCAATATACTTCGATGTAAAATGGTCTGTCACCGATGGTGGTCTGCCTGTATTCATATAATTATGATAAATCGGAACCTGACCGACACTCCTGGGAAAGGTTGCCGGAAGTTTTCCTGATGGATTATAATCTCCGAACAAGACATCTGCAATCGCGGCTCCGGACTCGGTACCGAGGAGCTATGTCTCAAGAATTGCTGGAACGTGGTCGGCGTCCCATTGTATCGAAAGAGGACGTCCGTTCATGAGTACTTCGACCGTCGGCTTTCCAAGCTTGACGATTTTTCTGACCAGTCTATCCTGGACACCCGGCATTTTCAAAGAGGCGCGTGACTCGGCCTCTCCCGTCATGTTGCCGCTCTCGCCAACGGCCGAAACAACGATGTCTGCCCGCGCTGCAGCATCTATGGCATCGGCAAATCCCGCGGTCGATGTATCCGTTATGCCACAGCCTTTTGCAACGAGGATCGTCGCTTTAGGTAACATCAGTCTGATTCCGTCCAGCAAAGTCACAACCGAGTCAGCTTGACCCAGGCAGTACCAGCGTCCCAGCATGTCTGGTTTGCTGTCGGTGAGCGGTCCGATAACCGCGATCGACTCTACCTGCTTGCTGAAGGGGAGCACGCCGCCTTCGTTTCTCAGCAGCACTATAGCCTGTCTCTCTTCTTCGAGAGCAACCTTCCTGTATTCTGGAAGCATCAGGCTTTCTCGGGACTTTAAAATGTCTACGTAGGGATGGTCAAACAGCCCGAGCTCAAATTTTATCCTCAGTATTCTTTTCACTGCATCATTGACAATGTCGATCGGCACCTTGCCTGATTCCGCCAGCTTTGCCAAGGTACCATGGTACGGCCCGACCATATCCATATCCACCCCGGCCTTTACTGCCTTCTCAGCAGCTTCGGCTGAGTCGGAGGCTATCCCGTGATTCATCAATTCACCTATCGCATCCCAGTCGCTTACCACAAACCCCGTGAAATTCCAGTCATCTTTCAGTATGCCTGTGATCGTGTATTTGTTTGCCGATGCGGGGACGCCGTCCAGGTCGTCAAACGCGCTCATCACCGTACCTACCCCTACTTCGACCGCCGCTTTGAATGAAGGGAGATAGATCTCCCAAAGAGTTCGCCTCGATACTTCGGCGGTATTATAATCGCGTCCTCCCTCGGCACCGCCATAAGCAACGTAATGTTCCGCGCAAGCTACCAAATTACTGCTAGGTAACAGCTTCGCTCCCTGATATCCTTCAACATATGCCCATGCCATCTTGCTGCCGAGGTACGGATCTTCGCCCGCTCCTTCTGCGATTCTTCCCCACCGCGGGTCACGCGCAATACCGACCATCGGAGAAAAAGTCCAGCGGATCCCTTGCGAGGCAGCCTCTTTCCCCGCAACCGCAGCACACGTTTTCACAAGGTCCGGGTCCCACGTGCTGGCATGCGCGAGCGGGATCGAGAAAATGGTGGAGTAGCCATGAATCACATCGAGCCCGAATAATATGGGAATGCCGAGCCGCGACTCCTTTACCGCAGCCCTCTGCAGTGAGTCTATTATCTCTGGTGTGGTGATGTTGAGAAAAGATCCTGCGAGACCTTTCCGTGCAAGGTCGTATGATGGGAAGTGTAGCCAGCATAGTGACACATCTGGCCGACCTTTTCGGCAAGGGTCATCTGTTTCATCAAATCTCTGACTCTCTCACTCATGGGCAGTCGTGGATTCAAGTAGGGGCTACTGCTGGTCGCCTTGTCGTGGCCTTCAACGGAAGAGCTCTGAGAAGATCCCCGAATCGGGAATAAAAGAGCGATGGTCATAACGATCGTCACAAAAAGTGTTGACAATGATGACGAAAAAATTTTGCAGTTATGTTTCATCTCGACAAAACCCTCATTTTCGTTTTACATGAAGCCCATCGACGACGACCGGTTTTGGCCGGGAGTACACTGACATCTCAACTCCACCAATATTGTACGTTTCTAAACAGAAAGAGAAAAATTTCTGAAAGACGAGGCACAACCCTTTATGATGCCCTCAGTCAGTTTACAAGAATTCCACGACAGTGCCCTCAGACTTTACCGGATTGCCGGACCGGTATCAGTTCAATCTTTCTGCGTCAGTTGTCCAAATTGGTCAGAGATTGGTATGGACTAATTTGAACGCGGATAGCACTAATCGGGTCGATTGGTTTGTCCAACACCACGAATGTCAAAAGAAACTCGCGAGACTCAAAACAAAACGTGAAATGATTCATCCCGCTCGTCAGATTGAGGTCGTTCGTGGTGTTAGTATTCGAAATAACGCACTACCCAGAAGCTGCGACAAAGCTGCGAGAACCACGATGCATCTCCCTTTGCACCCTTAGTTTCATTAAACCCTGAGTGAGTAACAGAAAATTAGTGAGGATCGGACGAAGAAGATGCTGGGGATTGTCTCTTGCCAGATTGAGAAGCGCCATCGACAATCGTGGTTCCCAAATCAGTTCACAGGCTGAGGAGCAACCTGGTACTGTTCCAGTTTCCCGTCAGGCATCTGGTATGTCCACACGCGCAGAATCTGACCTTTGAACACGACACGGAACGCGCGCTCAATCATCCCCCCGCGCTTTTGTTGGCCGATCTGAACGAATTCCTCCGGCTTGCCCAACGGCGCCAGACCGGACTGAAAATCTTGCAATGCCAGTTCACTGAAATAGAAATTTGCGTCCGGTGTGAATAACGAGCGATCAATCGTTCCCTTCTGCAGCCCGGCGAATATCTCGCGGGCCTGCCGGGTTCGCTCGGCAGTCTCAGCGTCCCGGGTCTCAAAGAAAAACTGCGAAATTCTTCTCGCTATCGCACCGGCAGCAGAAGAGGCGTCCTGGTTTGTCAAAACGATCACCGCCGCGCTATCATCGGGGAACACGGTATTCTGCGCAGTGAAACCGGATACCTCACCGCTATGGGATATCATTCGATGTCCATCCATCATACCGACTTGCACACCCAGCCCATAATTGGTGCCCACTCCATCTTTCAGGAGGACTTCCGTTTCAAGCTGTTTGTAGGATTCACGACTCAGAAGACTTTCGTCAATGAGCGAGATATCCCATTTCGCGAGATCGCTCGCCGTCATAGCCAGTTCTCCGGCACCCGCCATCCAGCCGGCGCCTTCTTCCGGTGCAGGACGCAGCGGACCGAGGCCATATTCCGTGTAGCCCTCCGGATCTGCGTTCGTAAGTTTACCTTGATCAAAGTTGACTGCGCTCGTGAGACTGAGCGGCTTGAGAATATTGTCTGTCAGGAACCTGTAGAACGGTTCGTGGGTGATTTTCTCAATAATTTGTGCTGCAATGATATAATTCGTATTGCTGTACTGCCAACGTGTACCGGGTTGAAAATCGAGAGGCTTCTCAGCCCAACGATCTAATATTTCTTGCGGGGACATAGGCTTAAGCATCAATGGTGGTACGTAATCCTGGGGCCAGAAATCCTGGTAACCTGAAGTGTGCGAGAGAATTTCTCGCACCGTCACGTCGTCCGCTTCGGTCAGATCCGGCAGCCACTTCGAGATTGGATCGTTCAACGAGATCTTGCCCTCCTGTTCAAGCAATAAAATCGAGGCTGCCGTGAACTGTTTACTTATTGATCCAATAGCGTATCTCATGTCAGGCTTGGCGGGGGTCGAAGGATCGAGTCTTGCATCACCGTAGGCCTGCGCATAGACTAATCGACCGTGGAGCACCACAGCAACAGAGGCACTCGGGGTACCGGTCTTCCTGAGGACTTGTGTCGCGGCGGAGTCAACTTTCGCCTCAAGCGAATCCAATGAGAGAGTTGTCCGCGCAAGAACAGTGCTCGAAATAGCAAATGCCACGACGAGTCCGATTGCAGAAGCTGTTCCGGTCCGGTAAGCAGTTCTTGTTCTCAAGAGAGTGCCACTTGTTTTGCAATCCATGTTGAGATCTCCTCGATGTTAGGTTTCAACGCAATCACAAGTATGCGAAAGTTTTACCGGAAATAAAAACCCCCGACAGATCGGCCGGTCGGGTTTCTCCAGGACCGGGAGCGATCGAGGAGCCTTTCAGTTCATTTGTTTACAAATCACCTGCTTGTCAATGCCTGACCGGATCACTAATTTAGGTAGTGGCACAATTTGAAAAGATTATCTCACAAAGACATCGCGCGAGCAAAGAAGAAGACAAGATTGATTCTACTTTGCTGTCTTTTCCGCCAGGGGCGGATCACCCTGCGGCCGAGCAACTTAGCAGGAGAAGAATTCTTCGATTTGAGTCATTACCGTAATCCACAATTGCCACAACCTAAGCAGGAGGTATCTGACATTATGAAAAGATCCTTAGTCCCTTTACTTCTCGGCTTACTGACAACAGCCGCATTTTGTCAGACTCTTCCTTATAAAAATCCAAAACTTCCGGTGAAAGAAAGAGTAAACGATCTGCTCTCCCGAATGACTCTGAAAGAAAAATTCTGGCAGTTGTTCATGGTACCGGCCGATCTAAACGGAGGCCTAAAGAAATACAAGTACGGAGTATTCGGCTTGCAGTTCAATACGACGGCCAGATCGAACGGCGCCGCCGGACAAATGTTCAACTATGGCAATTCCGGGACCGCGGAATCGGAGGCGAAAGAAATAGACGCCGCCCAGAAATATTTTATAAACGATACGCGGCTCGGCATTCCAATCATTCCTTTTGACGAAGCGCTTCATGGATTGATAAGGCCCGGTGCAACCGCCTTCCCGGAAGCCATCGGATTGGCTGCGACATTCGACGTCCCTCTCATGAAGCGAGTCGCACACGCGATCGCCTCCGAAGTGAGATCGCGGGGCATAAGGCAGGTGTTCTCTCCAGTAATCAACATAGCCAGAGACGTAAGATGGGGCCGAACCGAAGAGACATACGGAGAGGATCCGTTCCTGACGTCTCAAATGGCGGTTGCATTCGTATCCCAGTTTGAAAAGTTAGGTGTCGTTGCCACGCCGAAACACTTCGTCGCGAATTTCGGCGCCGGTGGAAGAGACAGTTATCCGATAAACTTCAGCAGGAGACTGATGGATGAAATTTACTTCCCGCCATTCAAAGCCGCGATCCGGAAAGGACACGCGATGTCGGTAATGGCATCTTATAATTCCTTCGATGGAACTCCGTGCTCTGCAAACAAATGGCTTCTAACCACTGTCTTGAGAAAAGACTGGGGATTCAAAGGCTATGTCGTATCGGACGCGGGAGCGGTCCCGGGCGCTACCGATTTACATTTCACTGCACGCAACTATGCTGTCGCTACCGAGAAGGCTATCGATGCCGGACTGGACGTTTTGTTGCAGACGTCGTATTCACAGTTTCCGATGTTCTATAAAGCCGTCAAGGAAGGATTGATCAAGGAATCAGTTTTGAACAATGCAGTAAGAAGAGTCCTGGCGGCGAAGTTTGAGCTGGGATTGTTCGATCATCCCTATGTGAATCCCGAAAAAGCAGCGGAACTTAACGATAGTCCCGCGCACAGGGAATTAGCCGAAAGCGCCGCCGAAGAGTCGATAGTCCTTCTGAAAAATGAAAGCCACATTCTCCCCTTGAGCAGGAATCTAAAGAAGATTGCAGTTATCGGAACGGATGCCGTGGAAGGGAGGCTCGGCGGTTACAGCCGTCCGCCGGGTAATGTGGTCAACATATTTGATGGAATAAAAGAGAAAGTAAAAGGGAAAGTGGAATATGCTCCCGGCTGCGGAAGAGAGAACATCGCATACGTTCCCGTTCCCGGTGAAGATCTGTCCTGCGTTTATGACGGGAAGAAAGATGAAGGGCTGCTCGGAAAATATTTCAGCAATCCGAATCTTAAGGGAGAGCCGGCATTCACAAGAGTAGACAGGACCGTGGATTTCAGATGGACATTGTTCTCGCCGGATGAGGCGAAGCTCGATCGCGATTGGTACTCCGTGGAATGGGATGGTAAAATCATCGGACCTGAGAACGGGAAAGTCGATATCGGAATCGAAGGGAATGATGGCTACAGGTTATTCATAAATGACACCCTTGTTATTAATGACTGGATCCAGAAATCATACGGCAGATCGACAGTGGCCTACGAGTTTCAAAAGGGAAAAAAGTACAACATAAGGATCCAGTTCTACACAACAGATGGCGATGTACGGTGCAAGCTTGTCTGGAACTCGGGTGTGAAGGATGACTGGCGTGAGAAAATTGACCAGGCAGTTGCACTTGCCAGGAAGAGCGACGTCGCGATTGTGACTGCGGGGATTGAGGAAGGAGAATTTCGCGACAGGGCCAAACTGGGTCTGCCGGGTCACCAGGAAGAGATGATAAAAGAAATCGCAGCGACAGGTGTGCCTACCGTGGTTATCCTTGTCGGCGGAAGTGCCATTACCATGGAACACTGGATTAACGAAGTCCCGGGCATAATCGACGTGTGGTATCCGGGAGAGCTCGGAGGAGAAGCGGTCGCCAACGTCTTATTCGGCGACTATGATCCGGCCGGCCGCCTCCCGATTACGTTTCCCACCTTCGAGGGTCAACTGCCGCTGTACTACGACCATGAACCGACCGGAAGAGGAAACAGTTATGTGAACCTTACAGGTGAGCCATTATTCCCGTTTGGATACGGACTGAGTTATACGAAATTCGATTATAGCGGTCTGACTCTAAGCAAGAAAGAGATAACTCCTGCCGATACTGTCATCGCGCGTTTCAAGATAACGAATGTAGGTAAAGTCGGCGGTGATGAAGTACCTCAACTATATATACATGAGCTATATACATCCGTGGCCACACCTGTTATAGCGCTGAAAGGATTTAAGAGAATTTACCTTAAAGCCGGTGAGACGAGAGAAGTCGAGTTCAAGATTACGCCCGATTTGTTGTCGATGATTAACGGACACCTGAAAAGAGTTGTGGAGCCTGGCGAGTTTCATATCATGGTAGGTGCTTCGTCGAAGGACATTAAATTAAGGGGAACGTTAACGGTAAGGTAATTTCAGATGCAAATATTGATTTATTCGGGTGCTTGGGGCCAGAGAGAAGAAGGCGACTGTCGCATGGGCGGATGGCGATACCGGGGGATGAAGCTAAGAGAATGGCGCGGAGCCAATGAGCCAATTATACCATTATGGCCTTTATCCAGAGGCTGACTACCAGCGTAATCCCAACTGACGCGAGCGTGCCGACCAGGAAGTACTCGGCAAACTTCCTGTCTTCGAGCTCCTTGAACCGGGCCAACGCTTTGGCCGCGATGATGAATCCTATCGTGGTGATGTTCCCTGTCATAATTAATACGTAAAGAATGGTCCTTTCTAGAACACCTATGAGTTTCCCCATCTTCAGCGTCGTCCCCTCATCATCCTGGCCCCCAATCCCGCCGGAATAGCTTCTCAGCAAAGCGAGCACAAGGTAGTTGCCTTCAAAGGCAGTCAGAAGGAAGCCGACCGACACAATGAAAAAATTAGTGATCGTTTGTGCGGACACGCCAAAATTCACCAGGTGTTGTATGGAGATCAGAGCATTTATGACGACCTGAGAAGGTCGGCTGTCGAAGACGTTCAAGTTCAGCGTCACGAGGACAGCAACGCAAACGAACATCGTCGAGATCACTCTCTTCAGCGGCGAATTGTTCCGGCCACGGACGAGAATAGAATCGTCCGCCATTGTGACGAGAAAAAGTATGGCATACCCTAAAATATTATCACCCGAAACCACCGGAGCAATCATTACCGCCGTGAATATCAACGGTACCAGGCTCCTGATTATGTTCGACTCTATCTTCAGGAGCGAAGAGTACCTGCTGAGTAGAATGACAAGGAGGAAGTAAAAGGATTGGGCGCTCATAGTTCGCTCTCTTCAATCGCCTGAGGGAGGAGTTCGAAGAAATCGACGTAGTCCCTGATCTGCTTGCTTGATATCGTTTTGTAAACGGCTCGCTGCTTTACCCCTACAGCTTTCACGATCTCACCGATGGATTTGCCATGCAGAAGGTGGACGAAGCATCCGAGAGCGGTACGGTTCCATTTCTCGAACTCACGAGAGAATAGCAGGAGGGATTTGTTGATGAGTTTTATATTTGCAAGCTCCGAGCCGCTTATCGCGATAATGGTTCGTTTGTATTGCTTCAGCGAAGTGAGCTGATTTCGTGCGGAGTAGAATGCGGGTCCGTCCATGCCTGTTGCACTGCTGCGGTTTATGTCGGTGGTAAGTATGCCGCGTCCCAGAGAGAACCTGACTCTGTTCGGATAAACTGCCCACAAGATGTCGGAGATATCATGGAACACCGAGCCGAAGTCCTTGTAGACCGCCTGGAATTCGTCGCCCAGCGTGATGGTGTAAGGGGATATGAGGTTCGCTTTCGAAACCGTGTTGACCTCGGTCAGCCGGACATTCAAATCTCTTTGCAGCTTTGCGCGGTCCGCAACGTTCCGGGAGCCAACAATATCCGCGATAAGACAAACCACATTCATTTGACGGCAATCTGTACTATTGATGGACAATACATGCGAATCGTACAGGATCAGTACACTATACCTTTCAAATACACGGAAAAGGCATTTTCACTAGTGCACGTGATCGGTACATTTGGAATATATTGCACTGAAAGGGTACAGTCAATACTGGGGCAGAGGCCATCCTTACAGCGCCTTCGGATGAGCCTAGCTCATCCTTCGACTCCGCTTCGCTGCGCTCAGGATGACGCGCTGGGGACGTGGGGAAACCCAAAACACAAAGACTCATCGTCCCCCTCAGCGAGCATACCTCCGCGAAGCGGAGCACGGCGAGCCTGCCCGCCGTTAGGCAGGCGAAGCGACCGAGTCTCAGCCGGAGGCTCCTACCTGCCGGGCTCGTCGCTCAGTTTGGTATCTTCGGGAATGGGATCGATATGTGAAGTGGAAATGATTTCTCATGTTGATCGCGCAGATTCCGCGGATTGATTGCGCCGATACCGCTGAGGCTAAGTAGATAATGCCACGTTCAATACCTTCCTCAATTATTCTGACCGGGTAATTCTTTCGGATGCAGCTTGAACTCAAGCGTCACGTCAGGGGTCTTTTCAATTCTTTCTGACGCTTCCATTGTGTCTTTAATGAGCGACTTGCGCAGCCTCGCCATGTCTTTCTTAGAGTAGTTCCCATTGTCGTCGGTTTCGCATTTTCTTCGCACGAAGTTATAATGAGGATAGCACCTGCGAAGGAGTTCCCAATGTGTGCTTCCTTCGAAGGGCATATCGTCGCTGAACAGCCATCCTTTGTCTACATCGAATTTCGTTGTCAGGAGGACTTGTCCTTTCAGCCTGACAATCAGTTTTCTCGACACTGGCCCGACTTCATCGAGAAGCCATGACGCCTCGTCTTTGTTCCTTGCGCTGCAGACGCTGATCGAGCCGTCCGCCCATCGGTAAGCATAAACTGGCATATTACCAACCTCTTAAAGTCAGTCAAGCAAGTTCTGCATCGAAAATATAAACCACAAACTCGATCGGCTGTATCTGGAAATCCTGATGGGAGCCGATTTGGAGTTTCATTGTCAGGACCCGTCCGGTTTCTTTGTTTCATCTGTTGTGCCTTTTTCAACGTCATAAAGGTATTTCGAATCGAAAGGGATTTCAAATTTCTTTATGAACTCAAGGTATTCTTCCCTGAACGATTTCTT
>JAKASW010000096.1 GCA_021818875.1 Bacteroidota bacterium
TGCGAACTTGTCGCTTTGTTTTGTTCGCGGAAATGTCCCGGCACGATCATCAGGAAGGCACACGATTTTGTTGCCGGTTTGTATGACAAGGAGATTCCTGTCATTGGCGGCTTTCAGACCGAAGTTGAAAAAATGTCCCTCGATGTTCTCATGCAGGGTAAAGGGTCGATTGTCGTCTGTCCGGCCCGCGAGATTTCGACAATGAGGCCATCGAAAGAATGGATTGAGATGCTAAAGGACGGTCGGCTATTGATAGTATCTCCCTTTGCCTCCAGGTTTCGTCGGCCGACGCGGACCACCGCCGATATTAGAAATCATCTTGTTGCTGCAGCTGCCGAGAAGATTATTTTTCTTCATGCGGAAGATGGGAGCAGGACCTTCGCGATCGCCCAAGAACTTCTCTTGAGTGAGAGAGAAATCCATACATTCGACTTGAAGGAAAATAGAAACCTTTTAGACTTAGGAGCTACCTGTCTGTAAATATCGGACTACAGAGTAACCTCAGACTCATTGAATGAGCAGACTCTTTTCGCTAAATTTCTTCACAAAGTTTCAGACAAATCAAACGGAGTGATTACAATGTCGGCTTCTGTTAATTCCTTTTCTACCAAAAGAGTTTTGAGAGTTCAGGGCACTTCCTACCAGGTTTTTGACATCATGGCGCTTGAAAAGAGCGGCCACAATATTTCCAAACTTCCGTATTCAATTCGAATTTTGTTAGAGAATCTTCTTAGAAATGAAGATGGACGCTCGGTAACGCGATCCGATATCGAGGCCATCTTGAGTTGGGATGGGAAGCAATTGCCGGAGAAAGAAATTGCCTTCATGCCTGCGAGAGTGCTGCTGCAAGATTTTACAGGAGTGCCCGCAGTCGTTGACCTCGCCGCTATGAGAAGTGCGGTCGCACGAGCAAAAGGTAACACCGACAAGATTAATCCGCTAATCCCATCAGAACTTGTCATAGACCACTCCGTACAAGTGGACAGCTTCGCGAGCTCTGAGTCCTTCCGGATAAATGCAGATCTCGAGTTCAGAAGAAACATCGAAAGGTACACACTCCTGAGGTGGGGCCAGAAGGCGTTCAAGAATTTGAAAGTTGTCCCTCCCGATACCGGCATTTGTCACCAGGTTAATCTAGAATACCTGGCAAGGGTTGTAGAGGTGAGAAATCAAAACGGCGAATCAACGGCATTTCCCGATTCACTTGTTGGCACCGATTCGCATACCACGATGGTGAACGGACTGGGAGTATTCGGCTGGGGAGTCGGTGGAATAGAAGCTGAGGCCGTCATGCTTGGGCAGCCTTACTTTATGCTTACGCCGGAAGTCATAGGAGTTAAGCTTACAGGGCAACTCAGTGAAGGCGCCACTGCAACGGACCTCGTGTTGACGTTGACGCAGCTGATCCGCAAGAAGGGTGTGGTCGGAAAAATCGTCGAGTACTTTGGAGAAGGAGTTGCGGGCATCAGTCTACCTGACCGTGCCACTATAGGCAACATGTCCCCCGAGTACGGTGCGACGATGGGCTTTTTCCCGGTGGACGAGGAGACGTTAAGGTATCTCAGGCTAACCGGGCGAAGTGATGATCAGGTGGCCGTCGTGGAAACGTATTGCAAGGAACAGGGACTATTCCGGAGCAACGGGGCGCCTGAACCGGTGTACAGTGATGTCCTCTCCGTTGATATGGGAACGATAGTACCATGTGTTGCGGGACCGAAGAGGCCGCAGGACAGAATCGCGCTAACTGATATGAAGGACTCCTTCAAGAAATCGCTTTCCGCTCCTGCTGTCGAGCGAGGCTTCGCACTCAAGCCTGAAGAGCTGTCGAAGAGCGTCATGGTACAGAAGAACGGGTTGGAGTTCGAAATGCATAACGGCTCCGTAGCAATTGCTGCGATTACGAGCTGCACTAATACGTCGAACCCAAGCGTGATGATTGCCGCGGGACTTGTCGCAAAGAAGGCGGTCGAAAAATATGGATTGAAACCGAAGCCCTGGGTCAAGACAAGCCTTGCTCCGGGTTCACAGGTGGTGATGGATTATCTGAAAGAGGCAGGACTCATTGAACCGCTCGAGAAGCTGAATTTCAATCTTGTCGGATATGGCTGCACCACCTGCATAGGAAATAGTGGTCCGCTCGATGAGAATGTCTCATCGACAATCGAAAAGGAGAAACTTGTCGCTGCTGCAGTCCTCAGCGGAAATCGGAACTTTGAGGGACGGATTCACCCTAACGCAAAAGCGAGCTTCCTTGCCTCTCCGCCTCTAGTCGTCGCATACGCACTTGCGGGAAGAGTGGATTTTGATCCGACATTCGGGCCTGTCGATTACACGAAAGATGGTACGCCGGTGTATCTCAAAGACCTGTGGCCGTCGCAATCCGAAGTGCGCGAGGCCGTCGACCGATCGCTTAAGCCACAAATGTTCCGGTCACGTTATTCAGAGGTCTTCAAAGGGAATGATAACTGGCAGGGGCTGAAGATTCCAGAGGCAAGTATCTATGAATGGGACAAACCCTCAACGTATGTCCAGGAACCCCCATTTTTCTTCGATCTTCCAGTGGAACCAGCCCCAATAGGAGATATTGAAAAAGGAAGAGTCCTCGTTTTTCTAGGTGACTCTGTCACAACGGACCACATATCCCCAGCCGGATCGATACCGGCAAGCAGCCCGGCAGGGAAGTACTTGATAGAGCATGGAGTTCAACCGAAGGATTTCAATTCTTACGGAGCTCGTCGCGGCAACCACGAAGTGATGATGCGCGGCACATTCGCGAACATCCGGTTGAAGAATTTTCTTGTCCCCGGCACGGAGGGAAGCTGGACAATTCATTTTCCCGACAAAGAAAAAATGACAATTTATGATGCTTCGGTTAAATACCAGAGCGACAAAGTACCCCTGGTTGTAATCGCAGGCAAAGAATACGGCAGCGGAAGCTCACGTGACTGGGCGGCAAAAGGGACTTTGCTCCTTGGAATCAAAGCGGTAATCGCCGAGAGTTATGAACGAATCCATCGAAGCAATCTTGTCGGACTCGGTGTCCTGCCGCTTCAGTTTGTGGACGGCCAAAATGCTGCGTCGATAGGGTTGACCGGTTCTGAGGTGTTTTCAATAACCGGGATAAAACAAAATCTTACGCCGAGGAAAAGACTTAAGGTCACAGCCTTGGACGAAAAAGGTGGGACAAAATCGTTCGAAGCAGTCGCTCGGCTTGACAGCCATATCGACGTCGAGTACTACCATAATGGAGGAATTCTGCAGACAGTGCTGAGACAGATGCTCCGGTGAGTACAATATCGAAAGAATGGGTGGTGGTTCGATTGACGGCTGAAAGAAACGCAGGTATCAGAGTCAAAGACAATTTCCTTCGTTGCCAGGAATTCCACGAATCTCTCTTATCTTTCACAGCATCAGATTGATAGACTGGTTCTACTCGTTGCGGTTGTGTTTAGAATGGCTTACTATCGCCGAACGGTACAGTTTGCAAATTTTGGTTAGTTTTCATAGATTGGTGTTTAAATAGGAGAAAGAATGCGAAGCGGTATTCATCCGACTTATCATACAATTACAGTAACGTGCGTATGTGGAAATACATTTCAGACTCGCTCCACAGAGCCCGGGCAGTCTCTTAAAGTGGAAATTTGCTCCAGTTGCCACCCGTTTTTTACAGGGAAACAGAAGCTTATTGATTCTGCGGGTCGAGTGGAAAAGTTCATGCAAAAATATGGAAGGAAAGCAAAAGCCGAAGGGTGACTCTTCGGGCCGCCTCACTCTTGGACCGGTATTCGTTGGCAACAATTACCGTGATATGTTTCCGACCAATAAAATTGTGTTTCGTCTAACTTAGGATGAGTTTCATATGAACATATAAGAGAGTGGGTCGCATTTGAAAGGGCATGATGCTAACCACACTCCACGCGCCAAAAACTCCATTTATGTAATTGATCACCGCAGCAAAAAAGAGTACAGGGGAAATAGTGATGGATCAGTTAAAGGAGTTCGGCGGAAACTTTCGGGTGGACGCCGACCTTATTGCATACGAGACTGCGAGGGAGATTGCCGTCAAAATCCTGAACAGGGTGGAAAGGACCGATTCTTATCTCGATAAGCTTCTCGATTCTGAATTGCGGAATTCCGATCTCACCAAGCTAGATAAATCATTCCTGACTGAATTAGTAAACGGGACAATCAGGTGGAAGCTCCGACTTGATTATGTGATTTCGCAGTTCTACCGCGGCGACTATTCTAAGGTGGATATAAACATAAAGAACGCCATAAGAGTCGCCATATACCAGATAATGTTCCTGGAGCGTGTGCCAAAATCTGCTGCAGTGAATGAAGCGGTCGAATTCGTCAAGAAACTAAGAGGACAATACCTCGCCAATCTTGTGAATGCGGTTCTGAGGACCACAATACGCAAGCTTAACGTTGTGGAGTATCCTTCCATCGAAGATGATGCCGTCAGATCCCTTGCAACTATTCATTCATTTCCCCAGTGGTTGGTCAGAAGATTCATTGACAGGTTTGGAGTTTACGAAACCGAGCAGCTACTTTCGGCACTTAACGAGAGACCGCGATTGTCGATACGAGTAAATGAAAGAATTACGCCCGTTGATACGCTGGTGACTTACATGGAAGACCGCGGCATGAGGGTCAGCCGCGCCCAATACCTTCCCAATTTCCTCTACGTTGAAGGATTGTCCAGGATCGGGGAACTTGAGTCTTTTAGAGCAGGGAAATTTACCGTACAGGATGAAAGCGCAGGAATAGTCACAAAACTCCTTGCGCCACAAGAAGGGGAGACGATCCTCGACATGTGTGCGGCACCTGGCGGCAAGACAACTCACATCCTTGAGATGACAGGAGGAAAGGTGCATCTCACTGCGGTGGAGAAGTATGAGAATCGTGCCATGTTGATACAGAACTTGCTTGACCGGATGGGATACAGGGACGTGAAGGTGAAGGTCGCTGACGGCATCACATATAGCGATGACACAAAGTACGACAAAATCCTCATCGATGTACCTTGCACAGGCTTCGGTGTTATACGAAAAAAACCTGATTCGAAATGGAAGAGGGAGCCGGAGGATATAGAGAAGTTGAAAGTCATCCAAATGAGCATTATCAACAACACTGCAAAACTTTTGAAACCGAATGGCACATTAGTTTACAGCACATGTACAATCGAAGAAGAAGAAAATGAATCGGTCGTCGCGAATTTCCTGGGCGATCATCCGGAGTTTGAGCTGGAGGCCGCGGACAACTACGTCGAAAGATCCTTCGTAAGCAAAAGAGGATTTGTAGAAACACTCCCTCACAGGCACGATATGGATGGTGGATTCGCTGCCCGTTTGAGGAAGGTCAAATGATTCCACTTACCTTGTAACAAGCACCTATGTTTAATAACTTTCTGTTTGAAAAAGTCTGGAGGAATGTAATGATTAAAGACGTTAATGAGCTAAAGAAATCACTTATAGGCGTTGTGGATGTTGTTGAAGGTCCTTCGGGGAGAGATGGCTGGCAAAAAGCGACGGCCACCGATCCGGCTAAGCTCCGGGCCTCAGTAATAGACACCTTGGTCTATGAATCTGTTTTCAGTTCCAGCGAAGAAGTGAAAGCCGGAAGTCGCTGGCTGATCAGACAGCTTGCAGGAAATCTTGGTGCGGGGTCGTCTTCCATACAGGGCCTTTATGATGCATTCGGAAGGGGAGAGGTAAAAGGGTTCACTGTTCCAGCAGTAAATATCCGGGGCATCACCTACGACTTTGCGCGGGCGATGTTCAGAGTAGCCAAGAGAAACAAGATAGGTCCATTCGTTTTTGAGATTGCAAAGTCTGAGATGGGTTATACCGGGCAGAGGCCGGCGGAGTACTCGGCATGTGTTCTTGCTGCGGCGATTAAAGAAGGGTACTCGGGACCGGTTTTCATACAGGGAGACCACTTCCAGTTTAATGCAAAGAAATTTGCACAGGATCCGAAGAAGGAAATCGAGGTCATCCGGTCGCTGATTAAAGAAGCTGTCGAGGCCGAGTTCTACAATATCGACATCGATTCATCAACGCTAGTCGATCTCAGCAAGAAGACAACCGAGGACCAGCAGCGAAACAACTTCGAGCTTGCCGCTGAAATGACTTCGCTGATTAGAGAGATCGAACCTAAAGGGATGACGATCTCGGTCGGCGGTGAGATAGGAGAAGTCGGAGGCAGGAATTCCACGCCTGAAGAGTTCAGGGTTTACATGAAAGGTTACGTAGACACCTTGAACTCGCAGAAGCATGGAGCAAAAACAATAAGCAAGATTAGCGTTCAGACCGGATCCAGCCACGGTGGAGTACCTCTGCCGGATGGCACGGTCGCCCAGGTAAAAATAGACTTTAACGTCCTCCAAGCCATATCGGAAATAGCCCGCAATGAATATGGCATGGCCGGCGCAGTGCAGCACGGTGCATCCACCTTACCTGAGGAACTTTTCGATAAGTTTCCCGGTGTCGGAACTGCCGAGATTCACCTCGCCACAGGGTTCCAGAACTTGCTATACGACATATTTCCCAAGGATTTTCGCGAGTCGATTTATGACTACTTGAGAAAAAATATGTCGGATGAAAAGAAACCGGACATGACAGACGAGCAGTTCATTTATAAAACTCGCAAAAAGGGATTCGGACCCTTCAAACAACAGATGTGGAGCCTTGGAAAAGATTGGTTGGATAAAGCAAATGAGAACCTTGAAAAGAGGTTCGAGTTCCTTTTCTCGAAGCTCAATGTGCAGAACACAAAAGACACCGTAGACAAATTCGTTCAGATTAACGGCCGTTAATCCGGCTGTCAGTCTCGATGTGTCTTGCTTGCGAAGAACTCTTTCCGGCAAGTTCTATGTTGCGCCTGATACGACTACGCTCATGTTTCGGAATTGCATTGGTCAGGTGTTTACCTCTTGATCGAAGGTTGCTCCTGATAAATCATTTCTTAGGCTGACGAAAGTGGAATCACGTGAGAAGATAGGTGCCGCGGCTACATCTGTTGTGGCCGCCATTCTTCTGACCGCTTTCAAGATTGTTGTCGGTGTTACGACAGGAAGTCTTGGAATTCTAAGTGAGGCAGCCCATTCGGGTCTTGACCTTATGGCGGCGGTGATGACGCTCTTCGCAGTTAGGGCGGCAGATAGGCCGGCGGATTCTGAGCATCATTACGGACACGGGAAATTCGAAAATATCTCCGCCCTATTCGAGACGCTTCTACTCCTCATCACGTGCTACATCATCGGAAAGGAATCGATCACGCGCCTTTTCTACAGGCATGTAGAGATAGAGGTCACAGTCTGGAGCTTTGTGGTTATGGCCACATCGATAATTATTGACTACACCAGGTCGCGTATCCTTATGCGGGCAGCAAAGAAATATCACAGTCAAGCCCTGGAAGCAGACGCACTGCACTTCTCAACGGACATCCTCAGCTCGAGTGTCGTCATCGTGGGTCTGATCGGAGCCAGAGCCGGATTTGAGTTCGCGGATCCGATAGCCGCGCTAGGCGTATCCTTGATCGTCGTTGTGATAAGTGTCCGACTCGGGAAACGTGCAATTGACGTTCTTGTAGACAGGAGTCCGGACTCGGCCCTCGTTGATCGTATCCATAAAGCTGCCCTGGAAACGGGGGGAGTCGAGGACGTAAAAAGCCTCCGCGTCCGGGTCTCCGGTGGAAAAGTATTCGTCGACATGGTGGTCAGGTTGCCAAGGCTCCTTCTATTCGAACAGGCGCATTCTCTCGTCGATGAAATCGAAAATCGAGTCCGATCAGTAAGAGACGGAGTCGATGTAGTGGTACATGCCGAGCCCGTCGAAACTGAGAAAGAGACGGTCGCTGACAAGATCAGATTTGCAGCAGAGAAATCCGAAAGCAGGATACATGAAGTCCAGGTCTTTTCGACCCATGCCGGTCTGGTCATCGATCTGCACCTCGAAGTAAGCGATACCGACACAATAGAGGCTGCTCACACGAAGGCGGATGCACTCGAGAATTCCATTAGAGCGCAGATCGGGGGAATCGACCAGATCTTCGTTCATATAGACAGGTCGTCTGAGCGGACTATTCGCGCAAAGTCAACCCGGATCTTTAACGGGAACCTTGCAGCCGATATAGTCAAATTTGTTACGGCGACTGACGGAGTTGCTCGCTGCGGGAACCTGAGTTTTGCAGAAAGCGACCTTGGTGTGCGTGTTGCCATGACGTGCAAGTTCGATGGAACTCTACCGCTCGAGAAATCGGTTAAAGTTGTGAACAAATTGGAAGAGGAAATACCGAAAAAGTTTCCTCAGATAACTAAGGCTGTGATTCACCAGGAACCTGACTCGATGGAGCAGTCGTGAGACCATATTACACTGATCCTTACACAGTAGAGTTCGATGCCACCGTCAGGCAGTCTCTAAAATGGAACGGGGCAACCGCGGTGCTTTTGGACAATTCCTACTTTTATCCTACCTCCGGCGGACAGGAACATGATACCGGAAAGATTGGTAATAGTACAGTGGTCGACGTGGTAGAAGACGACGAGAACGTTCTGCATATCGTATCGGAGGACCCGGATAGCAGCACAGTCCACTGCAAGATTGACTGGGACCGACGCTTCAGGAATATGCAGCAACACACGGGGCAGCATATCCTCTCGGCTGCGTTCGAGAATCTGTTGGACATCCAGACTGTCTCGTCCAGGTTGGGGGAATCAATCGGAACGATAGACCTGTCGCGGGCGCCTACGGAGAAGGAATTGAGTGAAGCGGTGGCCGCCGCTAACAAGGTGGTTGAGGAAAACAGACCCGTCAACATTCACTTTGCCGATAAGTCTGACATATCTCGATTTAGATTGAGGAAACCGCCGAAGGTTGAAGGTACCGTGAGAATTGTAGAAGTGAAGGATTTTGATTTTTCTCCGTGCGGGGGAACTCACTGCACGCACACCTCGGAAGTGGGAGTGATCCTGACGGGGACTATAGAGAAAGTGAAGGGAGCCTTGACAAGAATTGAATTCACTTGCGGTCGGAGAGCAACTGATTACTATTATGGTCTGTTGAATTCATCGATTGAAATTTCACGCCTCGTCTCGGCACCTGTCGCTGATATACCATCAGCAGTGATAAAGTTGAGCGAGCAGCTCCATGAAAAGGAGAAGCAGCTAAAAGTACTTTTGCGGAAACTGGCCGATGCGGTCTACCATAAGATCGTACCAGTGGTGGACCAAACGTCGGAAAAACTTCCTGTCATAAACATGGATGACGATGTAACGGACGCGGAGGAGCTTCGCTTTGTCGCGAGCACTGCATCGCGGGAGTTGAAGAAATCCTTCTTGTTTTACCGAACGGAGGGCGAAAACTGCCAGATGGTAGTGAATCTGGTAGTGGATGAAAAAAAGGCCGCAGACATAGTCGATCATCTGAGAAAATCATTCGGAGTGAAAGGCGGTGGTAGGAACGGGTTTTATTCTTTAATCTTAAATAGTTTTGAGCTCCCGGGAGTCATCGAGAATATCAAAGGAGCTTTGTCAAATGATTGATGCGCGTGTTCACCTCTTCATTAGCGGCCTGGTACAAGGAGTAGGTTATCGATACTTCGAGATGAGAAGGGCAAGCGCATTTGGGCTGAAAGGTTTTGCAAAAAATCTGGACGACGGCAGGGTGGAGATCGTCGCGGAGGGAGAAAAGGGACTTATTGAGGATTTCATCGCTGAATTAAGAAGGGGGCCGATCTCGGCTCATGTCACGGACATACGGATTGAGTGGGAGAAACCTGCTTTCGACTTTGAAGGGTTCAATGCGTTATGAGAGTAGGATTCGGTTTCGATTCGCACGAACTTGCAGAAGGAAGACCTCTTAAGCTTGGCGGTACCCTGATCGATTTCGAGAAGGGGTTGAGAGGCCACTCTGACGGTGATGTTGTGCTACACGCGTTGAGCGACGCAATTCTCGGTGCCTGCGCCAGAGGTGACATCGGCGTAAAATTCCGTGACGACGATGAAAGAACGTCTGGACTTGACAGCAAGGAGATTATCAAGTTTGCACTTAGCCAGGCAGCAGAAAGCAAGATGAAATTGAGGAACGCGGACCTCGTGATTGTGGCCGACCAGCCGAGACTCAACCGCCACTACGAAAGCATCGCAGATTCCATATCAGAACAATGCTCGGTGCCACCATCCTCTATATCGGTGAAATCTAAGACTACCGAGGGCACACTGGTTTCGCGAAATGCCATTGCCTGCTTCGCCATTGTGTTGTTGGAAGAAATGTGAAACCGAATTCATCAGAGGATCACCTCTTCGTGCTCCTATCCGATATGCCTCCATTGGAAAGCTTTTCATTAGCCTCAACTGTGATCGGACAAGGTAGAATCTCTAATTCGGGATACTGGATTGCAACCAGGTAGACGCCGACAAATCCGGAGCAACATACGCAGCGAAAATACCGTTGCAAAGGGCGTACTCAAAATCCTGGTAGCGTTGATTGTCGCTATCTATGTGGTCTCCGTTATCAACGCTCTCCTCAGTTATCGAATTGAACGATGGACTGGAATTTATGCAGGGAAATATTTCGAATACTCCGGTGTAATAAACATCCAGACACAATACTCCACCGGAACTGCGACTTATTTCCAAATCGAAAAAATGTGCGACTCGCATTCACTGGATTTTGCAATATTCACAGACGTGAATTCCATCAGGCCGATGGACAAGGGTTACTCTCACAGATACGGAATGACTCTTGTAGTGCCTGCCATCGAAATCGTATCTAAAGACAAACACGAAAGATTCCTGGTTATTGGAGACAGCATCCCCATACTTCCCGGCAACGGAGTCTCGATCGATTCTGCCGTCAACTATGCGGTCAGCAAAAGAGACCTTGTTTTTCTGGCTCAGCCAATCACACAGAGTGTCTTCAGCAACGTCGTCACCGATAAAATCACTGGTATGGAGCTATATAATTTCGATCAAGCCTGGAGGAGGTCCCTCACTTTCTTTCAGATCAATAAGTTCTTAGGCGCATACTCAGTCTACGGTTTCAACACAAAGGCTCTCAATTATTTGCTGGCTTATCCGAATCGGTCGATGAAGTACTTTGACCAACTCAACCAAAGACAGAAGGCCGTCGGCATCGGCTCAATCGGAGCAAATAACAACACGAGCATCGGAAAGAGATCCGGCTGGCATTTCCCGAACTATGAGAGTCTTCTCCCCCTCGTTCACACTGTCATCGTGACAAAAGTGCCCTTTAACGCGGTGTACCAGCACGACAGGAGGATCCTGATTGAAGCTCTGAAGAATGGAAATGATTATGTGGCTTTTTCAGGACTCGAGCATGGAAGAGGATTTCTGTTCACTGCAAGATCCGATACAAACGAAGTCGTAATGGGGGACAGCTTACGGCTTTGGGGTGATGCCGTCTTGAACGTGATTGTTCCCGATACAGATAATGTAGAAGCACAAGTTGTCCGGGACGGGAAAGTGATCGCCACCTACAACGACAAGAGCGACATCAACCTACCAATTAGAGATCCGGGTCAATACCGAGTACAGGTTTTTCAAAAACGTACCCTGCTGCCGTTCTTTAATAAACGAAAATTTCCGTGGATATTATCGAACCCGATTTACATTTTCAAATGAGGAATAACGACGAAACAGCATAGATTCCTGACGAAACGGCTCGCATTAAGTTGCTTATCGGGATTGATCCTCGGACTCTCTTTTCCTCCGTTCCATCTTGCCTGGCTGGCATTTGTGGGATTTGTTCCGTTGCTTCTCGCGATGGAGGAGGTTGCTGATTACAGGGAAACATTGAAGACCGCCTACTTCGGATTTCTCGTCTTCAACATCATCACGATCTATTGGGTTGGAGGGTGGAACAAAGATGCAGATCCGTTCATGATGATCGGTGGGGCGGCGCTCGTGGCGGCACATCCACTTTTCTTCGCGGTACCTATCCTCGTTTATCATTTCATACGAAAGAAGCTCGGCAGGCGTGCCATCTTGCTGTTTCCGTTTCTGTTTCTGACTTTCGAGTACCTTCATTCCATTACGCAGGTTGCATTCCCATGGCTCACTGTCGGCTATTCGCAGTCGTATAATCTTGCCGATATCCAGATGGCTTCGTTCACCGGTCTCTTCGGAATATCGTTACAGATACTGCTGGTCGGTTCGGTGCTTACCTATGCAGTCATCCTTTTGAATGATGGGCGAAGGAGAGACGCGGTTGTTGCTCTCGCTTCGGCGTTGGCCCTGGCTCTAATTCCGGAGGTCTATGGGCTTGTAGTGTTGAACAATTCGAAGAGCCATAAGTATCCTGATCAAATCAAGGTAGCAGTGATCCAGCCTAACATCGACCCTTATGCGAAATGGATGGCCAACCCGAGGCGAATCCTGATGACGTACGAACATGAAACCATCGGCGTCTTAAATAAGAAGCCAACATTTGTCGTGTGGCCCGAAACAGCAATCCCATTCTACATTCTGCTTCCGTATTACTCAAACGACCTGCATGTGCTTCAGACATTCATCGACACGACCGGGATTTCACTTCTGAGCGGTGTTCCGCTTGCCAGGTATTATTCCGACAGTTCCGATGCAAAAGCTGACAGCCACTATGACCCGATCATGCAGGAGTACTACGATGCATATAATGGAGCAGCACTCTTCCAACCGCACGTCACGAACTACCAGACGTACGGAAAGATAATTCTTGTTCCGTTCGCAGAGAGAATTCCTTATGCCGACCACGTTCCATTTCTGATAAATGTCCTCAAATGGGGAGTAGGCATCAGCAATTGGGCCCGCGGGACGGACACAACAGTCTTTCGATTGAAGAACGGCAATACTTTCTCGACTATGATTTGCTACGAGAGCATCTTCCCGGGCTATGTGAGGCAGTTTACAAGTAAAGGAGCCGACTTCCTGGTGATAATAACAAATGACGGATGGTTCGGAAAATTATCAGGAACGTATCAGCATGCTGCCTATGCAATCTTTAGAGCTGTTGAAAACAGGAGGGTAGTGATCCAGTCGGCGAATACCGGCATTTCTGAAATACTTGATCCGTATGGGCGATATATCGCCGGTCCGACGAAGATTGATGAAAAGACAACTCTTGTTTCAAACATTCCAATCGTTACCAGGAAAACGTTCTACGCTGAACACGGGAATTGGATTGCTACTCTTGCAGGAATTATTTCAGTGGCGTCAATTCTTTTCGCACTTTTCCTTAAATTTAGAAGCAAATTTTCGTGAACTTGAATAACGTCAGCAAGGAGATTGAACACGGACTACATTGATTTAAGGAGTGACACAGTCACGAAGCCGAGTGAGGGAATGCGCCGTGCCATGGCTGCCGCCGAAGTTGGTGACGATGTTTTCGGCGAGGACCCTACGGTGAATCGCCTTCAGGAAAAGGTAGCGGGCCTTCTTGGAAAAGAAGCCGGGTTGTATGTACCAAGTGGAACGATGTCCAACCAGCTCGCCTTGAAGACGCATACTAACCCAGGCGACGAGGTGATAGTCGAGAAAGATTCGCACATATTCAACTACGAAACAGCAGCTCCGGCTCTTCTGTCAGGGATCCAACTCAATCCGGTTCCCGGAGTTCGTGGAATTATGTCGGCCGAAGCCGTCGAAGATGCATTGAGGCCGGATGTCTATTACATGATGCCGACCCGGCTCGTTTGCGTCGAGAACACCCATAACCGCGGCGGCGGAACGATTTACCCGATGGAGGCCATTGAGAAAATTCGTGAGGTGGTTGTTAAACATGGGCTCAAGTCTCATCTTGATGGAGCACGTCTGTGGAACGCGTCGATAGCGACGGGAATCAAAGTCTCTGAATATGCAAAGCATTTCGATTCGGTTTCGGTTTGTCTCTCAAAGGGTCTCGGTGCGCCTGTAGGCTCGGTCTTGACCGGAACGCGTGAGTATATAAATCTTGCCAGGCGATATCGCAAAATATTCGGCGGGGGAATGCGACAGGTCGGCGTTCTTGCTGCAGCAGGTCTCTATGCACTTGAAAACAACGTGGAGAGATTGTCGGAGGACCATGACAAGGCAAAGACCCTTGCAAAGATGCTTTCAGAATCGGAATCTTTTGAAGTCAATGTGGAACACGTAGAGACAAACATCGTGATTTTCGGGTTGAAGCCTCCGGCCAAGATGGAACAGTTTATAAGAGATGTGAAAACGGCGGGCGTACTTCTGTCGGCAGGTAGTGCCGGGAAAGTTCGCGCCGTGACGCATCTCGACGTAACGATGGAAAACGTGAGAAAG
>JAKASW010000097.1 GCA_021818875.1 Bacteroidota bacterium
GAAGTGTCCATGATCCACAACATCCCGGCCGCCACCCAGAGCACCGGCGAGTTCGGCATTACGAAGAGTGCGGCGGAGGCGAGAATTGCGCCGGTCAGAAAATAGGGGCGTCGCCTTCCGAGCCTTCCCCAAGTCTTGTCACTCATGTGCCCGATGATCGGCTGGACTATGAGGCCGGTTACCGGCGCAGCGATCCAAAGAATGGGTATCGACTCTATTTTTGCTCCGAGAGTCTCGAATATTCTGCTGACATTTGCGTTCTGCAGGGCGAAGCCGAACTGGATCCCGAGGAATCCAAAACTCATGTTCCAAATTTGCCAGAAACTCAGTTTAGGTTTTTGCATGCTATTCCCGCTTCTGATTCTAGTTTTACGTCACTTATCTACTAACCAAGATAACAGCCCCTTCCGGCGAACGGTCCTCGCGAAAGCTCACCACTGTTTTGCGTTCACCATCATGGTACAGGAGGTCTTTTCTGATTGTAGTATTTTATCCATCCTTCTCGCGGATAAAGCTGCGGTACCGCAAGGATCCTGCCGCCGAATCCTATCAGTCTGTAGGTCAGCATCTGGAACGGAGTCACCCTCAATTCAAGCAGGTTTTTCTTGAACAACCGCACACCATCATTCTCGGCAAGGTGTGCGATATACCGCGATAGCGTCTCGCTTTTTTCCTTCTCCAACAGCAATTCCCTCGCAACTTCAATGCTGTTCCTTATGGCTTCATTGCCTATGGTGGACCTTTTGTCGAGCAACTGGTAGATATAGAACTTCCCGTGGTCTTCGATCGGGCCATAGATTTGGCCTCTCTTCAATTCCGATAGGACTGCTCCCGTTTCGCCGAGTTGGAAGGCGTCAACCCATCGCGCTGCCGTATCCGCCTCTGCGGCCTTCAAGTCCTTCCGGTTTTCGAGACCGTTATATATCGCCAGGGCCTGGTTGATATCATCGGCCTCGTAAGCCCGCAGTCTCAATTTGACCGACTTCAACACCAAATCATGGTGGGAAGTAAAAAATGTGTCAACCTCGGCTTGAGTTATCCTTACAGTATCGGTTATTTCGTTCGCGACCCTGTAGGATCGGAAGGCATTCAAAACCATCCTAACGTTATAGTTCACTTCGTTTGAATTCGCAAGACCCAACTCGCGAGCCCTCTGCACGAGAAAATGGTTCTGGGAAATGAAGCGCAGAGACATGTGGAGAGCGAATGTGATGGCAGGCAGAGTTGAATCCTCGGCCGCAAACATGGCAGTCGGCAATTGATCGAAAGCATCTGCGAGCGTTATACTGCCACCCTTGAACGTCAGCAACGGCTCAGCAAGCTTTGAAGAAAAGTCGTTGGACAGCAGCGCAAGCTGTTGCGGAGTCAGGCTATAATACGGGTCGTACGAAGTAGGTCTCTCTTTCTCAAAGATTTTCTGAATAGCATACACAAGCGGGCGAAAGACCTTGTAGTTGACATCAACCTCGATGTGCCTCATGACTTCTTCAACGTACTTGTTGCCGAGATCTATTTCTTCTCGATTGACGAGTATCTGTCTGATCCTATGCAATCTATCGATAATTGAGCCGTCGACAAATTTCTTGTTCAGCATTTTACCGATTACTTTGAAAACTACAAGGCCATCCACGGTTACCGTCGGCTTGGAAATAAAGCCCACCCGGTGTCCGAAAAATGCATTCTCTATCGCGGCGGTTGATTCACCGTACGGGATCTCCAAAGTATCATGGCTCACATCTATCGAAGCAGCAAGAGAGTAGATGTCAGGAGATTTTTTCTCGCTAAGCGCAGCCCAAAAACTCCATGCCTTAGCACTGTCACTTTCGAAATAAAAAGCATCGACCAGGTAAGTATAAACAGAAATCTTGAACCCGTGGAGCATGTCGTCATTTGTGACTGCCGCCTTGGCGCGGGGCATTATTTCTCTCCTGAACAACGCATCTCTCATGAATATGTCTTGCATCTCTTTTCGGACGAGATCCTCTGCCGGAGTATAAGGAAGGTCAGACCGGGCCGCCTCCTGAGACAAGAGGTCCTCAGCTATCATCGAATACAGAAAACCCCGCTTTACATGTTCAAGCGTGGTGGGATCATCTTTGCCGGGATAAATGGATAGCTCGAAACGGTTCAAGAAGTCTGCGCTCGTTATCGGTTCGCCGCCAACCATTGCAAGCGTATCCAGTTTCTGAGTGCTCTCTGCTCGGTCTGAATATTTCTGAATAAGAGATTGAGGATAAGCAGTCCCCAGGAAAGCCATAAAGGAAATAATCGTAAGAAAACGAACCAGGAGCCGGTCATGGCAGGAAAGATAAACTTGCATCATACATCCTCTCGGTATCACTTAAATGCCGGCGGATAATTTAAGGAAATAAGATTCCGAAGCCAAGTCATCGTTCCAGTAGTTTTAGGTGGATTTGGCTCGCCTTCCATGCCGGACCACTTCGCCGCCCTGGCTGAAGAGTTCTGCTCTCGCCCTGGGCAAGGAACCGGGATAACGTTCCTGCAAATACTGGATAAGCTTTTCCCTCACTTCGCAGGACAAGTCCCACCGTTTTCCGGAATCAGACGCACTGAATAAAGCTCTTAGCTGAATCGCATGATCGGTCGCATCAGTTACCTGAAGCACACATACTTTCCCATCCCATAGTTCCGAGGACTTCAGAATCGATTGTAGCTGCTTACGAACGTCATCCACCGGGATGGAGTAATCAGTGTACACGAAAACTGTTCCGAGTAAATCCGCCGTCTTCCTTGTCCAGTTCTGAAAAGGCTGTTCCATGAAATAGGTGGTTGGAACCACGAGACGGCGAAGATCCCAGATGCGGACCACGACATAAGTGGGTCTTATTTCTTCTATCCACCCCCACTCTCCTTCAACGATGACCACATCCTCAATTCTGATCGGCTCCGTTAGTGCCAACTGCACCCCCGCAATGAGATTTGAAAGTGTCGGACGAGCGGCCATCCCTACGACGAGACCCGCGATACCGGCAGATGCAAACAAGCCCGCTCCTATCCCTCTTATTTCCGGGATGGTCATCAAGGCCGCTGACAAGGCGACAATTATAACTACCGCGACTACTATTCTTCTCAGCAGATGAACCTGAGTCTGCACTCTCCGCGCCGTCAGATTGTCACTGACGTGAATGTCATACCTTTCGATCATTAGATCTGAAAGAACATTTATGAAGCCGATAATCAGCCAGGCGATACCTGCAATGACGCCGATGCCAATTAGCCGATAGATCCCATTCGACAATGCCTGCGGAAGGTGAACAAACGGCATCGACATCGAGATTCCTATCAGCACGAAGATCAACCTGGTCGGTGCGTTCGAATTACGTACGATGGAATCGTCCAGCTTCGTGGCAGTCTTGGCAACAAATCTCTTTGCCAGCGCGTACACCAACCTGTGAACCAGGAGAGCAAGCAGTGATGCCGCCGCAAGCACAGCGATGGAAAGGAGCCCGCTCTCGATTGTTGATATCTGATAGCCCATGGTTTCCTACTCCTTCATTAATAGTTATTTGTAGCAAGAACAATTTCGGGAATAATTGTTAAGGAGGAAACGCACCTCTAAAAAAACGTGCCTGGAAGCAACGGCTTAGATCTTGACGATGAAACAAAATAAACGGATAAGAAAGAGAATCTCTAGAGACCAGGCCGGGAACCCCTCTGGAAACCACAAAGACTCAAAGGCTCAAAGAAAAATTTTGGTATTGGTGTCGTTGTACAACACTTAGTGCCCCTGCCTGCCGGCAGGCAGGTTGGTGACTTGTCACGAAGTGATGCCTTTGGCAGTGGTTACACTTTTCGGCTGCGCTTCTATGATAAATCCGGAAAAAGGCTGCGCACCCGATCTAATATTCGTAGGGCAACATCGTATTTGGACATGACTGGCAGATCAACCCGGTTCTCCCCTGAGTCCGAAAGGATGGTCACTTTGTTCGTGTCTGTTCCGAAGGCCGCACCTTCTTCACGAGGATTATTTACAACAATAAAGTCAAGCGACTTCGATTTGAGTTTCTTGATCGCGTTGTCGATCTCATTATCGGTCTCCAACGCGAAGCCCACGAATACTCTGTTCCCTTTCATGGACGAGACGGTTTTCAGAATATCCGTGTTCTCGACCAGTTCCAGCTTTGCGCCGTTTCGCGCGAACTCATCTTTCTTCACCTTTCTATCCGCAGGACTCGCCACCCGGTAATCGGCGACCGCCGCGGTCATAATCATGGAATCACACCAGTCGACATTCCGGATAACCGCCTGCTTCATTTCCTCGGCCGTCGCCACATTCTCACGAAACACATTTCGCGGAGTCTCGAGTGCAACGGGCCCGGAAATCAACCTAACCTCAGCTCCACGGTTCGCCGCCGCTGACGCGACCGCGAATCCCATCTTACCCGAGCTTCGATTAAATATGAACCTCACCGAATCGATCGGCTCCTGTGTCGGGCCGGCAGTGACCAATATCTTCTTTCCTGTCAGATCTCTGTACCGACCCTGGAAGAAATGTTTTAACGCTTCGATGATATTTCCTACTTCAGCCAGACGTCCAGTTCCGGTCAACCCACTTGCCAATTCACCTTCATCCGGGTCTATCACAGTGACTCCTCGTGCCTTCAGTTTGGCCAGGTTGGACATCGTCGTCGGATGGATGTACATATCAGCATCCATGGCCGGTGCAATTATGAGCGGTGCACGAAGTGCCAGGACAATCGAAGTCAAAAGATTATCCGCAATTCCCCAGGCCAATTTTGCAATGGTCGAGGCGGTGATGGGTGCAATCAGCATTGCATCTGCCCAGGTCCCAAGTTCGATGTGCCATAACCCGCTTGCCCCGGAATCTTTCTTCACCGGAAACATCTCCGTGTAGACATGACCACCGGAAAGCGAAGAAAAGGTGAGTGGAGCGACAAAGTTGGAAGCGGACGGAGTCATGACGACCCTTACCTGCGCATCTTCCCTTTGAAGCTCGCGCAGGAGGAACACACTCTTGTAGGCGGCAATACTGCCGCAAACACCTAGAACTATTTTCTTGTCAGACAGCGGCGATGACACACGCTCTCCCCTTCCTCAAATGAAATCACAAACAGAGAGGGGCACGTTTGCCTGACTTTCTATTGGGGGGTTTTGTACCGGTAAACGATCTTCTGATCCAACAGTTCCTGAAGCGCCTGCTCGGTCGGTTTGGAATACTTCTCGAACTCCTTGCTTAACTCGACCTGCTCCGGATTGACTTTTTCGTCTTCCTCAAGAGACTCCTGCACCTGCTTTATCCCTTCAAGGCGCTGGTTGAATTCAACTTTTCTTTCGTCACTTATCTGCCTGGAGCGTTGCGACGTAACAGTAATGGCTTCGTACGCGTTACCCGTCACTACGTCAAGCATGTGAATATCGATCGGTTTCAGACCCATTCAAATTCTCCTTTCACTCTGATCTCGCGGAACCTCTCGCTTCAATAATCTCGAAAACTTCGCTTAGAGCTCGTTCCAACTCATCGTTAACTATAATATAGTCATATTGCTCCCCTTTCTCAAGCTCCATTGGGACGCGCTTCATCCGCCGCTCTATCTGCTCCGGACTTTCACTTCCGCGTTGTTTCAACCGATTCCTTAAGACTTCTACAGAAGGAGGCTTGACAAAAATGAGCAAGGCACCAGGAAATGCTTTCTTGATCGAAAGGCCGCCATTCACATCGACATCAAACACGATGCTCCGTCCTGCAGCCAATGTCTTCTCAACCTCATTCTTTAAAGTCCCATAGTAATTCGAATAGATCTCTTCGTATTCGATAAGCTCCCCGTTTTTGATCCTGCGTTCAAATTCCGATCTGCTCAGAAAGTAATAGTCTCTGCCATCAGCCTCGCCATCGCGTCTGGGTCGGGTCGTCGCTGAGACGGAGAACGCGATCTTCGGGAACCTTCGCAGGATTGCTTTTACTATTGTTGTCTTGCCAGCACCGCTGGGCGCGGAGACAACTATGGGAAGGCCATTAGCCAAGAGAGATACCCGGGAATCTAAGCAAAGAGACTCATTCGAGGTTCTGAACCTGCTCTCTGATTTTTTCCAGTTCTTCTTTGATTTCAACAACGAGGTGAGACATATCCGCATCGAAAGCCTTCGATCCCATGGTATTCGCCTCGCGGTTCATCTCTTGCAAGAGAAAGTTCAGTCTTCGCCCGCTTGACTCTGTGGCTTCCAGAAGCTCCCGAAAGAACTGGTTGTGCGTCCTGAACCTGACCACCTCTTCGGTGATGTCAAGCTTATCCGCAAGAAGCACAATCTCGAGTTCCAGTCTCGCCGGGTCGATCTCTTTGCCATTCAAAACTTCGCTTACTTTCTGACGGAGCCTCGATTCTTCTTCCTCGGTTCTTGACCTGGATAACAGCTCTATCTTATCCAGGGCCGAGCCGAGGTTGTCGATTCTCAAATTGAGATCTTTCTTCAAGGCTTCGCCTTCGGCCATCCTCGAAGAATGAAGCTGCTCCAGCGCAGACACAACAGCCGACTTCGCTGCTTCCCACTCATCATCCTGTGCCACTTCGTTGGCAGCACCTTTGAAGAGGTCCTTGAACATCAGGAGGTGTTCCAGTTTGATCGGGGCAGAAATCTTTGCGACCTTCTTTACGGAATTAAGTAGACTGTTGATGCGGAGTACCGAATCTTCGTCGACAGTCAGGTCGGGTGCTTCCTGGGTCCCTGATGAATACACCAGCATGGATACCTTTCCACGCCCAATCCTTTGCCTGAGCAGCTCGCGAATGTCAATTTCACGCGCGGACATCGATGGAGGAAGCTTGACGTTGATTTCCAGGTAGCGGCTGTTCACGCTCCTGATCTCGGCAGTCGCCGAGTACCTGCCGACAGAAGCCTCACCCTTCCCGAACCCGGTCATGCTCTGGATCATGGGGTCATGGTCTCCTTTGACAAGTCATAATACACGTGGGTCGTGCCACCATAACGATTAAACCTTGGCACGACCCACACTTTTGGCTCACCGCCAATTTTTGCAACTCCTGAAGCTACGCATTTCCCCCACACAGCAGCGGGAGACATTCCCCCAACTGGCTGGTTTTTAGAAACTATCTGGACCTTCCTTTGGATTTTTGTGGAGCCTTGAATCTCCGATCGTCCAGGCCTTTCTTTCCATATTTAGAAAAACGATCTACCCATTTCTTGACCGTCTTGACATTTGCATTCAGCTTTTCGGCTGTGCCCCGGAGACTTCCGAGTTTTTTATAAGTCTCAACGATCTTCATCCTTTTTTGGACATCGCTCATCATGGTGCATTCTCCTTTCTTTGTAGGGGTATATTAATTCAAAGGCACCATATTGTCAACATAAAGAGAGAAAATATTCTCCTATTCATACCATGATAGAATCTGGTATTTGCCGGTCAGCGGAAAGTATGGGGGGGCAATGTTGTTAAAACGAGGATCGAATCTGTAATGGGCGTTGTATCCATATCTTATGTTCGGATCGGAGGTGACCCCTATCTGGTAATTGGAAATGGAGCCATAGACATTGACGCTTCCGAGGGTTGACAGGAGATACGATGTTCCAACACCGTAATTCGGTGTGCCCTGATAATATGCCGAGAATGATCCATTCTGCGCATAAATTGCTGCCTCGATCGTCGGATTAATTGGAGGATCAGCAGCAAGTGAACCATTGTGGTAATAATTCATGAAATCGTTGTCTCCCATGACGGTAACGTTGTTCTGTGCCACTACACCAATTACATCAGTGCTGTTGGGATTCGATTGAGGATCAGAGTTGCACTCGAGATTTCCATCTATGAATACGCTACCGTAATTCGCGCTAGAACTCCCCGATGCTCCCACATCCACCTGACCGCTGACTGTTCCATGAACGTGCAAATTCCCATTTTGCACGAAGATAACCCCATTCGGTGCAATAGAAGTGATGGGCTCGGTTACAGGGGTGGAATTGAGATTCGTATAGTAAGTCGCGGTCCCGTTTGAGTTGAAAGTCAAATACACGTCGTATGCCTTCCCGGAATTCGGGTTGCTCAGAAGGAACCCACCCGCCGCAGCGGATAGCATGTTTGAGATACTTGTATTTGGCATGGGAATATTAATGCCGGACTGATATGACCCGTAAATGATGGCGGTGTCTCCCGGAGTATACTCGTGATAGGCGTTGAGACTTGTTACCCTTCCATAAAACACAGGATCTCCCATAACGTTGAATGTACCATTGCTATGAAACCTTCCCCAAACAGTATCCCCCGTGGCCCAGGCAACGTTGTTCATCGTAGCCGTGTAGATTCCGAAAATCGAGAAGTACTGCGGGCCGAAACGAACAACCACAGTACTAGTCGTATCTTGATATTTCCCAATTGAGACAAGAGAATCTGCGTATTGTCCGAGTGATATACAGTTGACACTGTAGGTCCCACCGGAGAGAGAGCCGGAGAATGAAAATGAAACCGTGCTGGACGTTGTGTCAAGATAGACTTGATTCGCACCGAGATTAGCCCCACTTACCGCAATTGTGTGAGCAACCGTCTGATCATAATACTGGACGAAGTTCTCAGCGGCATCGGTGCTCTCCCTATCCCAGTACTTGCTCGCAAGTGCGAATATCAGGCTGAAGCCCAGGATAACAATTAACGTTCCTTTGCCGACCATGATTTTCCTCCTACCTCTTCAAGTTCCGTGAAACCAGTCTTGTCTGCTGCCACAACGAGAAATTCGTCGCAAAGGTAGTGTCGTACGCGGCCGCCGGTTGCACCATTATCGTTATCCTGATTACCTGAGCCTGATTCGGAGCACCAAATGGAGTAGAGAGTTGGCCGCCGAATGTGTTAAAGTAAGCTATGTGGAACTCAGTGATTCCAAGATTTGAGGCAACGGCCGGTCCGTTGTCAACCTGCCGGTACAGCATTCTTGCATTCGGGTTTTGGCAACCAAGTATGGGATTATTTCCGAGCCAATATTTGACAGTATCTACATTACCATCATTGTTGACATCCGTAAGAAACGATATTGAGTTTGTGTCTCCGTATTGGATAAAGCGAGACGGGTCTCTCAACAAGGTCGCATTTCTGCAATATCCAATCTTGCGAAAATCGTATTCCAGTGATTCGACGAGTGAAGTCATGTTCTGTTGGACCGTAAGGTTTTCTTCTGAGTAATAAGTATTCTTGATTGCTCTCTCGTTCATTCTCAAAGCAACCAGGAGTAGTATGCCGCTTATGAGAAATGAGCTTATGATATCGATCATCGTGCTGCTGCCCATGATTTGCCCTCTCTAGAAATTCCAATAACTGTAAACTGTGCTCATTTTGACCGTGTCCGGAGCAAAAGCACTCCAGACCCAAACGTCCATTCTCTTGTTCCAGGTCGGAGATGTGCTTGCTGGGCCCGATGGATTGCTAGATGAAACATAACATACCCGCGTATAGATTACGTACGGAATCGAGTCTATCGTAACCTGCTGTCGATACCCGTTGAAGTCGTCGAAATCATCGAAGCTTGCAGCCGACGTATCACCACTCTCCGGGCCGAGCTGACTAGCAGGAGTTAGCTGGGAAGTTGAAGTAACGGCGGTGGTATCGGTATTGTGGTCGAATGCTTTCCCTTCAGCTTCTTCAATCACAGACGTGGCAAGTGAAACCTCTTCGAGCCCTATGTTGCTATTCAGCAGTACGGTATTGGTCTCACTCAAGCTCCGGTTTGTCGTTAAAATCACCGAGCCAAGAAGTATCATCGCTCCGATCGTTAGAAGTGTTTGTCCCGTACCCATTTTTCCTCCGTAATGTCCTCTTCAACTTCAGCCATCAAGTGAACCTTGTCCCGTTGCAACATGCCAACGACCTCGATTGCAGCGGCAAGAAATTCAGATGAATGTTTGCACTAGCTGATGCTCATACGTCCTCGCGTCACAAGCATCGGCCACCGGGGTTCAATAGATGTGCCACGGAATTGTCTCAAACCGGGAGGAAAATGCAGCAAATCAGCTTGAGGTGAGGTAAAACGTGCCTGTGCAGAGAAAGTCTTTCCACCTCGATGGAACGCGTTACGTTCTTGTTATATCCATGTTACTCTTTAGTACTATCAGTGCTTCATGGAGATGATGCAGAGGGCTCAGCCCGATGCCTAGACGCGTGCGCAGCAAATCTTGGCAGCCACCTTTACAAACTGGATGGTGCCGACGGCGGAACTCTCCCGAAGGGATTCCTCGAAAACACTCCGTGTTTTTGAGGAAGAACCTGCACGTCCTTTCGTCACTCTATTTTGCTCGGAAGTTTGAACTGGTGCCGAAGGCGGGACTCGAACCCGCACGCCCTTTCGGGCCCTGCCCCCTCAAGACAGTGTGTCTACCATTTCCACCACTTCGGCTTGGGCTAAAAAATTAAAATACCGTCCCTGAAAAAACAACACCAGTTTCGCTTCGAGCTGCAAACCCGAGTGCGCGAATTGTCTCTCGGTTCGCACTTAAACCATCAACAGAATCCTGTCCGCAAATTCGAAATACGGGTCTACCTCCTCGGACCTCTCCGCGAATGATCAGAGTGGTGGTGCTGCGGCCGATGCTCCCTTTCATGGTCCTCAGGCTGCGGATTGGGATTTTCAATCAATACTTTCCGACTGAGATTGTACCTTCCCATGTCATCAACCTCCATCAGCTTTACCTCAACTTCATCACCAAGCTTGAAAACATCCTCAACCTTGTTGACGCGCTTATGGTCAATCTGGGAAATATGCAAAAGGCCTTCTTTCCCCGGAAGGAACTCCACGAACACGCCGAAGTCCATCATGCGTTTTACAGTGCCTTTGTAAACTTTGCCGACTTCAGGAGATTCGACAAGCCTTTCTATCATTTCTTTTGCCTTCGAGCCGGACTCTGCCGACACTGCAGCAATGACCACGGACCCATCGTCCTCGATGTTTACCTCAGCGCCGGTTTGCTGGACAATATTCTTTATTACCTTGCCGCCTGGTCCGATCACTGCGCCTATCATATCGACTGGAATCTTCATAGATGTCATTCTGGGCGCATAAGGCGACATCTCCATTCTAGGTCCGCCGATCGTCTGTTCCATGATACCAAGGATGAAGTGACGACCTTCCTTGGCCTGCGCGAGTGCGCGCGCCATTATATCGAACGATATTCCTCGGATTTTTATGTCCATCTGGAACGCCGTTATTCCGTCCCGTGTCCCGGCAACCTTGAAGTCCATATCGCCAAGGTGATCTTCGTTGCCAAGAATATCCGTTATGACGGCAACGTCGTCGCCTTCTTTGATTAACCCCATCGCAATGCCGGCGACGGACTTAGAAAGCGGTACGCCTGCGTCCATGAGAGCAAGGGAACCTGCACATACGGTCGCCATGGATGAAGATCCGTTTGATTCAAGTATGTCCGAAACCACGCGCACCGTGTACGGGAATTCTTTTTCGCCCGGTACGAGATTTTTCAGTGCTCTTTCTGCAAGATTGCCGTGCCCTATTTCCCTTCTTCCGGGACCACTCATCCTGCTTACCTCTCCAACGCTATAGCCGGGGAAGTTGTAGTGAAGCATAAATCGCTTCGTTGACTCGGGCAGCAATCCGTCGATTGTCTGTTCGTCGAGTTTAGTTCCAAGTGTAACCGAAGTCAGGCTCTGAGTCTCGCCTCTTGTGAACAACGATGAGCCATGGGTCCTCGGAAGGACGCCGACAGAGCAGGAAATGGGCCGAATATCCTTGTACCCTCTTCCATCCAGCCTTCGTCCCTCTTTCAAGATCATTTGGCGCATGGCATCGCGGTCGATATCATGGAGCAGCTCCTCGATCACTGATTCCTGCCCCGGATACTTTTCAGCAAGCGCTGCCAGGACATCCACTTTTATCGCCTTCGCACGCTCACTCCGTTCAGCTTTCTTCAGGATTGATCTGTTCAACTCGCGGATACGATCGTACGCAATCGATTTAACTTCTGCGGCAAGAGTCTCACTTACCGCCTTCTTCTCGAACTGCCGCTTTTGGACATTCAAAACAGATGCAAGCTCCTTCTGGAGCGCAACAATTTCCTTGATATGCCGGTGTGCAAATTCCAGTGCAGCGACCATATCCGATTCGGAGATTTCTCTCGACTCTCCCTCGACCATCACGATCGAGTCCGCAGTCCCCGCGACAGTAAGGTCCATATCGACTTTTCCCATCTGGGTTACCGGAGGATTGATCACATACTCTCCGTCGATGCGGCCGACCCTCACTTCGGCAATCGGTCCGTCGAAAGGGATGTCCGAAACCATAAGTGCTGCGGAGGCTCCAATTGCGCCTAGAACATCACCGTCATTTTCTCCATCGAAGGAAAAAACAGTGGCGACGACCTGAGTCTCATATCTCCATTCTTTTTCAAACAATGGACGGATCGGTCTGTCAATCAAGCGAGCGGAGAGGATTTCTTTTTCATTTGGCCTCCCTTCTCTCTTTATAAAGCCGCCGGGAATCTTGCCTGCCGCAGAAGTCTTTTCCCTGTATTCCACCGACAGCGGCAGGAAGTCAGTTCCCTCCACCACTTCTTCGGCAGCGACGGCTGTAACAAGCACCATGGTATCCGCATACCTGACCATCACGGCACCGCTTGCCTGTTTGGCAAGGCGTCCACATTCGAGCGAAAGTTTTCTCCCGCCTATTTCGATTTCTTTAGTAATAATTCCTTCCATCACTCATCCTTTTCTTTTCACTTCCTGAGATGCAACTCCTCGACGATCTTTCTGTAGCGATCCATGTTCCGGGCCTGCAAGTAATCGAGCAGTCTCCGTCTTTTGCCGACCATTTTGAGCAGTCCGGTTCTTGAATGGTGGTCGCGCTTGTGAACTTCAAAATGAGAAGATAGCTCATTGATCCTCTCAGTCAAGATGGCAATCTGAACCTCGGCGCTGCCGGAATCATTCCCGGACTTTCCGAACTTCTTCACCAGATCTTGCTTCTTTTCCTTTGTCAAAGGCATTCTAAAAACTCCTAACTTTGTTTATTATAAGTTTTAACCAGGTACTCGTTCAGCATCCTCCTGTCGACATCCATTTGCGCAATCAACTGCTCGGCAGATTCAAATTTTATCTCACCACGCAACCTGTCGACAAATGAGACTCTGATCCGTTTACCATAAATATCTCTGTCGAAATCCGATATCCACGCCTCCACCAGCGGGGTACCTTCATTTTCAAAGGTCGGCCTGACCCCGACACTCGCCAGGCCGGCAAACTTCTCCTTGTCCACAGAAACCTCCACGACGTAAACACCGAACGCCGGAATCAGGATGCGTTCATCAACGAATCGAAGGTTTGCTGTCGGGTAGCCGAGAAGCCTGCCTCTTCGGTCACCGCTGATAACGAAACCTTCGACCGAAAACGACCTCCCGAGCATTTTGTTTGCGAGCGAGATATCGCCGGCTCTCAACAAATGCCGAATATTTGAACTCGATACCGTTTTCCCTTCAACAGTTACGGTATCGACCGCTTCAACCTTGAACCCGATTTTCCTCCCGATCTCACGCGCAAAGGCCACCGTACCTTCCGCGTTTCGTCCGAACCTGTGATTGAATCCGAGGACCAGTTCCGAAAGTCCGATTCGGTCGCGGATGTACTTAATAAGAAAATCCTCTGCAGAAATAAGAGAAAGGTCGCGGTCGAATTTGAGAAGGCATATTTCATCTATCCCGAGATCCCCGGCTCTCTCGACACGCTCCTCTTCGGTCATTAGTAATTCGACCTTTTTCTTTCCCACAATCTCCTGAGGATGAGGCTTGAACGTGATGAGAATACTCCTGGCACCGGGCAGTTTTCCTTTCTCAACGAGAGCTTCGAATATCTTGCGATGGGCAACGTGAATTCCGTCGAAAGTGCCGACAGTCACAACCGACGACGCGTTGAATCCAAGCCTGTCCAGATTATAGTGGATCAAGCCGCGCTCCCTAAGAT
>JAKASW010000098.1 GCA_021818875.1 Bacteroidota bacterium
ATCAATGGAGCCGTTTAGAGCCTTCGTCGGCGACATGCTTCCGTCTGAACAAAGGACGATCGGGTTTTCGATGCAGAGCTTCTTCATCGGAATTGGTGCAGTTGTCGCGTCGGCACTCCCGTACATAATGACAAACTGGTTCGGTGTGAGCAACACAGCACCTGAAGGTATGATTCCGGAATCGGTTAAACTATCGTTTTATATCGGCGGTCTGGTGTTCTTCCTTGCAGTCCTTTGGACAGTGACAAGTTCAAAGGAATATCCTCCGGAGGTGTTGAAGAAGTACAGCGAAGCTGCAGGGAAAGACTCGGTTGCGACAACTAAAACTGAGGTCGCGGACAGTGTGCCAGGTTCGCTTTTCCTGAAACGCGGAATAATCTGGACCATCATCGGTGCGGCACTCTTTCTCATCTTCTATCTCTTTATCTACATGGATTACGGCCTCGGAGTATTCTTCGGCGGCATTGCCGCTTTTGGGATACTTCAAATAATTTCCGGGATGTTGTCCAACCGCAACAAGGTGTCGGGTGGATTTGTAGTGGTAATGAACGATCTGTTCAAGATGCCGAAGGCCATGGTACAGCTTGCTTACGTACAATTCTTTTCCTGGTTTGCATTGTTTGCAATGTGGATTTACACCACTCCTGCCGTCACACGCTTCATCTATGGCACGACAGACACGACATCGGCTTTGTACAATGAAGGTGCAAACTGGGTCGGAGTGCTGATGTCGGTCTACAACGGCGTCGCTGCCGTGACCGCATTTCTTCTTGTCTGGATAGCGAAGAAGACAAGCAGAAAAGGAGTTCACGCGATAAGTCTGATTTGCGGCGCTGTCGGCTTGCTATCGTTTTATGTGATTAAAGATCCGAAACTGCTTCTGATTTCAGAGCTCGGTATCGGCCTGGCGTGGGCGTCGATACTCGCCATGCCTTATGCCATACTGACAGGTTCTCTTCCGGCAGAGAAGATGGGCGTTTACATGGGGATTTTTAACTTTTTCATTGTCATACCTCAGATCACCGCTGCCGCAATCCTTGGATTTTTCGTTGAGCATCTGTTCCATGATCAGGCTATTTACGCTTTGGTTCTTGGCGGGGTTTCTCTAATTGTAGCAGCGATCCTCGTGGTAAGAGTAGAGGATATAGAAGACCGCAAGAAAGAATCCGACGTTTAGTGGGTCTTGATAATCTTTAATATTTCCGAACGAAACCGCGAAAAGGAGGGCCATGGTATGCCAGAAAAGGAGTGTGGGAAGAAGAAAAACACCCATATCGATTATTCCAGATCTCTATCATTCAGAAATTCCGACCTTTGTTTTGTTTTTGCTTGTTTCAATTTTACTTTGTACCACCATGGTGAAATCACAAGTCCGCGTGCCTGATTGGGCGAAGGAAGCCGTATGGTATCAGATTTTTCCCGAGCGTTTTCGGAATGGAGACCCGAACAATGATCCCACCGCAAAAGATGCGGAAGTCAATAATCCGTACTGGCGTGTTTCACCGTGGACCAGCGATTGGTACAAGATGCAGCCTTGGGAAAAGAAAGTCTCCGACAAGTTCTATGATGTCGTTTTCGACAGACGATACGGCGGCGACCTGGAGGGCATTGTCGATGAACTCCCTTACCTGAAGAAGCTCGGGATAAACGCCATCTATCTGAACCCGGTATTCGAATCGCCGTCTCTCCACAAATACAATACGGCCAATTATGCTCACATCGACCACAACTTTGGTCCTGATCCAGCCGGCGACCTGAAAATTATGTCGGAGGAAAATCCTGATGATCCGTCGACGTGGCAGTGGACTTCCGCGGACAAGGAGTTTCTCAGATTCGTCAAGGAAGCACATCGGATGGGAATGCATGTCATAATCGACGGCGTGTTCAACCATGTCGGTACCGAGTTCTGGGCTTTCAAGGATGTCGAGAAATATCAGCAAAAGTCGAAGTTCAGGAATTGGTTTGATGTTACAAGCTGGGCCGATCCTGCAAAGGGGACGAAGTTCACTTATGCTTGCTGGTGGGGAGTGAAGTCGCTGCCGGTGTTCAGGAAAGACTCAACAACAGGTTTGACTCACGGTCCGTACGAGCATATCATGGCTATCACGAAACGCTGGATGGAGCCGAATGGTGTTGCAAGAGATGGGATCGACGGCTGGCGGCTCGATGTACCGAACGAGATACCACATCCGTTTTGGATTGCCTGGCGGAAGATGGTCAAGGGGATCAACCCGGAAGCGTATATCACCGGTGAAATATGGGACAATGCTTCGCCGTGGCTGAAGGGGGATCAGTTCGACGCGGTAATGAACTATGAGTTCGCCAAGGCTGTGGTGAAATTCTTTATAAACAAGCACCTGGGTATCACGCCTGAGCAATTCGATTCCACTCTCGCGGCGATCCGAAATCTCTATCCCGACAGTGTAAACTATGTAATGCAGAATTTGGTCGACAGCCACGATACCGACAGGCTCGCTTCGATGATCATGAATCCAGACCGCGCATACGATTCAGGCGACAGTCCTCGAAACAATTCTGATTACAACATCAGCAAACCCGATGCTGCGGCGATTCAGCGGCAGAAACTCATCGTACTTTTCCAGATGACTTACGTCGGTGCGCCGATGATATATTATGGAGATGAAGCCGGTATGTGGGGCGCGGATGATCCTGATGACCGGAAGCCGATGCTGTGGGCTGATATGAAGTATGAAGATGAGCGGAGCAGCCCGGTGCCGGGTGTCAACAGGTCCGATGACAAGAACGTGTTCAACAAGGATCTTTTCGTTTACTATAGCAAGCTAATACACGAACGCATCTCTAATCCCGCGCTGACCATTGGAACTTACCGGACACTTGTCGCCGACGATACCGACCGAGTGTTTGTGTTCGAGCGGAAGCACGAAGGTCACGTGGCGGTTGTCGGATTCAACCTTTCAGACAAAGAGCAGGCGGTGGGAGTAAACGTTGATGTCGAAAGCAAGGTATTTGCCGATGTGCTGAGTTCAGAAAAGACACTCTGTCAGGGAGGGAGACTGAGATTCACCATCAAGCCGGGGTGGGGAGTATTGCTGGTGAATTAAGGCAAGCGACAGTTGGATCGTCGCGGGAAATATGTGCATGAGTATGACGAAGCGATGACCCGGCTCTTACCCGAAACTCACGCAGGGTACCCTTCCTGATTTCTTTGGATACGCTTGACTTTCGTTGTTCCATTATCTATAATGCTCGCGATAGTTCTTCACAAGATTTGGGCGGCTGAGCTTAGTACAATAGTGAGCTTCGCAGGTATGCTTAAGAACGCTGTGTAGGTCCTAACGGATCGACATTTTGTCCAAACCTTGAGAGGTGGCGCAGTATCCTACCAGATGCATTTTCATTTGGTGAGTGAAGATTAGGTCTACGCATATAGAACTTATAAAAAGGAGGAAGTATGCCGACACAAAATCTAATCTCAGCAAGCATTACGAAGGAACAGGTAGCCGCGGTGGAGCAGGGAATCGATGCCGCAAAGAGTAATCTCCCGTTCCTGATAACGCTTGCGCCAGTGGAGAAAAAGAACTTCGTCAAAGCTGCCAACTCTTACTCACCGTTCATCGACCTCGCCAACCTGGTGGTCACGGAGCACCCTGAAATTCTCGCAGGCACATTCAACATTGCCGAGTTCAAAAATGATTATCAACTTTCGGTGGATCTTGCTCCGGTACTGGGCAAGATAGAGGAGTTGGCCGTGGCGGTGGAAGACACGATGTTTGCGGCAAAGAGCGACGCCATGATGGAATCTCTGCAGGTTTATGCGGCTGTCCAGGCAAACGTGGACAAGGTCCCGGGACTGGACGTACTCAACGCGAAGATGGCGGCGTTCTTCAAGAAGAGTAAAAGGATTCCGCCGGCCAGCAGCTCCGGCCAGGCGCCGCAGAAGTAAAACCGAATGGAATTCGGCCGGGAGAATTAGTCTCGAATACTTGTGCATGTGCAGGCGTGACGCTTTCCTGCACTGGAGCGATTGTCCCGAGTGTTCCCATGACGCTCCGGTGCGTCGATTCGAAGCTCGGGAGTGTAAAATCGATGCAACGGAGTGTAAAAAAGACGGTCGCGAGCATCAAATCCATGCTCCAGAGTGTAAAAATGAGGCTCTGGAGCATCGAATCCACTGCCGGGAGAGTGGAACTAAAGCTCCGGAGTATCGAAACGATGCTACCGACTTAGAAAACGGTCGTCGGAAGCGTGGACGAGGAGGGTCTGATTATGAGAAGCGCAGCGAGTTAATAAATTCCCGGCTTATGAAGTAATTGAAGGTGGTTGTTTCTGATCGGCCGTCGATACTGGTCCAGTCAGCCTGCACAGGCGGGTTTGAGTCGATCCATGAAGGGCGGGCGGCTCGAAGGAAGGAGACCCGACACCGACGATAAATGGAGTCGCGGGATAATCTTTGTGAGTAAAATGTTGTCTGATGCGATATCAGAGGAAGCGAGGACGGCATAATGGTGCAGAGAGAAGACAGGAACACGAAATGCTACGGTTTTCCCGCAGCCGCGCCCGCAAATACGAAGCTGTGCAGGTTGCGGGGAGTTATATGCCACGCAGCCGGGCGGAGATTGCACTTCTACAAAGCAGATAAAGGAGGCTATTTATGAGAAGCGGAATCATTTTTGTATTAGCTGCTTGCTCCGTAGCGATTGTGTCATCGTGCACGCAGACCACTGCACCGCAAATTGATAATCCTCATGGCGTTTTCCATGGGTCACTAGTAATGTACGATTCAACCGGTGGAAACCCGACCAGCGGAATGCTTTCAGTCAATCGAGGTGATTCTACCGAGCTTTCCGGGAGTTGGAGTCTAAGCAATGGACAGAGCGGTAACCTCAACGGAGCTATGACGGATTCAAAGCTATGGATGAATCTAAATCCCAATCTCGTCGATGCCAACACGGTCCTTGTAGGGACATTCGATGGTAAAGACATAAGAGGCCAATGGACATTTTCAGGCGTCATGGGACCTATAAATCATAGTACATTTGTCGCAATGACCAACTGATATTCTCACACAACATAGTCAACTCGGCTGCGCGGCAGATAACAACCAGAAAGAAGACGCTCATCATTGGATATGTATCGCGTTCGCTTCACGCGGCGCTCATGGGAATAACATGGATGCGCGGCGCGACTTCTTTTCGCTAGACGTTGGCTGAAATGGCGCGCGCATATGGCATGAAAGGTGTCCAAGATTAGTTCGATAGAAAGGTAGGTGGAGCAATTGAACGCAGAAGTCAACCGACTGGAGGAGCAACTAAGGCGTGCGCTTGAGGGCGAGGCGTGGCACGGGCCCTCGGTACTCGAGTTGCTGGCAGGCCTTTCCGCCACGCAAGCGTCTGCCCATCCCATCGCTGGTGCGCATAGCATCTGGGAACTCGTACTCCATCTCGGCAGTGACTATGACCTGGTACTCCGAAGATTGGCGGGCGATGGGCGCCAACTTACGGCGTCTGAAGATTGGCCTGCATGCCCGGCATCAACCGAGGAGAACTGGCAGCAAACGGTGGAGGATCTCAAGCTATTGAACAAGAAGCTACGGCAGGCGGTGCGGAACTTTTCGGAGGAACGGCTGGATAATCCGCTCGTACCAGAGGTTCCCTACACCGCGCACACGCAGTTCATCGGCGTCACTCAGCACAATTTGTATCATGCTGGCCAGATCGCGCTACTGAAGCGCCTCTTGACTGCGACTACATCTGCGTAGATGAGGGATGGCCTAACAACTGGTTGGAGCGGACGAGCGCGCGGTACGGACGTATAACAACCGCAAAAAAGGCGCTTCCCGATCAGGATCATATCGGGACAGGCTCAATTGGAAGTTAGCTTCATCCCGATTGCCGCTGTATCATGGATGCAACGCAAATATTTATATGCGGCAATCGGGACGACTCTTTTGCGGTGGACGTTATGCGTCATGGACGCCCGCGCAGAATGAAGGTTAGTCAGAGAGGTGTACTTTGAGTTTTTTCCCCAAGGCCCTGGCGTATCGCCCTAACGTTGACAGGCGAATGTCCTCGGGATGGTTCTCGATTCGCGAAATAGCTGATTTCTTCGTGTGTAGCTTTTTTGCGATAGCCTCTTGTGTTATCCCAGCGTTCTCTCGCGCCTGGCGGAGCATCACACTAAACTCAAAGGCTTCATACCCCGACTCGGAATTTTTTTCAAACTTCGGGCTACGCTTCTTACGGCGTTCTATGTATCGTTTGACATCACTCATCTTTTCATTCTCCTTTGTAAATATTCGGCTCGACGCTTCCGTGCCAACTCAATTTCAGTCGGTGGGGTTTTCTGTTTTTTTGGCGAAACCAGAGAATCGAGGAAATCCTCAAGGGGACAATCACCAGACGATGTTGGATAAAACTCGATTGCCCGCATGAACAAGGTTAACACATTTGTGAACGGTGGTCAAGAGTCAGACTGGCGTCCACGGACGGCTAACAACCAAAAAGAAGACGCCTGCCTACCGCAGGCAGGCTCGTTTACTTTGTACCATGGTGCTCGCTTCATCGCCGTTGTACGCACTCTGTACGCTTCCTGCCTACCACAGGCAGGCTTCCCGACTTAAAGCGTATCGGGCCAAGCTTTGTCCGGCCGGACGTTAGGCGAAACGGAGGGGTCCTAAGTCCATATTACAACGCGGACTAGGAACTCATTGGAAGTTTTCGTAATTTTAAAACAGCTATGGCCACACATCACAAAATCATAATTGGCGACTCACGGAGGATATCTGAACTCGCTGACGAGTCTGTCGACCTTGTAATCACTTCGCCACCCTACTGGCAACTCAAAGACTACGGGGACGAAAACCAGTTGGGATTCCACGATTCTTATGAAGATTACATCAACAATCTAAATTTAGTGTGGAGTGAATGCTTCCGAGTTCTCAATAAGGGTTGCCGCCTATGCATAAACATAGGTGACCAGTTTGCCCGATCTGTCTATTATGGGCGCTACAAGGTTATCCCGATCAGAACCGAGATAAACAAATTTTGCGAGACTATCGGCATGGACTACATGGGAGCGATAATCTGGCAGAAGGTTACAACCACCAATACCACTGGCGGCGCAAGCATAATGGGTTCATTCCCATATCCTCGGAACGGTATCCTCAAGATTGATTATGAGTTCATCCTCATTTTCAAGAAATTAGGCGAACCGCCAAAGGTCAGTAGAGAAACAAAGGAACTTTCAAAGCTGACGACTGAGGAGTGGAACACTTACTTTGCGGGGCACTGGAATTTCGCTGGCGAGAGACAGGACAAGCACCTTGCGATGTTTCCTGAGGAGCTTCCTCGTCGTCTTATCCGAATGTTCTCGTTTGTTGGCGACACCGTCCTTGATCCGTTTATGGGCAGCGGGACCACTTCTCTGGCCGCTAAGAATCTCAGCAGAAACTCCGTGGGTTATGAGATCAACTCGACCTTCGTCCCCATCATAAAGAACAAACTCAATTTTGCTGAACATGACATCTTCGGGGATGCCACATACGAGTTCATCACTCAGCAGCCGCCTGCCGAGGATTTCTCAAAGGCAATGGATTCTCTGCCTTACAGATTCACAGACCCGCACAAACTCGACAAGAAAATTGATCCCCGCAAGCTCAAGTTCGGCTCAAGAATCCAAGCTGACGATGATGGCGGCAGATTGGAGTTGTATGCTGTAAGTGATGTTCTCAGCCCGGAAATCCTCAAGTTGAACAACGGGATCACCGTGCGCTTGTTGGGTATCCTTGAAGACCCCTCACACCACGACCAGGCGATATCTTTCCTTGCCGAGATGACAAAGAGCCAGAAGGTCTTTTTGAAATTTGATAATGACAAGTATGATGAAGCGGGAAACCTTCTTGCCTACGTTTACCTTAAGAACAAGACTTTCCTCAACGCGCATTTGATCAAGAATGGTCTTGCTTCGCCTGATACTCAACGACAATACAAATACCGAAACAAATTCCGGAACTTGCCGACTCAGACTAATGCCTAAAGAATGGATTCTCAACAGTGCAACCAACCGCTTCCAGCTTAATTTCAAAAGAAACGTTGGGGCCGTCTCGGAAGCAATACGCAAATGTGCCCCAAAGAATCTCGAGGAATGGAGAGATTACTATTTCAGGGACGTCAAGCCGAAGGAGCACATCGAAGAGCTCGGAAGAAAGCTTTACGTAAAGATAACTGAGGTGATTGCTTCCGAGGTTGAAGAAGTAACGGAGGAAGACTGCATTCATTACATGCTTCAGTTGGTGATCGACCGCACCTATGACGGCTACACAACGGAGATTCGCACGGTCTATGGTCAGCTCCAAAATGATCTAAGCGATTTAGGCGTCAAAATCGAACCCGCGCCGGACGAGTGGGATAGGCTTTACAATGTGGACTTCTTCATCAAGGTCAAAGACAAGTATATCGGTCTCCAAATAAAGCCAGCCAGTAGCGTTTCTCATATCCCTGAGATTTTCAAAGAACGCAATCAGCAGGCGGCAACGCATAAGAAGTTTACAGAGCGGCACGGCGGCAAAGTATTCTATGTAATTTCTGTCAAGCAGGGAGCGAACAAAGTCATCGCCAATAAAGAAGTGATCGAAGAGATTCGAGCTGGGACAAAACGCTTAGGCGGTTGAACGGGACGCCGCGCTTTGCCTAACATGCCGGACAAAGGCGAGGCTGTCCCAAAAGTGTTGTTCTGTCGCCCCGAACCCTGGACTGATGCGCTCCAGGTCAGGCTTGTTTCGGGGTCTCAAAACAAATGCAATTAGATGCTGAAACAAGTCCAGTATGACCGCTCTCGTTGTTTTGGGACAGCTTCAGGCGCGGCATTTTTATATATCGTGGTCGCTTCATGGCACGCGGCGCGCCACGACCCCGATTGGAAGAGTATCGGGACAAGCTTTGTCCGGCCGGGCATTAGCAGGCGCTCGGCGGTTGGCAAGACTCCTCAAAGCTGCTTATATTTGGTTGCTAAACAACCGGGAGAATTGTTGTATGAGACAAGTGATAATTTACCCTGGAGAAGATGGTTATTGGGTTGCCGAATGTCCAAGTCTTCCAGGTTGCATTTCTCAGGGAAAGAGCAAAGAGGAAGCTATTTTAAATATTCGCGAGGCGATCGACGGGTATGTGTCGGCACTTGAAGACGATCATCTACCTGTCCCTCCCGAGAAGTTTGAGGCGGTAGTGGTCGCGGTATGAGCAGATTACCCCGAATCTCGGGGCGAGAATGCGTCAGGGCACTGTCAAAGGTCGGCATCGAATTGAAACGTCAACATGGAAGTCACATGATTCTCCGGCGACGGGATCCTTTCTGTCAACTTGTCGTACCGGATCATGATGAGCTTGATCGTGGGACACTGGGAGCAATTATCCGGCAAGCAAGTCTGACAGTTGATCAATTCTCGAAGCTACTGTGAACGCGCGCTGCGCATAACAAGCCGGACAAAGACGCCTACCACAGGCAGGCTTCCCGACTTAAAGCGTTTCGGGGCAAGCTTTGTCCGGCGGGACGTTAGGCGAAAGCAAGGGCGGGCTGATACTGCGTTTTGCGGCACATCCAATCAATCAACAAAGCGATGTTATTGGAAACCATTTAACCAATAGATAGGCCATGACTGAATCTATTCACACTCGTAAGGAGATTTCCCAAAATGGATATCCCACGTATATTCAACATCACGGAAAGTGCTCATCGAATCCACAACCCTATCACACGGGAAAAGCTCGCCGTTCTCGGCGCAGCGCTGCGTCTGAAATCGGGCGACCGGGTGCTCGACCTCGGCAGCGGTTCGGGCGAAATGCTGTGCACTTGGGCACGCGATCACCGCATCATCGGCACCGGCGTTGACATGAGCCAATTGTTCACCGAACAGGCGAAGCTCCGTGCTGTAGAACTCGGCGTCGCCGATCGAGTCACGTTCATTCATGACGATGCTACCGGCTATGTCTCTGACGAGAAGGCCAGTGTCGCAGCCTGTGTCGGTGCGACATGGATCGGCGGTGGCGTCGCGGGCACCATCGAGCTTCTGGCGCGGAGCCTGCGCACAGGAGGAATCATCCTCATCGGCGAGCCCTACTGGCGGCAGCTGCCGCCGACGGAGGAAGTCGCCAGGGGGTGTCTTGCCGACTCAATCTCCAAGTTTCTAATGCTTCCGGAACTTCTCGTGTCTTTCGGCCGCCTTGGTTACGACGTGGTTGAAATGGTTCTGGCTGACCAGGACGGTTGGGACAGATATGAGGCGGCCAAATGGCTAACCATGCGCCGATGGCTTGAAGCCAATCCCGGCGACGAGCTCGCGAAAGATGTTCGAGCCAAACTCAGCTCGGAGCCCGAGCGCTACGCCACCTATGCGCGTGAATACTTAGGCTGGGGTGTGTTCGCGCTGATGCTGCGATGAGTCGTTGTTCTTGTGCCACAAAACGCGATCCGTACAGAGCTTTGTTTGCGCATAACATGTCCAAGAAAGACGCCAGCCTGCCAACGGTCAGGCTTCGATATATTCGCGTTTGGCCTGCCAGATCTCGGAGACTTGTCGAGGTCCACGCGTAGGTCCTGTCTGCGACTTAGCGGCGAGACGGACGGGAATGACGGCAAGAGTGCTCGCCTGTTTGCTTCTCATGAAAGAGTAATGCTTTCTTTAGAATCTGCTGCCGGATAAAAGAGCACATCGCGAACGCTTCGTCGTGAATCCTATTGCGCTTTCTTGAATCAAATAAGAGGAATGGCAAACGACAAAAGAAGAAATACCGCCTGCGTCATCGTAGTTCTTTATCTTGCCATTATTTCGACTTTCGAGCTCTCGCGCTTTGATTTTCTTCCTCTGAGTAGTTCTCTTTCGTTCTTTCCGGGCAACCCACGCGCCAGCAGTTTCAACATCGTCAACGGACATCATATTTGTCCGGCCGACCTTTTCGCACATTCCACTACCAGTGCTGAAATCTCCGGCCGCGATATTTTCTTTCCTGAGACATTTTCGTTTGTTCCACCGTGTGAAAAACCAGTTATTCTCCTTTCACACTCCAACTCTCTCACCACTCGGGCCCCTCCTCAAGCATAGCTCTCCGTCAGATATTTCATCATGGCACACCGCCTTCGGTGCCGGTGTAGTGCCCTATAATAGACTTTATATTTCAAGGAGACCACAATGCTTAAGAAGATTTCTTTTATGCTGGTTGCGCTTGTCATGTACCGGATTATTCTGGTTGGACAGGCACAGGCCCAGGAAACGATAATCAACCCTGTTAACAAAGAATTTCCGACCCAATTCTTTTCGGAGAATCTTCCAAACAGGGCTCTATCAAAATATTTCCCGCAATCATGGACAACTTACGCCTTCAATCCGGGTCGCAATGCAACTTTCACCGTGTCGAAAACCGCCCCCGCCGCGCTAAGGGACGGAGTTGGCTGGAAGTTTGCGGGCGCCGGGGCAATTGCCCTTGAGAGCTCACCTTTGAACAACAGCATCATCACAACTGCCTATGGTGTCGGGATGCCGGTCGGTCCGTCAGTGGTTGATGGGATCGCATATGTCGGAAGCGATAACGGTTATACGTATGCTCTTAATGCCGTGACCGGAAAACTCATATGGGCACACTACGGATGGAATATGAATATGAGCAACCCGCTTGTCGTCCACGGACGGGTTTACGTTTCCACCGGCAGCGCATACTTCAACTATGCAAACACAATGTTATATGTGAACGGGAAGAGGCCCACGCGCGGGCCGGGATTGAATTCACTCTTCGCGCTCGATGCGAGGACCGGAAGGGAAAGCTGGTCATATCATTTCCCGGGTGAAGCTATGCCCACCGCCGCCTACGAAGACGGATTTCTTTACATCGGCACCGGTGATGGTCATGTGTATAAGATAAATGCATCCGACGGAAAGCTGGTTTGGAAATCGGACATCGTTTCGTTTGTAAGTATGTCTTCGCCCGTTCTGGATAAGAGATACCTGTTTGTTGGAGGAACGCACCCAAATTTCTTCTATGCTCTGGACAAGGAGTCAGGCAAAGTGGCTTGGAAGGTGACTCTGCCGAAGCTCGTCGCCACCGGTATGGGCGATTGCACTCCTGCGTATGCCGACGGTATCGTGGTACAGGAAGCCACTGTCATGACCGGCATCCGGGAAAAGCCGGTTGCAAACGTGCTCCTGGGTCTGGATGCTGCCAACGGAAATGTAATCTGGAAGAAGAGGCTGGGCAGCGGTCCGGTTCCGCCCGCGATGAAAACAGCTACTCCAATGATTGCTTTTGGAAAGGTGTTTGAAGGAAGCCCCGTTACCGGCGATTACTATGCCTTTAATCTACGAAACGGCCGGGAGCTGTGGAAGACTCACCTCGGAGCGCAGATCAGGGCAGGAGCGGCGCTCGCAGATGGAATTCTCTATGTCCCTTACAAATCTGGCGACATCGCAACAATTCAAGCGTCGGACGGAAAGCTGTTGAATAACAAACATATCGGAGGTGCATTTGGTCCGTCATCACCTGTCATCGTTGGTGGTACGCTGTATGACAGCAATATCTACGGCTGGCTTATGGCAATGCCGATATCGAAGATACTCGGAACGAACAAGATGGCTTCTGTCGCTCCGACAAATCGATAAACCGGAATGACTGAAGAGTAGGTGAGGTCACGTGTCTGCGCGTTGGAGTGCCCTTTCGGGGTCAAATTGTTTTCTGAGCGTCTCTGCCCGCGGGCGATACCTGACCTACTTTTTTCCTCGAGTCAACCTGGGTTATGATTACTCCAGCGATTGTGACAATTGCTCCGGCAGCGAACATGGCTGTGATTCCCTGACCCAGGAAAATGTATGCGAGTATCGCCGTGATGACCGGCTGTCCGTTTATGAATACTGCAACTTTGCTCGCTTCGATTTTTCCCAATGCATAGTACCACAGTACATATCCGGCTACGGAAGTGCCCAGGGAAAGAAATAAGACCTCAGCCCACAGCCCGCCGCTTAACGAGAAATAATTGTATCCGACTGAGGAGTAAATGCCGACCGGGGCAAACATCGCCGTTCCGATCAACGCGGTGAAGACCGTACTGTTGATCGCGCCATGTTTTACGATGAGCTTGCGTCCGAGGGTTGTGTAAGTCCCCCATGCCATTACCGCGATTAAGATAAAGATGTCGCCTTTGAAATGATCGAATCCAAAGTGCATATCATCCTGCGCGGGTGTTACCCTGGAAAGAACGGTAAATGTCGCACCGCCGAGTGCCATGATAGCTCCGAGAATCTTAGGAGCCGTAATTTTCTCGCTCAAGTAAGTCCTCGATAGGAACATAATAAACACAGGCGTCAGAGTGTACAGGATCGCTGCTTCCGTGGCGGTTGTGTACTTCATGCCATAGAGGAACCCAAACTGGTTAAACGATACTGAAATAAAACTGAGGAAAAGGAGCAGTCTCAGGTCTCGTCCTCTGAATTTGAAGGGGAGTCCGGCATAAAAAAAGTAAGAGAGATAGACGACGCCCGAAATGATGGTTCTGAGGAAAGTCAGGTTTGCCGGAGGGATTGATTGAGTGGCTGCATTCGCGATTATGTAATTCAACCCCGAGAGAAATAGCTGGATGACGAGGACTATGTAAGGGTTCAATTGAAGTGTTCTGCGACTGCCTTCACTGAACCGACAAAGAAGCCATTTGACTTCGCAGCGTCGAGGATCTTACTGTAGATGACTTTGTAGCCAGGGAAGTCGATCGGGTCTGCAATGGAATTATGAAATAGTATTGAAGCTGCTCCTCCGGATTTCTTGACTTCCTCCACCAACGTTGTCATCTTATCGAGTGCACGACCAGTTTCAAAACGTCCGCTGTCCACTACTGTGCCATCCATAATCATAAGAGGAACCTCGATCACAGATGAGACTCTATCTTCGGCAAAATTGTAGAG
>JAKASW010000099.1 GCA_021818875.1 Bacteroidota bacterium
AGATGTACGGCCTCCCTGCCGGCATCACACCGCGGCCGTCCCTGCCGGCTTTTGCCGAGCTATATCAGAATTATCCCAACCCGTTCAATCCTACCACCGAGATCGGATACCAACTCTCATCGGTCAGTAATGTGAACCTAAGAGTTTTTGATGTACTTGGGCGGGAGGTTGCGACGCTCGTGAACCAACGTCAGGATCCCGGTTATCATAATGTTACGTTCGACGCCAGCAAACTGGCAAGTGGGGTATACTTCTTACGGCTGACTGCCGTCTCGGACTTGCAGACCTATGTCCAGTCACGGAAGATGGTTGTTTTGAAATAACGATCTCCATGTCGTAATCCGGCCTGTTTGGCTTGCTGTTGATGCTATCGGGGAATGAAACACATGTTCGCTGCCAGCGCGGGGAAAGCCGGTTTTATCCGCAATTGGTAGAGGTGAGATCCGTCGTCGGTTTGCGATCTAGATTTCTCGACCGGTGCAAAACTTTCAATGTGAAGAAATTTCAACGTGATGCGAAATCAGCTTTGTTCAGAAACCAGAATGGTCGCACAATTGTTGGTGAACAGGAGATTGATTTATGACCTCTTCACAAAGGAGTGGTACCGTGGATGTTCGATTGACTTACCGGAAATTCATTTTCGCTCTCTGCCTTGCTATTCTATGGGCTGCAACTTTCCATTCGAAAGCTTTGGCTGCCGCAGCACCAGATGGCGGCGGTGCAAAGATATTCAGGCCTCAATCGGCAATCCACCCGAATAAGCTCGCTTTGCCCGGTGTGGTCGTCGTGAAGTTCAAACCGAACGTAGTCCCAAGCATGCAGAAATTGTACAATGTCCCGGAACTTCAAAAACGGATAGTCAATGAGGCGAATCCAACTGCCATGAATTCAGTTCTGAGCTTGCTGAAAGTGAAAATAGACAAGGCTTCGGAAGTTCTCAACAATATATATCTAGTCCATTATTCGGGGACTGTCACTCCGGCCATGATGGCGCAGTCCCTCGAACAGAATCCGTACGTTGAATTTGCAGAGCCGCATTACATGTACAAAGTGAATTCGACGGAGTCGATTCCGAGTGACTCACTCATTTCTACACAATACGCTTTGAAAGTCATTCAGGCTTTCCAGGCATGGAACATCACGATGGGAAGTCCGACGGTGTCGGTAGGCATTGTGGATACTGGGGTGAACTGGATGCACCCCGATCTATATCCAAACATCTGGCACAACCCCCACTGGCGGACCGACACCCAATATCCGGCGGATTCAATCGGATGGGACTTCGGAGGCAACGGCAACAATGGGAACCCTACGCCTGACAACAACCCTCAAGAGGATTTTCCGCCCCCTTATGAACATGGAACACATGTGGCGGGCATAGTTGCTGCGGCAGGTGTCGACAGCGGGACCGTCGGCGTGGCGCCTGGCTGCAAAATCATGTGTGTCAAGGCGTCGGAAAAGGATTTGGTTGATCCTAACACCGGATTTCCCTACATAGTGTTTGGGTTCGAAGGAATAATCTACGCCGCCGACAACGGAGCGCGTGTCATCAATTGCAGCTGGGGTGGGGTCGGCTATTCTCAATACGAGCAGGACGTGATAGACTATGCAGCAGCTAAAGGCGCACTGGTCGTGGCGGCTGCAGGTAATGACAATTCGGAAGAGTTTCAAACGCCTGCGTACTACCAGGGTGTCCTCTCAGTTGCAGCAACCGATCAAAACGATGTCAAAACGTATTTCACAAACTATAGCTACAACGTCTCGGTGTCGGCTCCAGGTCTTGATATTATCTCTACTTACGGTACTGATAGTTATGCTACGTTGAACGGGACTTCGATGGCATCTCCATGCGCAGCGGGGGTTGCAGCTCTCGTGGCGAGCGAATATCCGAACTACACCGCTCAACAGATCATGGAACAGGTGCGCGTCAGTTCAGACAACATTTACAACATCAATCCGACGTTTGCGGATATGCTTGGATTCGGACGCGTTGATGCCTACCGTGCTCTGACAGTCAGTTCGCCTGGTGTACAGATTTCCGGAATAACTCTAAGCGATTCTGCCGGCGGAAATAACGACGGGATCTTCACAGACGGTGAAACGATTCAAGTCTTCGGGACCGCTACGGATTGGCTCAGTCCGACATCGAATCTTAAGTTGACACTTGCCAGCAATGATCCGAATGTCACGATAGTGAATAGCACGGAGGACGTGGGCGCACTGGAGACCTTGGGCACATTCAACATGAGAAGCAACCCGTTGAGTTTCAAAGTGAATCCTGGTACGCCTGACGACTACGTGGCCACTTTTGTAATCCAGATTACCGACGGCTCTTACAGTGATTACGCGTCCTTCTCAGCAATCCTGAATCCCATTTATAATCAAGTTGAAATAAACAATTGCGAGACCACGATCTCTGCAAAGGGAAATATCGGTTTCAACGATTACCCCGACAATACTCAAGGGATTGGCTTCATTTATAAGCCTGATGAGGATAGCCTTCTCTTCGAAGGTGCCTTCATGGCGGGGATTTCGCCTACTCAAGTTGTAGATTGTGCTCGCGGCAAAGACCAGTCTATCGAAGATAATGATTTCAGACCGGTTACTCTTGTCACAGTCAAAACGCCGGGTCGGGTGGCAGACCAGGAATCGATTGCGACTTTTACAGACAGCAACGCAACTGTCGCCAATCGAATCGGCATAGAAGTCACTCTGCACACTTATGCATGGAACCGAGACTCGACTTCGAATTTCATGATCCTGAAATACGATATTCGTAATCTGAATGCGACTCCGATCACGAATTTCTATGCGGGGTTGTTCTTCGATTGGGACATCGGTCCTGGCGGAGCAAACAACATAGCCGCCTACGATAAGGATTATGCTTTGGGGTATGCATATAATGTGACCCGCTCTCCGAGGACTTATACCGGAATAGCGCTTCTTGACGGCGGACAGATCAACTACGACGCAATCAGCAATCCTGACTCAGCAAATGGGATATACAATGGTTTCACGCGGGCTCATAAATGGGAAGCTCTCTCAGGTGGGACAGGGAATTCTTATGCTGGCCCAACCGACATATCGATGGTAGTTTCAGGAGGCCCGGTTTCAATCCAGCCTGACACGAGCGCCACGCTCGTGTTTGCGGTTGTTGCGGGAGACACTTTATCGGACCTGGAACACGCGGTCGACGTTGCACGTGAAATGTCCGACGTCGTATCCGGTATATACAGTCAGCCGCCGATACCACGTTTGGCAGAGCTTTACCAAAATTTTCCGAATCCGTTCAACCCGACGACGACGATTTCCTTCGCGCTGAACCAGGATGCCAGAATCAAGGTTGAAGTGTTCAATGATATCGGCCAGAAAGTAAGAACTATCGTGGATCAGTCTTACCCGGCAGGTGGTCCGTATTACGCCACCATGTCGAGTATCGGTCTGGCGAGTGGAGTTTACTTCGTCAGGCTGCGGGCAACTTCTGCAAGCCGGACTTACATACAGACAGAAAAGGCAATGGTCATTAAATAGTTTCAAATGATCCCGGGCCATTTGGTACTATTTCTGCTGGCACTTCCTCCGTTGGTCCATCGTCGAGTGAGATAGAGTTGACGAAAACCGTCGATGTGGTGGAGTAGTTAAAATGAGGGCATACGTGCCTAATGACCAAGGAAAAGTTGGTTGTGAATAGGATCGGCGTTATCAATGCAATGCTTTCATCACAGCGTTTGGAGACACACACAAGTTGGGATAATGCCGCAATGGTTATTTATCTATGTCAGCATCGGTTGAACCTGACGCCCACCTCTCCACACGCCCTGCGGCGGTTGAGTGAACTTCCGCAGGAAGTCTTGAGCCTGTCCGTAGGCAGGAGCGTAGCCGTCCATTTCATTGGATGGCGCAAGAGCAGGGCAGTCTGTGATGCGATGAGCTCAATACCTTCCGGAGCAGACCCTTCCTACTCCAGGCTCAGGCCTTTCCTTGCTCCGAATTTTTCACGCAGCGGGACGAGTCGTTCGACTTGATCTTCCTTCAGGACGTTTACCTTTCCGAGCATCTGGGCGATAAACTGTATCATCGCGGCGTGCTCGAGAGTCTCCATTTTGTCGTACGAATCTATGACGCTGCTCCCGACCGTCAATGCACCATGGTTCGCCAGAAGAAACGCATCGTGGTCTTTCAGCTTCTTCTGAATCTGGTCGTATAACTCCGGGTTCCCCGGCAAACCGTATCCTACCATCGGGACGATGCCGAGCCTGATGATGACCTCCGGGAGTACCATCTTGTCCATCGGTATCCCCGCAACTGCAAAGCCGGTGGCATACGGGGGATGCGCATGGCAGACTCCGTTGACGTCCGGTCTGTCCCTGTAGATCTTGAGATGAAAATCGGACTCCGAAGACGGCAGTTGCTTGCCGCTCAGTAATTTCCCGGACATATCTATGATAATCAGATTTTCCGGCGTGACTGAGCCTTTGCTCATGCGTGTGGGCGTAATCAAGACGCGTTCAGTGTCAATCCTGGCGCTGATGTTGCCATCGTTAGCCGCCACGTACCCTTTCTCATACAACTTCCAGGAACATGCGACGATATCCTTCCTTAGCGAGCTTATTGCTGCCTTCAATTCTTTGACTCCTTTGTAATCCATGTCATTCCATCTTGTCTAATGTGCACAGATTGGTCACCCTTCAAACTATGCATGATCGCTTCGAACATATCCGGAGTTGTATAGATTTTCGGAGGCCACGCATAGTCACTTGCTCGCTGGAGGTGAAGGCCAAGAGCCGGTAGATCGAGATCAGAAATCGACGTCGTGAACTTCCGATGTTTTATGTAGTAGTTGCGTTCTCCGTAATAGATTTCGCGCAATACCCACTTTGCGTTCTCGACGGGATTCCATTTGAAAGCACTATGACCTTGACCTGCGATCTTGTCGGAAAATTGCAGGAATCCCCACATCTCAGGATAATGCATGTCGATCAGCCCTTGCGGTGACCAGACCCAATTATCCTCGGGGACAAGTTGTCCTGCGGATGTGCGCTCTCTGTGGTATATCCCGTCCTTTACCACAAGGTGCCACTCTACGCGTGAGAAGTTGATTCTCCATTGCGATCCAGGTTTTGGGGGTGCGCCTTGGAATGCACATTGTCCCAGAACGCTCCACGGGTCCGCAACTTCCACGGTCCATCCCGTGTCGATCACTGCCGGATCGTTCAACTTGCCGTGAAGTTTTATGGCCACCTTCAGTCCGGTGATGTTCCATGCATTCACGGCTGCCTTGTCGCCGTCACGATAAGGATACCGTAGAAGCAGATCCCATACAGTTCCCAGCGCGTTGATTTCAGTTTCGTAGTATGGCTGCGTCGAGCCGTTGGGGTCGATGAAAAACTCGAAGTCATTGTTGTCGAAAATCACCGTGTCTCTCTGCCGGAGAGTGCCCCAGAGGTGAGGCTCCTGTAACTCAGCTCCGATATAAAGATATTTGTCATCCCAAAGCATTTTGACTCTCGTCTTATATCGCGGAAGGGGCTTCAGGTCGCCCTGGATATCGACAAAGTAGTCGGTCCATGGTGCGTACTTCCACGAACCTTCGTTCAGATTGTCATCCATCTTGACAGGTCCCGCCGCGCGGTAACATACGTAATGTTTTGGTGCGAAAGGGATCCTGGGAACAGGGAATGTTGTCTGTCCTTGGGGGACCTGTGCGTATATAGTGGTACAGAGTGCGAACAAAAATGCGGCTGTGTATTTCATGATAGGCTCCGAAGTCATTGCTCAACAAATTGACCGTGTTTGATGGTCCAGTCGAGTCCGAAGAATCCGGCAACTCTTATCCCTCTTTCTCCGAATCCGATCTGTCCTTCGTTTTTCATCCCGTAGAATCCGCCCTTTGACTTTTCGCCGTTTCTGAAAACATTTGTGTCGATTATTGTTAGATCCGGAAGTGAAAACCAAGGCTGAAGGTACGGAACGATGTACGTCAGCCTCATCCCTCGAATGCCCGTTCCGGCTACAACGCCGACGCTTGCGACAGTGCTTCCTTTTCTTGGTCGTACCATGAAGCACGAATAGTTGTCACCTCTCAGCGTTTTGTCGCCGAATCTAATCAGGTCATTCGTTACCGTCACCGGGCTATTACCGAGTACTTCATTCCAGGCAGAGTTGGTCTTCTCGTTCCCGTAAAGTATAACGTTTCCGTTCGGATCCTCGGCAGGATTGAATTCTCGATCCGAAACGATCTCGACCGAGCCTCCGCCTTGGTACCAGAAATATTCTGCGTCAAACCGGGCTTTGTCGAATGCCCAATTGTTCTCCACCTGTGTTCCATGAGTGCCGTACACAAAAGTCATGTCGTGACGGAAAGCGTCTTTGAAAGTGCCGTACCTGACCGGACCCTTGTCGCCTGCGGGAGGTCTGGAAGCCATTCTCCATTCTCCGCCTTGTTTTTCGAGCCAGAGATGCTTCGCACCTTCTGGTACAGTTATTCCGTCAAGCTTCGTGTTGTCGAGATTCACATTGAATGTTCTGCTCGTATCGGCGGCCCTGCTCAAATTGAAGGACAGTATCTTCACATTTTCCGTAGTCCCGACATAAGTGTTTCGCGAGGGAACGAACTTGACAACAGCTTTGCTAGGCTCCAGTTGACGTTCCTGTGCATAGATCGTAAGCCAGTAATCCTTCGCCGACACTCCGGGATTGCATGTCGTGAAATCGATAATGTTTATCCTATTCATTCTTGGTCTTGCATGTCTTGCAAAATAATCAAACATCGGAGGCCAGTCGACACAATCAGTGCCGGCCTCATCGTTCAATCCCCACCAGTGTCCGACTCCCATCTCCTCGTGAAAAATCCAATCGTGATCGAATGTCTTGAGGGTATCCGACATGTGTATCGATTCAGTAACGGGGACGTTGTCGTCTTTGCTTCCCTGCAAAATGTATACGCCAAGCTGCTTGAAGTTGTGATCGAGCAGATAAGTGTTGGCCTCATTTGTCGATCGCGCCAGCATTTTGCCGATCGGCGACGTGGGCGGACCATTGTGGAATACGTACGTCCACCAGCTGATCCATCCGGCGCTCGGTCCGATTGCACCGAATTGGTCGGGGTACTGAGCACCGATAATCCATGTGCCATGACCGCCCATCGAATGACCGGTAAGATAAATTCGATCGGGATTGATGTTGAGTGTGGACTTTGCGATATGTAGAACCTGAAGTGCATCGATTCTCCCCCAGTCTTCCCAGTCATACCCGTAAGGTCCACCGTTGGTCGGGCAGACTATGTATCCCCATGTTTTCGGGTAATATGAATTTGCCTGATTAGTCGCAATCACACCGGCACCGTGGAGGGAAAGGAATAAAGCCTTCGGTTTCCCGTTGTTCGGTCCTCGTGGTGGGACCAGAGCATAGTACTGAACACTGCTGTCAATGGTGCTTATGAAAGTGATATTGTGCGTGGATGTAGGTTCGACTGTCTCGACGAAAATTTGAGACTTAGCCAGAACTTTTGATTGCGGATCGGATCCCGTCATCAGAGTCAGGTCTATCGTGGTTATGCCGACAGAGCTCGGAGCTGGTCCGACAAGTTTGAACCCAATCTTCCTTATACTCATAGGTTGAATCAACGGGACACGATTAGTGGCAGAGAAACCACTGTCATTGTATGCCTTTATGAAAGCGCCCTTCAACGGTCTGTCGGTGGCATTTATTAGGGTAACAGCTGCCCAGTAGTCAACGGACTTTCCTACCAGGAAATTTGGAAGGGTGAGATGCTTGACGTTGAATAAAACACCTGGTGGGATACGGGTTAGTTCCACTTTCAGCAGCCCTCGATAGCAGACAAAGAGAAGCTGGTTGTCTCCTTTTCTCAAGTGCACGGGAAGAATCGAGAAATTAAATGCAGGCTCCCATGGCGGGTACTTGTCCTTGTAAGCGTACTTGTTACCTTGCATCGGAACTCCGTTCACGTACACAAGATCGTTCCCCATGCCTTCAAGCAAGGCGGTACGATCTCGATCCGATCTTATGGTAAACAGACCGTAGCCACTTTGAAGGTATTGACCTTTGAACCATCCAGCGGAATCTGCCGAGTAGCTCTTCCACGTTTCAACCGAATCATTTTGGAATTGGACTTTTCTTCCTGGAGCAGCTTCTATGTTCTTGCCGTCAATAATTCTTTGGATGATAGGATCTGTCGGACCAATCGACCCTACGAATGTGTGCAGGAATAGTCCCTGCTTCAACGTTTCAGGCCGCCACCAATCATTCCTGGCTTGCGGGACGTACGCAAACGAGCTCGATGCCGCTATCATGACGACGGCGACTAGAACTGACGCAAATCTTTCGACCTTCATTTTCACTTCTCACCTCTTTCCGTTTATCTGAACTTCGTCCACAAACACCCAGGCTTTCCCGCCCGCGCCCGGATGCCATGGCGGACATACTCCGATGTTCTTCGCAAAGACTCTCAGGTACCTTGCCTTGACGCCACCGAGATTTGCTGTGAATCGTTTGACAATGACCGGTACCTTGCGTGCATCGATCTCATTTCTTATTTCCGCAACTTTCTTGAAGTCTTTACCATTTTGAGAAATATAATACTCTACATATTTCGGCAAGAATATCCACACGGGCGTATCCTCGAGGAACCCCGTCGATACGTCCTGAAGAGTAGTCTCTTTTGTGAGATCGATGGTTGCATCTAAATCGTTCCCTTCGAAGCCCTGCCACTGACCTCCCTGGTAATTAGTCGTTCCAAGGCGGCCGTCTGTCAATGCCATCGTCCCGCCTCCGTTGTATTGAGAGCTGAAAGGAAATGCATATCGCGCCGGAGGGTAGGGCGATTTTACAAACCTTGTCTCGGTTGTCATGCTGGATTTCTCGCCGGCAAAAGCAGCTGCCTTCAGAGTGCAAGCATTTCTGATAACAAGAGGACCACCGTAAGCCGGGGACGAAGCTTCCGGGCTTTTTCCGTCAAGTGTGTAGCGGATTTTCGCAGCGGCGTCAGAGCAGGACAATTCAACTCTTGCAGAATCGTGAAAGACTTCACCGGTTGACCGGATCGACACCATCGGAACTACATCATGGTTCGGCGCCATTGCGAACAATCCAGGATTATCGGTTCCCCAGCTTTTGTTCGGAACACTTGCCATAACAAACTGCAGAGTGCCCCCTTTCTTCAGTTCATGCCACGTCAAGTAAGCATGTTCGTATGGCTTGCCGTCAAGGACCGCAGATTGTATGTATTCATTCTTTTCAGACGCACCATTTGCATCGATCACAAACTCTTTCCCATCGCCAAGAGAGATAGTAGCTTTTGTAAAAATTGGGCTTCCGATTGCAAAAGTGTTCTGGCCTGGAGTAACCTCATAAAATCCCAGCGCGCTCAATACATACCATGCAGACATTTGCCCGCAGTCATCGTTGCCGCAAAGCCCGTCCACTTTATCGGTATAGAGTTGCGACATAATCTTCCTGACTATTTGTTGCGTCTTCCATGGTACGCCTGCATAATCATAAAGATATCCGACGTGGTGAGATTGTTCATCTCCCTGCGAATCCTGACCGATCATGCCGGTTATATCAGGATCGAATCTTCCGCCAAGAGTCGTCGGTGCGCTGAAGAGCGCGTCAAGCTTTGAAACAAACCCGGCCCGGCCGCCGAAAAGATGCATTAGTCCACCGATATCTTGAGGGACGAAGAAAGTGTATTGCCACGCGTTGGCTTCGGTATATTGTCCGGTAACTGCAAACGGATCGAAAGGAGTTATCCAGTCACCGTCGGCTAATTTGCCCCGCATAAAACCTACGGTGGAGTCGAACACATTTCGGTAAAAAAGAGATCGCTGGTTAAACTCTTTATAGTCTTTCTCTTTCCCCAGCCTCTCTGCCATCTGTGCAATGCACCAGTCTTCATAAGAGTATTCGAGTGTCTTGGAGACCGATGCGTCTTCCTTGTCTGCCGGGATGAATCCACGTTCCTTGTAATATCTCAATCCTTGCCAATTGAGGTCGGCGCTATGCTTCATCGCCTCGAAAACAGAGTCCACCCCAAAATCGGACCAGGGGGTTTTTGTCAGATACCCCTTCATGTAGGCATCGAAAAGAATCGGGACAGTCGGGTAACCGATCATCGTGTAGGTTTCGTTTCCCCACAATGTCCAAATGGGTAGAAGCCCTTGCTGTCTGTATTCCTCAATCAACGACAAAACAAAATTCTTGTACTTAGTCGGCTCTATAATCGACATGAGGGGCATTTCAGCTCTGAAGATGTCCCACAATGAAAAGACCGTGTAGTTCGTGAACCCTTTTGCGATGTGAATCTTGTGATCCATACCGAAGTATTTGCCGTCTGTGTCCTCGAAGATGTTCGGATGCATCATAGCATGGTATAGCGCGGTATAAAAAGTGACTCTTTCCGCATGGGTTCCACCCTGAACCTGGATCTTATCAAGGGCTTTGTTCCATGCATCACGAGCTTCCCGTCGGTATTTATTGAAATTGAAATCCGGCATCTCGGCCGCGAGGTTCTCTTTTGCTCCTTCGAGACTCACCGCTGAGACTCCGACTCTTATTAAAATCGCTTCTCCTTTGGCGGTATGAAATGTTACGAAAGCTTTTACGCTGTCCCCTGTTGCGTTCCTGCTCCCGTGTTGTACCATCTTGCCATCGACGGCGCCGTATTCTTCAAACGGTCTCGAGAACTCCGCCGCGAAATAAACATATCTGTCTTTTGCCCAGCCCTGCGAGTGTCTCATACCTTCCACCCACCGATTTCCGATGATCTTTATCCAGCCGCCGGTGCATATGTTTCCGATCCCGTGCTGGAGATCGATGATCACGTTCGAATTATCTGATTTGGGATAAATGTACTCGTGCATCCCGCACCGGTCAGTTGCAGTGAGTTTCACTCTTATGTCGTACCTGCTGAGCACCACGCTGTAGTAACCCGGTGAAGCCTTTTCAGTTGAATGACTGAATGGGGAACGATAACCTAGATAGGGATCCGCGCTGGGGCCGGGCACAAGGACTATCTTACCGACAGTCGGCATGAATAGTATGTCGCCATAATCTGCGGCACCTGTACCACTAAGGTGAGTATGACTGAAACCCATGATTGACTTCGACGAGTAGTTGTAGCCGGAGCACCAATCCCATCCGGTGGTTCGCTCGTCGGGACTGAGCTGGACCATACCGAAAGGCATAGTTGCGCCCGGGAAGACATGTCCGTGCTCCGCAGTTCCGATGAAAGGATCAACGAAGCGAGACAGGTCCTTTGATTTTGCCGCGGAGGTCTGAGCCAGCGCTAGCAGAAAGAGAATTGCTGTTGAAAAAGAGAAGACTTTCATTTACGTGACCTCCGGGATAAATGAGAAAGCTGGGGGCTTTGAGCTGGTAATCATCGGTTATGCTATCATAAGAAAATCGGATGCAGGTCGTTTGTAAGCCTGTGGGAAAAAAGCCAAGAGAGTATAGCCACAAAGGGCGCCGAAAAAAACTCTGTTCAGTCAGGTTATCCTTGTTGCTCTCTGTGGTCGCCTTTAGTGTCCTCTTAAGTTTGACGCTTAGGCCTGCCTGCCTACTGGCAGGTACGCCGTAACCGGGCATATTTGAGCACCGCGTTAGTTTTTCTGGAAGGGCCTTCGGCCGGCTTTCAAGAACAATTGAACGATAAGAAACGAGCAGAATATTTGCAAGGAAAATATTCTAATTGAAAATTTATGTGAGAAATAGTTATAATAAATCCATCGTTACAAGGAACGCAGCAATCGATGATTCGAGGTAAGTTGAAAGATGAAAGCTACTACTGGAATGGCCACATAGAAGCGGACTCTGTGCAATGAATACAAAAAGATACCAAACGGAACAACACCGAAAAGACCAAGATGACCAAGGATATTGTTAATGAGACAGGTGATAATCGGTCGACTGAGCAGACGATGAAGTGTGTCTTGATCAACAATATCTGTGTGCCATCTTTAGCGTCGGCTTTGCCGGGACGGTAGAGAAAGACTAGCGAAGATGCAGACTGGAGATCACAGGCTTCTTAAGAACATTAACGAACGGCTCGTGCTCAACCTTGTCAGGTTAAACAAGATCATCTCAAGCTCAGACCTTGTCCGTATAACGGGTATGCAGCCTTCCACCATATTCAATATCCTTAAGGATCTTACCAACAATTCTCTTGTCCTTAATCTGGGAAAAGGTGAGTCCACGGACAAGGGCGGGAAGAAGCCCTATCTCTGGGGGTTGAACCATGAAGCCGCATACGCGATCGGGGTCGATCTGGAGATAGGTCAGGTTACCGGAGTTATCCTCGATTTCAGCTCAGAGATTGTCAAGAAGAAAGTGTACAAGATCGCGAACTTCAAGACACTCGATGAATTGGTACAGGAGATGGTTAGAGTTGTCAATGACATCATCAGGGAATCGAACATCGATCCTGCTAACATTTTAGGGATCGGGGTAGCAGTGGCTGGAATTGTAAACAGCGACTCCGGGGTGTTGGTCATGACAGACATCCTTCCGGACGTCAACGTTCCGCTGCTGGACACACTGGGAAAAGCGCTGCCGTATCCCGTCATGCTGGAAAACAATGCGAATGCTTCCGTAGTCGGTGACAAATGGATAGGTGTCGCCAGAGATAGCCGGAACTGCTTGAATGTTCTTGTCGAGGTCGACGAAGGGGTCGGCGCAATAGGAATCGGATTTCTTGTTAACGAGGAACTGTATCGTGGCTCATCGTTTTCCGCAGGTGAGATCAATCCCTCCATGCCTGACTTGCACGATATGTTGCTGAACGTCAGAACTCATCTTGCCGACGGGGAAATTCTCGGCGCATACGATCGGTCGCCTCAGGATATAAGCATAGAAATCTTGATAGACGCGGCTAAGAAGGGAGACAAAGTTGCGGTCACGTTCTTTGAGAGGCTCGGCTACCAGGTCGGCAGAAACATAAGTCGCGTCGTTGCAGCGTTTAATCCAGATATGCTGGTACTATCGGGCGACATAGCGGACCTCGGCGATACGATCGCTGCGCCCGTAAAGAGCGTGATCGACATGGAGCTTCTTGCCGTGACAAGTGAGACAGTCAAAGTGGTGACCAGCTCCCATGGACACTACTCTGTGGCTACCGGAGCGGCGTGTCTGGTCCTAAGCGAATACTTCAGGGTACCCACAGTGCGACTCACAAACGGAAGCGAAGAGACAGTGCAGGTCAACTAAACACTTCTCTACTTGTCCGGCAGTTGCATTTGATGATGCCGGTCAGATTTGTAAACCAGATTCATCAGTGCCACCAAATAATTGCTTGAGCGGGAGGTCAATGCCGTCAGTTCTGACGAGACATTTTCTCTACGGCATTTAGCGTTGTCAAGCATAAGATATGTCGGCATAGAGTCCTGCGGAAAAATCCGTTCCTTACCCTGTCATTTCCACATTTTATCCTGCGTTTCCTTCGTTGATTATTTCAGATTTGCACAAACTCAAACGGATGCAGCAATGTTAATCGTTTAACATCCTGGACTATGTTGAAAACGACTCGCATTTTAAGGGTTTGCCTTAATGTCATTTGACAAAGAAATTTTTCTTATTTAGAAAATTCTTGTTGACAATAAACTACTGATCCGTTAGATTAACCGAGTCAATAGCAAACAACGAACTTTCGAAGAGGAGAGAGAGCTTTTGCAGATCTGCTACCGCGAATCCATTCATCCCGTCTTGTCGCAAGTTCCCCCAAGGCATGGCGGCTGCAAAATCGTACCGCGCTACCCGGTTCATTATGCCGTGTGACGAAGGCAAACTCTTGAGTATGGCGATGTAAAAAATCATAGCGTGGAGGAATCTAGTATGCCCCTTTCTAATGCTGTTATTTTCGTTGGTGATTC
>JAKASW010000100.1 GCA_021818875.1 Bacteroidota bacterium
GGGATCATGCAGAAATATCTCAGGCCCCGATACTATCATTGGGACTCGGGAGCAGAAGCAGCTTACTTGAGTATAGGAAATCCTGCTTCGTTTGACGACTACTTCAGTTCTTACGATAATGCCAGTTCGATCATTGCAAAGTTCGTCTATATATGGAAGAACCATCTCGGTGTCATAATAATTTATGAGCTTGGTATGGCTTATCCGGGCAATGGATCGCTTCCGATCGGAGTTGGGAGGCTGCGTATGGGAAGGAGGGATCATCGTCAATAACCTCGGACTGCCGATCGGCCACGGTGCTACCGGTCCAGGTCAGGAATGGGAGGGATACGAAACCAGCATCGCACTTGCGCCGAAGATTACTGAGGACGTGCCACTCTATGACGAACAGGGTACAGGGATTATGCAGAAATGGTATTCAATTTCATCCGGGAGCGCGGGCTTGGCGGGATAATGATTTACGAGCTCGGCATGGGTTATCCGGCCAACGGGACATTCCCGATGCTATCTGTTATCAAGGATGCTATGCTCGGAAAGAGCTCTCCTATCGAAGTGCCGTTGACCCATCCGGTTCTGCTACAAAACTACCCAAACCCGTTCAACCCGACGACAGTTGTCTCTTTTGAATTGCCGGCCAGCTCCGCAACCACGTTGAAGATTTACGATGTAATCGGTCAGCAAGTCGCAACTCTCGTAGATGGTAGTCTCAGTGCAGGAACTCATACCGTTTCCTGGGACGGGGCGGGACATGCGAGCGGGATTTATCTTGCCGTCCTTCGGGCAAATGGCGAGGTGATGTACCACAAGATGCTGTATCTCAGGTAGAGCGTTAATCCTTTATCCCGTATCGCTTCAGCTTGTTGTACAGCGCCTTCCTGCTCAGGCCCAGCAGGAAGGCAGCCTTTGATTTATTGTTGTCCGATGCCGATAAAGTCTGTAGTATGATGGTCTTTTCTGCTGCATCTAAAGAAGTCCCTATCGGGATGGAAATTGAGCTGCTGTCCTGGTGAATTTGGGCCGCGCTTGCCGGCAGGTAATCCTGTGAAAGCAAATCGGTCGACGAAAGGATAACCGCACGCTCGACCAGGTTTCTAAGTTCTCTGATGTTACCAGGCCAGTCATAATTCAGAAACCACTTCATGGCCTCGGCGGAGAATCTCTTGAGAGTCTTTTTGTGTTTGTGGCAGAAGTGCTTCAGAAAGTGATCTACCAGCAGCGGTACATCCTCCTTGCGCTCACGCAACGGTGGGAGGTATATTTCTATTACGCTGAACCTGTAGTACAGGTCGCGCCGAAGTTCGCCCGCCTTGAGTGCGCGGGCGACATCCTTGTTGGTAGCTGCAAGCATCCGGACGTCGGCACTCATTTCTGATTTTCCACCGAGGCGCCTGAAAGCTTTCGTCTCTATTACCCTGAGCAATTTAGCCTGGGTCTCCGTCTCCATCTCTGCCAGCTCGTCGAGAAACAGTGTCCCCCTGTCTGCCATTTCGAGATAGCCGGACTTCTTCGATATTGCCCCCGTGAATGCTCCATGCTCATGACCGAAGAGTTCATTCTCGAATACATCTTTGGGGACTGCGGCACAATTGATAGCAATGAAAGGAAGATCCGATCTCGGACTCTTCATGTGAATCAAGCGTGCCACCACGTCTTTTCCTGTCCCGCTCTCACCCGTGATTAGAACGGGGGTCGAAGAGTCCGCTACAAGGTGGATCATGGAATATATTTCCCGCATGACGGGACTGTTACCGATAAAGTCGACCTGAAGTCTCTTCGAGACATCCTCTTGGGTTCCCCCTTTCTGGACCACGATCGGTTGGTCTTCTGCGATTTCAGCCTGCTCGGCTACGCTTCTATGCGCCATATTCTTTTCCAAAGAAAAATAATAATCGACTTCCTCTGCATCAGCAATCGTGTCGAGTAACGATTTTCATTTTCATTTACTTCCACTATAGTCCGAAGTTGAAATTCCTTGTCTGACCCGGGCAGCGTATGGAGATCGCCTCGTCACGGTTCATCAGGGATACAGTACTGCCCTCTAGGCATCTCTTAGTATTCACAGAGGATAGGGGACCGACCTTGTCAGTATACGCGGAAGGCTGGCTGCGCCTCTAGGCTTTCGCATCAAGATCAATCAGGCTCTTCTGAATTGCATACTTGACCAGCCCGACAATCTCATGGATGTTCAGCTTCTTCATTATGTTCGTCCTGTGACTGTTGACCGTGGTAACGCTCAACGAGAGTCTGTCGGCAATCTCCTTGCTGGTCAAGCCTTCTGCAATCAGTCTTAACACTTCGGTTTCCCTCTTCGTCAACCTGCTTTCATTGGAAATCTGGAACGGTACTTTGTTTCGCGTTCTTCTTACGAGACCTTCTATGAGAACTTTAGAAACACCTTCGCTGAAGAAAGTTGAGCCGCCTGCGACGGCGCGAACGCCGTCAAAAATCTCTTTCTTCTCGGCATTCTTCAACACATACCCATCGGCACCTGCAAGAATCAATTCCTGTATGTACTCTTCATTATCGTGTATCGTAAGGATCAGCACCTTCGTCTCGGGATTGTTCTGCTTGATGATGCTTGTTGCCTGAATGCCATTCACGTTCGGCATGGAGATATCCAGGACCGCGACGTTCGGCTTGTATTTGGTGACGAGTCTGACAGCTTCGGCGCCGTCAGATGCTTCGCCCACGATTTGAAACTGCGGATCGCTCTTGAATAACGACCGCAGTCCATCTCTTACAATCGCATGATCGTCTGCAAAAAGGATCTTAATCTTTTCTGGTTTCATCTTTTGCCTTCAATGGAACGGATACGTTTACGGTGGTTCCTTTTGCGGGCGAAGATTCGATGTGGAAAGATCCTCCGACCATCACCGCTCTTTCCCTCATGTTCATGAGCCCGAAATGTTTCTCGACCGCCATAAGTTTAGAATATGTTTCCAGGTCAAAGCCTGAGCCTTTATCTGATATGTTCAGTAATAGATTATTATCCTTTTCCGTCATTTTCAAATACGCAAATTTCACGCTGGAATGTTTGGAACAGTTGGTCAGTGCCTCTTGTGCTATGCGATATAAAGTGATTTCGATCTCAGGGTCGTAACGCTGGTGGGGTGGAACGTCCGTTTCAAATTGTATCTGCATGCCGTCTGCCTTTTCGAACTCAGTTGCGAGTAAACGGAGCGCGGTAACAAGTCCGAAGTGATCGAGAGCCGAAGGCCGAAGGTTGTATGAAATTCGTCGTACCTCGGAGATCAGGTTGTTGATTTCCTTCTTGACCGAGCGGAGCTGCTTGAGGCTAATTTTCTTTTGAGTCTCCACCGAATCCTCAAACACGTTCACGTGAAGTCCGAGTGCAGTGAGCCGCTGGCAGATGTCGTCGTGGAGCTCACGCGATATCCGCCTCCGCTCTTCCTCCTGGGCATCCTGAGTGGAGCGGGCGAACCTTCTCAGATCCTCAGCCCGCTGCCTGGCGGCCGCGCTAAGCTCCTCCTGGAGCTGCTTCCGCTCAGTAATATCCCACAGATGACATTGGATTATTCTATCCCTGTCCACACTATAAGTGATGCTGACAAAATCCACTTTGACTCGCTGGTTGCTCCTTGTGCCGAGCTCGAGTTCGTCGAAGCGGACCGTTTCTCTATTCACGACTTCTTTGAATGCTTCGCGAGTCGATGGGAAATCTTCCGCTGCCTCTATTTCCCAGAGAGCCTTTCCTAATAAGTCCTCCTTCGCATACCCGAGAAAGCCGAGCATGAATGAGTTCACGTCTATGATTTTTCCTGTCCCGGCATTAAGAAGAAGAATCCCTTCCTTTGATGTCTCGAAAAGCCGTCGGTATTTCATCTCCGATGCTTTGATCGCCTGCTGAGCCAGCTCTCGTTCGGTGATATCCTGGCTCGTTCCGATCACGCCGATCGACACTCCTTCATCAATGACAGCTTCTCCCCTGGTTTGGAGTATACGGGAGGATCCATCCGGACGTACAATTCGATGTTCCATGATGAAAGGTTTGTCCGTTCGCAAAGACGCCGACAGAGTCTCTTCGATTTTGCTCCTGTCGTCGGATATGGTACACATCAGGAAGTCCTGGTAAGTAATCTCCGAGTAATATGACGGCAGCCCCAATATGTTGCAAAGCTCCTCGGAACAGGTTACCATACCGCTGGACGGACTCCATTGCCAGCTTCCGATGTGAGCTATCCTCTGTGCCTCTGCAAGCTGGCGCTGACTCTTGCGTATGTAGTCCTCATTTTGTTTTCGCTTCGTGGCATCTCTCATGCTCAGTACAACGTGAGTGACGGTAGAACGAAGATTCTTGTAGGGGTAGCAATCAATCTCCATGAATCTTCTGCCGAGACCGGGCATCCTCAGCCATCCCTCGTACCGGACCTCCGCTCCTTCGAAGGACTTGTCGATTTGAACTTTGAGGATTTTATTTAGGGCCTCGTCCTCCAGCGTCTCTTGCAGTCGCTTGCCTACTATCTCTTCTCTGTTTTGGGCAAACGCGATGCAGTACTCCTCGTTGACGCCTTCAAACTGGTATTCGGCATTGACGAGCGCCATCAGCTCTCTCGAAGCATTTGCAATAAACTCGTATTTGCGGCGGATTTCCTCGAGGTTCCTTCTGTCCGTGATGTCTCTGGAATTCAGTATGACTCCATCTACAAGAGGATTGCCGATCAGGTTCTTCGCCAGAGATTCGAGAGTAATCCAGAATCCACCGCAGTGCTTAAATCTAAATTCAAGTGTCGACGACAATTCTACGGCCCGGTTGCCGCCTCTGAATATCTCAAGCAAAGGATCTATGTCGTCGGGGTGCACAAATTCGAAGAAGTTCCTGCCTGCCAGTTTGCTTGGTGAGTAGCCGAAGACTCTCTCACTTGAAGGACTGGTGTATTTGAAGCTTCCGTTTGCATCGATAATAGTTACAACGTCGAGGGTGTTCTCGATCAGCGACTTGAAGTAACTCTCGCTTTGCTTGAGTGCTTCTTCAGCCCGCTGTCGCTCGGCAATTTCTATCCTGAGACTCGAGACGGCTTCCAGGAAACCTCTGAAAGTCATTTCGAATGGCGAAAGAAACTCGATCAGGAATGTAGCAGCATCCGCAATTATCTTGGTTTGACCTTCTTCGTTTGCTTCGCTCAACTGGTGAAGCAGCACATCGTAATGCAGTTGCGCCACCCCGAGTATGAGTTGACCGGTATCCAGCGCCCTTCTTCCAAGTTCATAAGCTCTTATAAGTGCAGCTTCACTGCCGGTTGCCAGATACTCTTCTATAGCAGTGCTGTACTCTTTCCTGAATCCATCGTTCGACATCGGGCTGCTAATCATAATGTGCGACCCACTTCTTCATTGTTACAGTTGTTCCTTTTCCAACAATTGAAATTACCTGAAATTCATCCATCAACCTGCGAACGCCGGGGAGTCCAAGCCCCAGGCCTCTTGAAGTAGAGTACCCATCTTGCATTGCCATGGAAATATCGGCGATGCCGGGACCACTATCCTTCGCCACTATCAGGATGCCGCGCCTGTTGCCTTCAGCGATGACCTCGAAGCTCATGGTACCCTGCTTTGCAAAGAAAATGATATTTCTTGCGATCTCAGATATCGCGGTGGCAATTATTGTCTGGTCGACCGGATGGAAGCCAACTAACTTGCCGATGGTTCGTCCGCGCTCTCTTGCTTCAATTATGTCGATTTCGGACCCGATGTGGACCCGCGTTTCTCCTTCCACGTTCAGACGCTCTGGTTTGAATTCACGGTTCGTCGATTAAGCAATGCGAGTCCTTCTTCCAGGTCGAGTGCCGTAGATATTCCCTCAAGTGTCAGACCAAGCTGCACCATGGCGAAAGCGACCTCGGGCTGTATTCCGCAAATCACCGTCTCGGCGCCTCTCAGTTTTATCATGTGTGCCATGGATCGAAGGGTCCTTGTCGCAAATGAATCCATGACGTCCAGTGCGGTGACATCAATGATAACCCCTTTTGAGCGGTATCTCCCCACTTGCTCGACGAGCGCATCCTGGAGTCGTATCAGGTCGGCATCGGTGAGTGCCGCCTGGATTGCTGCAATCAGGTGGCCACCTTGTTTCAGTATTGGTACTTCCATATCAAATCTCCTCTGAACAGATGATTCATCGCTCCCCAGGAACCACTTTATATCCGAGTGACTTCTCGGCTTCCTCAATTCCGCCCTGCAGATCGCCGACGGTATTCATTTTTGCCAGGTCCACTCCTATCGTTACGAGGGTTTGAGCGATGACCGGCGAGAGTCCTGTCACGATGACCTTTGCACCAAGCAGACGGCACGCTTCGACTGTCTGCACCAGGTGGTTGGCCACTGTCGAGTCCATTGCCGCAACACCCGTTATGTCGATTACTACCACTTTCGCGCGGTTTGTCCTGATTCCTCGCAGGAGTTGCTCGGTAAGCTGCCTCGCTCGTTGTGGATCTATCACTCCGATAATCGGCAATATCAGAAGTCGCTCGCGAACTTGCAGCACCGGAGTGGAGAGCTCTCGGATGGCTTCCTGCTGCTGCCTGATCGTGCGTTCTCTTTCCTGTACGAAACTGACGGCTACGGTGTTTGCAATTTTGTTCGCTGCCGGCTCGTACGCATCCAGGATCCGGTTGAGGAGAGCAAAATCCTGCTGGTACTTTGCGAACAGAGAGCGTGCCAGCACGTCACGGAGGAGCAGGACAATCCCGACAACTTCGTCGGTCTCTACTCCTCGCGGTATTATCCTTTCAGACAGATTTCTTGCGTATGCTTGAAGGGCCTCGAATGTGCCCGACTCCAACGCATCTACATAATTCTCGTATATGGTAGTCGCCTCTGCAAAAATTTCATCTTGGCTCATGGCAGTAAGGAGGCTTGCCTGAGTGATCCGGCGCGCCCACTCCTGCCTTAGCTGAGTGCGATTATCTCTGAGGTGTGCCACAAGCTGCCTCAACAGTTCGCTGCGCGGCTCGTTGGGAACTACTTCTTCCGACTCCGAAACTCGTGGCTCGTCTCTCTTAGACATATTTCCCGTCCTGGGTTGCTTTGCTCATTTCAATTGTCTCTGTTGTTCTATTCTATAGGGACACCATTGACGGATTCTCTTAATCACAAAAAGAGATGCTCCACAATGCTGTGTGACTCTCTGAGAAGCCACAGGCCGAATCCTTAGTTTGTGTCCCAAGAATTATCATCAATTTAACGACCATGTAGATTTAGTATCAATTGACCTCAATGTGTAATTTTGGGTGATCATAAGTTCTTATGATGTCATCATAGAATTGATGTAAAGCAAACTGATGATGGGTATCATTAGCTGACAGGGATGTATCCATACTGAATTATCTCGTTCTCATCGTTCTAGTGGGCTGGGGACGCTCTCGGATATTCTCAATTCGATTGTTTCAACAAGCGCAGTCTATAATCAGTTCACACGGTAGCGTGTCGTAGAACACCCCCGCTAGCAAACCTGGACGAAGCGATAACCGGACCTGATTTGATTCCTGCCAGGTTGGCCGCTGATAAATCTGAGGGCAAACAAATGTCACAGATGCAATCTTAGATTCTCAAGATATACATATATTTATCTTAATTAACTTGACAATAAGTTGTTTATATGTTTATTTTCTTTTGTCAACATCGATCTATGATTAACTATTTTTGGTATTCACTGGTGGTTCGTTTACAAACTGAAATTTCATGAGGGATGGAGAAAATGAGGACGAATGAGACGCTGTCTCAAAATTCAACAAGAAGGAGTATTTCATTCCGTGCTTTGGTGACTTGGTGGAAAAGGGCTACCGTTTGGCTCGGACTTCTCGGCTTGACATTGTCGGTACCGGTAGCCTTCGGTGCGGACTCCACAACGAACCACACGAAAATCTCATGGAGCGGTCTGGTGGATGTCTACTACAGTTACAACTTCAATAACCCGTCGAACCAGATGAACCGGTTGCGAAACTTTGACATTTATGAAAACCAATTCGGCTTCAGCCTCGCGAAGCTGACGGTACAGGAGCAAGCCAGGCCGGTGGGATTCAGAGTAGACTTTGCACTCGGTCCGACAAACGATGTGGTGCAAGGAATTCCACCCTACGGAGTCAACGCATACAGTACGCTGTCTAACCTGGAGCAGGCTTATCTCACCGGAGTTGTGCCGGTCGGGAACGGTTTAACGGTGGACGTCGGTAAGTTCGTAACCATGATGGGCAACGAGGTGATTGAACCGAATGCAAACTGGAACTATAGCAGGTCGTTACTGTTTGCGTACTCGATTCCATACTTCCACACCGGCATACGCCTCACTTATCCGTTCAGCAGCAGATTCACCGGAATCCTGGAAGTCACAAACGGCTGGAACAATGTAGTAGCTATTAACAAGTCGAAGACTGTAGGGTTGTCTTTGAGCTACTCTCCGACTCCGTCTACTTCGCTTACACTCAACGGGATGACCGGCTTCGAGCAGCCCTTGGGTAATGAATACGGCAAACGAGACGTCGCTGAGATTATAATTACTCAACAGGTCAACTCATCTCTGTCGCTTGCCGTCGATGCAGTTTACGGACGGGACCGTGTATCGGGATCGCTCGTGTCATGGAAGGGTGTGGCAATATATGGGAAGTACAATTTTTGTTCGAATTCTGATCTGGCTATCCGCGGAGAAGTGTATTACGATCCTGAAGGATACACCACGGGTGCCGCATTCCCCAAGGCCACTTTTAAAGAAATAACTCTTACTTACGAATACGACCCTGTGAGTTTTCTAATCTTGAGGTTGGAAGGACGTGACGATTTTGCTAATGGCCCCGAGTTCGTGGGCGCAAATTCGGCCGCCCCGACAAAAACTTCTCAACCCACGTTGCTCCTCGGAGCGATCACAACTTTCTGAAATGGACAGGATTTTTTCCGTTAATATTTGTAACCAAACAAAAACACTACGTGGAGGCAAAAATGCCTGAAAATAAAACTACGATGAAAAAGACGCTCGGTTTAACCGGCGTAACAGTGAATGCAATGGCTCTGATTGCACCGGGAGCCTTCCTCTGGATAACATTTCAGGTGCAAGCGTCAAACACCGGCGGCGCCAGCGACATGTGGACCGGAATATTGGCAGCACTCACAGTTGCATTCCTGACCGCGATATCCTTCTCCCAATTGGCGAGAAAGTATCCCGAAGCCGGCGCCGGAGGCTCCTATTACTTTGCCGAGAAAGCGTTTCTGGATAGAGAGAAAGCATCGCACAAACGATTCGCCAGAATTGCAAAGTTTGTCACAGGATGGGCCGCCCATTTGTTCTACTGGGTATATCCCGGCGTCATGGTCGCCATGATGGCGACTCTTGTCGCCTACATCCTGAGTCAGTTTGGCGTGGCGATTTCTATCCCCGTTGAGATATTGATAGCGGTTGCGTTTTCTATCCTGGTTGGTTTCATAGCAGTAAGAGGAATAACCGGATCGACTAACGTTGCAATTGTAATCAACGTCATCCAGCTTGTTTCGCTTGTCGGTTTCAGCGTACTGGCAATATTGTTCCGACTTAACAATCCTCTTCATGTGGCGCATTGGGCTTATCCTTCTGCTGCATCTATATTGATCCCCCATGATCTGCCATCGATGTTGTTCCAGTCGACGATAGCGATACTGATACTGGTCGGTTTTGAATCGTCCACCTCGCTGGCCGGCGAGGCTCTTAACCCCCGAAGGGATATTCCCCGGGGTGTCATACTATCTTTGACCATTCAAGGCTTGTTCGCGTACCTGTTTGAATATTTCGCCGCCAACTTTGCGGTCTCAAGCAAGCTGGTTTATGTCGCTTCGGATGGCACAAGGCTTACGGGAATGGCGGCAGCTGCGGCATCGGGTGCTCCGATTGGCGACCTGACGAGACTGATCGGGAATGCAATGCTCGGTGGGAACGGATTCGCGCTGATGGTCCTGATTGCGATCACCGTCGCTCTTGCGGTGCTCGGCACTACGCTTGCGGCGATGAACACTGCGGTGCGGATCAGCTTTGCCATGGCACAGGATAATGAAATGCCCGGTCCTTTGGGAGCGCTGCATCAGAAGCACGCGACGCCGCATGTCGCGGTCTGGATTCTCGTCGCGGTCTCCGCTGTCATCGGAAGCGTCGGAGTGCTGAACGTAACTGCGTTAACCGGTGTGACTCTTGCGTCCAACATCGGAACCTTCGCTTTGTATGCACTCATCTGTTTCCTCACTTTCGTTACCTTCGCAGGCACCAAGGAATTCAGCGGTGTAAAGCACGCAATAATTCCTTTCCTCGGACTTGCAGGGAATGTCGGCATGCTGGCTGCGGTGGTCCTGATTGGTCTTGCCACTCCAGGAGTGTCGCGCGACGCGACTGTCATAGCGCTGGGAATGACCCTCGGCTGGGGAATAATCAGCGGGTTCTATCTTGTGTTAAACAGCCGGAAATCGGGCAGAGCCATCATTCCTTCTATTGCCATGATGGAACGAGTCTCAAGTACAAGCAAATAGTTAGTTGGCATATCCGATGGAACAGGGGATGGCCGAATCCTCCGGTCGTCTCCAAATGCTTTATGCGGTGCACGGAAAGATGATGAAAGTTTCCGAGGAGACCGATATAGTGGCACACTGTCTGACACATGTCGGTAAAGTTCGGAAGGACAACCAGGATGCCGTCCGGATCTGTGACTCTGCGGATGAATTCACCTCAATGGCCGGCCACCTTTATGGAATTGCGGACGGCATGGGTGGATATTCTCATGGCGGGGTCGCAAGCTTGTTGGCTCTCGACACTTTCTTCCAGACCTTCTACGCCTCTAATGGAATATCGCCGCTGCAGAAGCTTCGCGTCGGCATACAGAATGCAAACCTCGGAGTTTGCCAGGCTGCCCAAAGGATGGGCGCCGGCCGGATGGGAACCACATTGACGGCAATCAATGTGATAGGCCGAAATCTCTTTGTCGGTCACGTCGGAGACAGTCGCGCGTATCTGATCCGGCAGGGAAAGTCCGAGTGCCTGACCAACGACCACACGAGAGTGGGTGAGCTTGTCAGGATGCATGTTCTACCGGCCGATAAAGTGCGAACCCACAGCCAACGATCGGTCCTTAGTAAGTGCCTTGGCGTTGAGCTATTTATCCAGCCGGATGTGTTCAAAATCTCGGTTCAGGACGATGACATGATTATCCTTTGCACTGACGGGATCTGGTCGGTCATTGAAGATGAAGAATTTGGAGAAATACGAAATGAAGAAGATTCACCGGAACAAATTGGGAAGAGGCTTATCGAAACTGCCCTTAACAGGGAGAGCGACGATAACCTGTCTGTCGCGGTCATCCATCTCCGGCATCTCGGTGTTGCCGAATATTCAGATGCCCCGCAAAGGCCATGGACTATTTCAAACCTACTGCGACGAATATTCAAATGAAGGACGAGCCACAGGAGACAAGCATCGTTGCTTTTATTCGCGATCTTTAGTAGAATTGGAAGTCCAATGAAAACAACAGGTGGCGAGAAAATCGAAGCGAATCTTCCCCAGCCTTGCAATGCATAGTAAGATGGTTTGCAGAGGCCATTGCGAGGCTGAATCATGAAACTTGCGGAAACAGTGTCAGGATCATCTATGCTTCAAATCGGCGACCAGTTCGACCACTACCAAATCCGTTCCCATATAGCACGTGGCGGCATGAGCGACATATATCGCGCATACGATCTGCTCAGTGGAAAACAGGTGGCATTGAAGATTCCTAATGCCACAATGATCGGTGACCCGGCACAGTATGAACGCTTCCAGCGCGAACTGGAGGTCATGAAAACACTCAATCATCCTGCCATCCAGAAAGGGTTGGATTCGGGAACTTACAACAATACTCCTTACCTGGTCACTGAACTGGTCGACGGCGAGTCCATGAGAAGCTTGATTGAGAGAGCTGCACCGATGCCTCCCGGTGATGCTGTGAGGCTCATTCGCAAGATCGCCGATGGACTGGCACACTGTCACGACCATGGCATTGTCCACCGGGACCTAAAACCTGAAAATATCCTGATCACGTCTGATGGTCAGCCGGTCATTCTCGATTTCGGACTGGCATTGACAAAAGGCGCTCGCCGTGTCACTTATGCTAATCTGAGCAGCGCAGCCGGTACACCTGACTATATGGCTCCTGAACAAATTGAAGGTCACCGCGGCGATCAAAGAACGGATATTTATGCGGTCGGGACCATGCTCTATGAGCTCCTTGAGGGACATCCACCCTTCAGCGGTGACAATAATTTTGCCGTGCTGGCCCAGCACATGCAAGGTGCGGTGCCGAGGATCGACCGCGAGCAGACCGGTGTGTCTCCGCAGCTCGCCGCTTTCGTGGTGAAATGTCTTCAACGAAACCCCGATGAACGGTTCCAGGATATGCACGAGCTCCTGCACGCCTTTGATCATCTTGAGGTAATGGATATTTCCGCACTGGATCGTGGTACAGGCCCTGTTACCGCTGTTCCGTTTTGGAGGGCTTCGACGGCAAAGGCCATCGGCTCGGCCGTCCTGTTGCTGGTCTTCCTGGTTTTCCTCGCACTCCTTCTGCAAACTTTTCACAAATGAATACCGATCAAGTCACCCGCCTGTCTGAAAAACTCTGGCTGCTCGTTAAGGACCGAAGCGTAAAGTTCATCGATTTACAGTTCACGGACGTCGGCGGAGCAGTGAAGAATGTTACGATCCCTACTCGTGAATTGGAAGCTGCTGTCAATCACGGGATATGGTTCGACGGATCCTCGATAGAGGGATTTGCGAGAATTGCCGAGAGCGACATGTACCTCGTTCCCGACCCTTCTACTTTTGCAGTCCTTCCATGGCTGACCGGTGACGAAGCAACGGCCCGGCTCATCTGCGATGTCTATACACCCGATGGGCAACCGTTCATCGGAGATCCGCGTGCCGTTTTGAAGCGGATCGTCGGGGAAGCGGAAAAGATGGGGTTCATCTATAACACAGGTCCGGAATTGGAATTCTTCTTACTGAAGCCAGGACCTGATGGTAAGTTCACTCCTCCCGTCCCGCAGGATAGTGCAAGTTATTTTGACCAGCCGATCGACATGGTTGCGACGAGTCTGTGGAGACAGATAACCGATGCACTTGAGTGTTTCGACATAAAAGCCGAAGCGATGCACCATGAAGTTGCAACGGGACAGCACGAGATAGACTTCCGTTATTCAGATGCTCTTCGGACTGCAGACAACGCAGTTACCTTCCGTGGCCTGGTGAAAGTGCTGGCTCAGCAAAAAGGTCTCTACGCAACGTTTATGCCTAAACCGATTCGCGGGATCAGCGGAAGCGGGATGCATGTCCATCAAAGTCTCACCTACAAGGCGAACGGCTCCAATGCCTTTTCAGATCCCGGGGATCCTCATGGACTCTCTAAGATTGCAAAACATTTCATTGCCGGGCAGCTTGCGCACGCAAAAGGGATGTGTGCCATACTGGCTCCTCTGGTAAACTCGTATAAGAGATTGGTTGCCGGATATGAGGCTCCAGTATACATAAGCTGGGGTCGAATAAATCGTTCGGCACTCGTCAGGATTCCACGTGCGCACACGCATGACTCTACCAGAATAGAGCTGCGCTGCGCCGATCCGAGCTGCAACCCGTATCTCGCTTTTGCTGTTATGCTGGCATCCGGATTGGACGGAGTCAAGAAGCAAATGCCAATACCCGAAGCAACGGAAGAGAATGTCTACTTGTTGTCTGAAGCGAAAGGCGGATCGAAACTCGGCACTTTGCCGGGTTCATTAGCGGAAGCGATATCCGAACTTGAAAAAGACTCCGTCATACGCGATGCACTTGGCGGGCACGTATTTGAACGCTTCGTCAGCGCGAAGCGGCTCGAATGGGAAGATTA
>JAKASW010000101.1 GCA_021818875.1 Bacteroidota bacterium
TGGCTTCTGAAAAGGATATATGTCCAACAGATCTTGTCATTCAAGAAATTCAGCATCTCCAACCGAACTCACCCCCGTCCCCTCTCTTTCGAAAAAGAGAGGGGAGAAAGGGGTGAGTTCGACTGGCGAAGCCATCTTCACATCACCACTGCCAAAGGCAGTGGGTTTCTAAGTCGTACTAAAGCAAGAATCAGGAGGGCATTGTGGGATCAATTGTAGAGAGCATCATACTGGGCACAATCCAGGGCTTGACAGAATTTCTGCCGATAAGCAGCACGGCTCATCTTGTGATGGTTCCATATTTGTTAAGCTGGAACGCGCCGCTTCTTTCAAGTCTTACGTTTGATATCGCACTCCATGTAGGGACACTAATCGCCGTTCTCGCGTATTTCTTGAAGGATACGCTTCGGATTATTTCGGGCTTCTTTCGAGGACTCTTCAAAATGAATTTCAACCTCGACGGTGAAACCCGCCTCTCCGGTCTCGTATTCATCGGGACGATTCCCGCTGCGGTTCTTGGGGTACTATTCGACAAATGGGTGGAAACAAAATTCCGCACCCCGTTCGTTCTTGCCGCGAGTATGGTGATTATCGGTGCATTCATGTGGTACTCCGAGGTCGTCGCAAAGAAGAAGAAGAGCACAGGAAACCTTTCAGTCAAGGACGCATTGATTGTCGGCCTCTCGCAGGCAGTGGCTCTTGTTCCGGGCACTTCCCGATCCGGAATCACGATCTCATCAGGCCTCGTCCTGGGTTACAACCGTGAAGACGCTGCCCGTTTTTCTTTTCTCCTTTCAATACCTGTAATCGCCGGGGCTGCGCTCGTGAAACTGAAGGTATTTGTCCACGGAATTCCGGGGAACGAAATCGGCCCGCTGGTCTGGGGGACACTTTTCTCTGGAATCTTCGGCTTCCTCGCGATAAAATACTTCATGAGGTACCTGCAGCGTCACACACTGAAGGCATTTGTATGGTACAGGTTATTGTTCGCATTGGTCATAATACTTTTCGTATACATCATTTGAGGAAGCCATGAAATCTACTCTATTCATTTTTCTCGCATCTGCCGTCGTGGCCGGATGTGCACCCAAGAAGGAAAGCGTCGTTCTTGAAACAAGCTACGGAAAAATCGTCATACGGCTTTTCGACAAAGCCGCACCGATAACGTGTGCGAATTTTATTAAGCTGGTCAGGAAGGGCTTCTATGACAGCCTTCAATTCCATCGTGTGATTCCGGGCTTCGTAATACAGGCCGGCGACCCGAATACCAGGACAGGAAACAAAGCTACCTACGGCGAAGGTGGACCGGGATACACGCTGCCTGCCGAGATCGGCAAACCCAATATCCTCGGGTCCGTCGCCATGGCACGCCTCCCGGACCAGATAAACCCCAAAAAGAGATCAAGCGGGAGCCAGTTCTATATTTGCCTCGCTCCGCAGCCGCAGCTTGACGGCCAGTACACCGTATTCGGCCAGGTAATTGAAGGGATGGACGTTGCTCAGAAGATCGGGTCTGTTCCGGCCGACCAGCGCGACATTCCTCTGACGCCGGTATACATTCTCAAAGCCTACGTGGAGCAATGAGGTGGGAGTAAGCGGAGGGTACTGTAGCGATGCAGATCAACTGCCACGTACGAAAGGAACGCCAGGCTTTCGGCTGAATCATTCTTGCCTTTACGTTGCTTCGCGGACTCTGAGGTTACAAGATGTCCGAAGTGAATTCCAACAATATGAATGACCCATCAAAGCAATGAGCGAGTTCAGTAAATTCGAAGCGACCCTTAAGAAGAAAAAAATTCCGCAGGTCTTCCTCATCTATGGCAACGAAGATTATTTTATCTCCAGGGCCGTGGATCTCATGTTGACCACGCTCGTGCCAGAAAAGGAGAGATCGTTCAATCTCGATGTAATCGACGGAAGCGATGCCGACTCAGAGATGGTTCTCTCATCTATGTTGAGTTTTCCGTTTGTCGGCGATAGAAGACTGACGGTAGTCAGACGGTTTGACAAGATGGAGAAGAAGCACCGGATCGATGTGGCAGCTCACCTGGCAGACTTGCCTGCGACTAACGTAATAGCGTTCGCCGCCGGCGAACTAAAAACATCTGAAGAACCTTACAAGACGATTGCTTCAAAAGGAGAGCAGGTCGCGTTCAACAAGTTAAAGGGTGCCAGCCTAACGGAATTCATTGAGGAGACCGCAGCTTCTGCCGGCAAGACACTTGGAAAGGAATCGGCGGATATTCTCGTCGAGCTCGTCGGAGACTCAGCGGGCGACCTCGCATCGGAAGTGGAGAAGATCTCGATCTACGTTGGTGAAAGAAAAGAGATAGGGACTGACGACATAATCGTGAGTGTCGGTAAATCGCGAACGTACAACATTTTTGAGCTGCAGCGAGCGATCGGGAATGGCGATGCCAAACGGGCACAGGAGATTGCCGGGAAAATGTTGGAATCCGGAGAAAAGGCGGTCTACATAAACTACATGTTGACACGTTACTTCCTGCACCTGATGCAGACGAAACATCTTCTGGAGAAAAGAATCAACACCAACGAAATTTCAACAAAGGTTTTCGGGCGATGGAATCCGTTCATGAATGAATACGTCAATGCAGCGAAGTCACTCTCAATCTCTAATATTAGTAGTGCCTTGCGAGCACTTCTCGATGCCGATGTTAAGCTGAAGAGCGGCGGTTACCAGGAAAGCAACGCCGTGGCGATCGTGGTTTCAGAGATAGTGAGAGACAGGGAGAAATCAGGCCGATAGAAGTTGACTTCGCACAATGAAACGCTCCATGGTCGCCCCACCAATATGCGGACCTGATACACTTAAGTCGCACGCCGGGTACGATCAGGTGCCTGCCGTTTTGTCTAGCATGGAGCCGGTCACATCGACACCATTGTTCTTATCCAGATAGTACCACACTTTGTCACCTCTACAATTGTGAATGCGCGGTTTCTTCTCTATGTATCAGACGCTGCTTGGTGGTCCGACCACTCTGGCTATGATGGATAGTCTTCTCGTCTAATTTTTTCTTTAATTCCAATTGTCTCTTGCTATTTGCCGTAAATATCCACGGACTTCTCTCGTAGTTCTTCCCTCTTATGTTCTTAACCCTCAGAATATTGTTCTCCTCGTTATTCTTATCACTGTCTATGAAAATCGCGCAGTCCGCAGCCGCCTGCAAAGATGCCTGCGGCAAATCCTCTTCCGAGCTAAGTGCATCAATGAAAATCGAGAACATTTCCTTACTCTCAATAATGTCGACAAACACCGGGAAAAACAGCGGTTCTTTATTCAAGAGTGGGAATCGAGTCTTAAGTTGGGCTGTCGTTGTAACTAATACGCTATCGAAGGTGTACCGATTTTTGTGAAGATACCCGTTCAAGATGTAAAAGAACTCCTCGGGCAGAATCTGAACCAATCTGAAATTCAGCATTGGAACACGAATTTTCTTACTATTCTCGCCGAAATTGAACTCCCATACTTTTGATGCAGGTGGTATTTGTCGTGTACCATCATCCTGGATCGCCTTCAGCCTCCGACGCATAAACTCTAATTTTTTGATGAGAGCCGCGTTTTCCAGTTTTGTTTCCTTTTCTTCCGGAAAAGAAATGATAAGCTTTCGTTTATCAAAGGCCTTTGCTCTCTACGTACCCAGCAGGATGTTAATCCCCAGGGCAAGCTTATGCCCCCCTGGGGCCCGGTGATAACGACAAAAGAACAGGACCACGAAGATCACGGGCACCTTAGCAAGCCTGTTTTGCCGATCAAACATTTTGAGCTCCAAGTTTATGAGTGAACTACCACCGGCAAAGCCCGTGGCTTGTGAAAAGGATATATGTCCAACAGATCTTGTCATTCAAGAAATTCAGCATCTCCAACCGAACTCACCCCCGTCCCCTCTCTTTCGAAAAAGAGAGGGGAGAAAGGGGTGAGTTCGACTGGCAAAGCCATCCTTACATCACCACTGCCAAAGGCAGTGGGTTTCTAAGTCGTAGTAAAATCCAAACCCGGCAACCCGGCATGATAAGCGATAAGCGTTGCCAATAGCCTCGCCGTTCTACCGTTTCCTTCCGTGTAGGGATGAATCAAGAGAAATTCAACGTGCACAACCGCGATGGCATAAGCAACATCGTCCTTTGTCTTGCCGGCACATGGCGTCAACTTCGTTATGCACTTTTCCTCGAACTACACCATGAGTTGAGGGATGAATTTCGCGGGAGCGAATGTGAAACCACCCTTGGACAAGTTCACATCTCTTTGTTTTCCTGCCCAATCATAAATTTCTCCTAAGAATAACTTGTGGATTCCATCGACATCAGCATGAGCAAATCTGCGGTCCACAGACATATCTCTCATCAAAGCAACCTCGGCATCTATATAGCCCTTAAGCTCTGCGTCTTCAATCTCTCGGACTTTGATGATGCCCAACTTGTTGCGGAGAACTGTCCTGTGCGACCCGGGTTGAAAATCGTCGGCGCCTGCAGCAGCATATTTGACCTGGCTGATTTTCTTTTTAGGAACCATGGATCATCTGCTATGTTTCGTGAGATCCCTTGTCTCGCGCGAATTGACTCCGCAGACTTCACTAATCGTCCTGACTTCAAACCTATTGTTCATTTGATCTCGCAGGATGGAGAATTGCGATTCATCTATCTGTAGATCTCCCGTCTGTGTCCTACGCGGAGCAGAAGGACCGTTCGTTCTTCGTCGTCGATCTCATAGATTACCCTGTATTCACCGATTCTCATTCTCCAGCCTTCCCGGCCGGAAAGCTTCAGACACCCATGGGGACGCGGATTGTCTTCCAGGGCTGAAATGATCGATATGATTCTTTTGTGAATGACGCTCGGCAGCTCTTCAAGTTCTTTTTAGACCGGCTTTGGAATGAGGACCCGGTAGCGATGGTTCATCTATTCCCGCTGCTTCGCCTTACCCTCTTTTTGGATTTGCGTTTGGCAAGATACTCCTCCAGCGTAACGTAATCCCCTCTTTGCACGGCTGCACCCGCCTCCGGCTTCGCTTTGTCGTAAGCCCTTATGCACGCGAGCTCATCAAGCTCGTCCTCGATTCGCTCGAAGGTCTTCAAGTCCACGATCACTCCGACCCGCTTTCCTGCTTCATCGGTGAGATACTTCTTCTTAACTGTTGGCATTCTATTCACCATCTCCTTCTTAATTCACGAAACATCACTTCGCGTTTCATGGACCAGGCCATCCACAAAATTCGTTCGGTCTTCCTCAACCATGGAATCCCAATCAAGTCCTTTTGCCTTTGCTAATTTACGCAGAGATTCCTCTGCTTACTTCGAATTTGAATATCCCTCCCCGCCAATCATTTTTTCAATATCCATTACGTCTTTTTCGATTTCATTCTCTAACTTTTGAATCTTCGCCATGATCACCTCCGGTTTCTCGTATTCGATCTCCTTATGTTCGATCTGTTTGTAACAGGAGATGGAGAGATCGTATTTGTTGGCCCTGATTTCGTCAGCAGAAATATAGAAACACTTGCCTGTTCTATCAACGGACTCGGTGGGAAACGGGTTGGAGGAAGAGGGTTTGTCCGGTGACAGAGTCCAACTTACAATCGCCGAGGAAAGAGACCTCCTCGAGAGTTCGACAAAGTTGATAGGCTACCTTTTCTCATCAGCTTCCCTTTCCACATCCTCGAGCTTTGTCGCCTCCGTGAAATGTACGTCCTTCAACTCAGCAAAATGCTTTTTCCCGCATTGGATTTTCTGGTTCTCGCTCTCAAGACGTTTGGATTTGTCAGGTGTTGATTTCGTTTCCGCGACGAAGTAAAGTTTCCTCTCTTTCTTCAGCATCAAAGCCCAATCAGGAATATACTTGCCGACCGGCGTTTCGATCGTGAACCAGCGCGGGAGCTTCAAGAAGAACTCGACATCGTCGTTGTCGTCGCACGCTTTAGCAAACTTGCGTTCGGTCTCTGACAGCGAATCGATCTCTATGTTATCGAAGATGGTTTTCGCTTTGTTCTTGACCCCGTAGAGGTTCGTCAAATATTCTTCAATTTCCTCCGTCTGGAACTGGCGCATCTCATAATATTCGTTTTCTATTTTCTGGTATTTAACACCGTCCACCATAGTTGCTTCAAGCTCGGTCTTTATCTCGTGCACGGTACTCTCCAGAAACAATTGCGGGTTCTTCAAGCAATCAAGTAGTCTTCCCGATTGGCGAAGGATTTCCATGATGGTCGAACGTGTAAGATGCGTCCTTTGCTCGATATACCCGACTATATCAGGGATCGCGACGGTTCCGTATTCGGGTTCATAAAATTCAGTCGAAGTAGTTTCTCCGCTCACGGCAACCGAATCCATGACAAGTTTGGTCCTCTGCGCGACAATCCGCGGAGCAAGAATCTCCGGCATTTTGCTTACTCGCTTTGCAGCCTTATGGATTAATTCTTCCGTCTGGTATTCAACCCGGTACGTTGTCTTCTGTCTTATGCGCTCCCAGAGTTCGATGAACTTTGGGTCGGCATCGTATCCCTTGCGAAGAGTGACTTTTTTCTTCTCATTCTTATTCTTTATTCTTCCTTCAAACTTCTCTCCAGTTTCGTCTTCGATTTCCTTCTGGAGCTTCTTCGCAAATTGTTTGTAGCTCTCGTTTGCTACCACGGTCAATCTGTTTATGGCCTTTTCAAAGACTCTGTTTCCTTCCGAGTTGACCGCAAGGCGAAGCCCTCTTCCGATCTCCTGCCGCTTCTTGAGTTCGGAAGTGGTTTCATTCAATGTGCAAAGCTGAAATACGTTCGGGTTGTCCCAACCCTCGCGGAGCGCGGAGTGGCTGAAAATGAATCGAAGAGGCTCGTTCATCTCAAGCAGTCTCTCCTTGTCCTTCATTATCAATTCGTAGGTCTCTGTATCGCTGTCAGAAGTCTTTCCGTCTCGCGAATTTTTGAGCAATCCTTTCTTGTCCTGAGCGAAGTAGCCATTATGAACCTGATCCACGTCGTACGGAATCAACCCTTTGAACTCAGGCTTGGCTGAATACTCCTTGAAAATCTCTTCGAACCAGACGGCAAACTTTCCGTCGGCTTTCTTTCCGTCCTGGTAGAGCCGGTAATTCTTGACTTTGTCTATGAAGAGGAGCGACAGAACTTTGATGCCTTTCGGTTTCAGAGCCGCTTCCTTCCTGAAGTGTTCCTCGACGGTCTTCCTGATCTGGACTTTCATAATATCGTCCCGAAGTCCGCCATGCGTTTCACCAACCCCAAGTCTGGTACCGTTTGAGAACTCAACGTATCCTTCTTCAGCATTGATCTCGTTGACCAGGAAACCGTCACGATACATTTCGCGCTTGTTAGACAGGTCGTAAATGGTGTCGCCATTTTTTACCCCCACAGACTTGCGCAGGACTCCGTTCGCTCCCTCGCAATCGAATGTCAGCTTCGCGCTGATCTTTGTCTTTTGAGTTTTTATCCCGTCAAGCTTTATGAACGCCTGGTTGAAGCTGTCTTCGCTGACCACCGAATCGACTTCAATCTGCTTGACAAGTCCGAGATCGTAGGCTTTCACGGGGCTCAGCTTATAGACAAGATTGTACACGTCTCGGTGAGTTGCCGAGTAGCGAAGCGTGCATGATGGCTTCAGGTTCGCGATTGCCTGCTTGCGAAGCTCGGTCTCCATGTTCTGCGGCTCATCGACGATGACAATTGGATTCGTGTATTGGATAAACTCGATCGGAGGTTTCCCGGTCAGCTTATCGTTTGGCTTGTTGATGATATTCTCATCTTTGGCAAACGAGTCGATGTTGATTACAAGAACCTGGATCGTATTGCTCAGCGCGAACCCGCGAAGTGCCGAAACGTTCCTGGATCCATAAACAGTGTAAGTCAGCGGAACACGGTTGTAGAAATTCTGAAAATGTTCGTGAGTAATCTGGAGATTCTTGAGAACCCCTTCACGGATTGCGATGCTCGGCACGACGATAATGAATTTCTTGAAGCCGTAAGTCTTGTTGAGTTCGTAGATGGTGCGAAGGTAAACGTATGTCTTCCCCGTACCAGTGTCCATCTCGACGGAGAAGTTGAGGCCCTTAAGGTTCGCAGACTCTTCTCCCGAAGGGACAGGAATATTATTTCTCTTCTAGACTGCGCGAACGTTCTTCAGTATTTCCTGCTCGGTCAGTCTGATCACGTTGCCGACGCCGTTCTCTGTGAATGCAAGGCTCGTGTCAGCCTGCTGAAGTGAGAACTCATAGTCGCCGGTGTTGAGCGGCTGACCTTCGAAAATGCCAACGACAGATTGGATAGCCTGTATCTGGAAGTCCTGATGGGAGTCGAATTGGAGTTTCATTGTCAGGACCTTCCCGTTTCTTTGTTTCATCTGTTGTGCCTTTTTCAACGTCATAAAGGTATTTCGAATCGAAAGGGATTTCAAATTTCTTTATGAACTCAAGGTATTCTTCCCTGAACGATTTCTTCCTGTGATGTTCTTGTTGGTTCTGGATATATGTAACAACCTCACCTCTTTGAGAGTGCGAATAAGAAAACGCTCCATATCCTTCTTGCCATTCAAATTTCATGAATTTTGTCTTTTCATCATTAATCCACTTTGATGAGTTGCATTTGATATCGCGAACAAGATCGGAAAGCGAGGCGTCAGGTTTCATACCGATAAAGATATGTATATGATCTGGCATGGAATTTACGGCGAGCACTTTGTGGCCTTTGTTCTGTATGATACCCGTTATATATCGGTGAAGATTCTCTCGCCAAACGTCTTTGATAAGCGAGGCACGATGGCGAACTGAGAAAACAATTTGAATATAGATTTGGGTGAACGTGTTTGCCATTTTTGTTTCGCTCCTAACGGAGCTTGGATTTGTTAATCATCCATTATCTACAGACATTTTGCTCCTACGGAGCAACGACACTCCAGAAAATCTTATCCTTGTCTGAAATACCATGGTCTCCCGACAATGGTTATCATTTCTTTCTTCAAGCGGCTCGTGTTTTCTGGATCCAATATGAATATTTGCTTCCTTCTCTCCCCTAACGGAGCTCACCTTCTATTTCAATTTCCTATGTACAGACATTTTGCTCCTACGGAGCAACGACACTCAACAAAATATTGTTCTCCTCTGAAATACCGTGGCCTCCCGGCAGAGGTTATCATTTCTTTCATCAAATCCCGTAGGGACGAAATGTCTGTAGCTGTAAACAAGATAATAACATTAAGCACCGTAGGTGCGGCACCGAAATCTTCAATATGTCGCCTGTCTAAGAATTTCGTATTATGTTTTATCCGAAGTTTAACAGCACCAATGTAAGTAGCATTGGTCCGACGCCCCGCGAAAACGGGGCGTTTCTTTTTCTCGGTAACGTGAGAGCACTCTCTGCATTTCTCGTATCGTCCCGAACTCCACTCCCGCGTCCTTCATCTGCAGCGCGGCATTTGTTTTCAACTGATCGTTGCCTACGAAAAGGCGGTCGAGGCAGATGAAACTCTTCGGCTTCATCTTGACGATCTCATCTATCGTCTCCTGCGAAATCTTCTCAAGCGCAAGAATGACCTCGGCAATTGAATAAATCCTCACACTCGTTCCCTCTCCATTTGGAGATGGATGTCCGAAGGACAAGGTGAGGTTCTCCATCTTCGTCGTCAGCTCATACCCCGACTTAATAAGTATCTCCCACGCCATGCTTGCCCCGACGGAGGAGGGGGCGTCTGCCTCAGAGCCTTTTCTCGTCGGCTCGGCGAAGGCATCCATTTGCTTCACTAAATCTTCGCCGTTCTCGATCGTGTCTGTTCTCCAAACTTTGAAGTTTGAAGGTTCCAGCGTGAAAGATTTAAAACCGACCTCACCCCAACCCCCTCTCCGAGTGGAGAGGGGCCGCGGGGTGAGGTTACTTTTCAGTGCCTCGGCAATCTTATTCACCGTCTTTTCTATATCTTTCAAAACTTCTTCGTTCGAAAAACGAACCACCTTTATTCCAAGTTCGTTCATTACTTGCGTTCTGGCTGCGTCGTGGTCTTTCTGTTCCTGCTCATTATGGTATCCACCATCTATTTCAACCACCAATTTCTTCTCGTGGCAGTAAAAGTCCGCGATGAACTTCCCAATCGGATGCTGTTTTCTGAATTTGCAGTCCTCGACCTTCCTGCTTCTAAGTGCTTGCCACAAACGGTCCTCTGCCTCCGTCTTATCCACCAAACGCATCTTATGCGCATACTCAAACAGCGTGGGCGTCGCACCTTTAAACAGATTCTCAAAACCGTCCTCACCCCGTACCCCCTCTCCATTTGGAGAGGGGTTGGGGGGAGGTTCTTTATTACTCTTCTAATTCTTTCCCTACAAATATCCGCAATCGTCTTATATCCCGCCTTGTACGCCTCCGAGTCCTCGTCGGTCTTTTCGGGAAGCTGTACCAGTATGAATCTTCTGTCTCCGCCGTCTTCTTTGTTTAGTTCCATGACAGCCTGCGCCGTTGCACCGCTGCCCGCAAAAAAATCTAGCACAATCGTGTCTTGGCTTCTCCATGTGTATCCCAAAAGGTGCTTTATCAACGTCGAAGGCTTTGGGAAAGGGAAGATTTTCCCGTCTCCAAAGATCTCTTTGATCTCGCTCGTGCCCTCTTGGGTATATGGTCCCTCAAGTACCGAAAAGGGCTATGCGCTTCTCTCTTGACCTTCTTCATCATAGAGGTATTGCTTGTAACGAACAGACCATTTGCCTGATTGTTTCGATATTATCAGTTCATTGTTCGCCAGAGCCTCCTCAACGCGGTCCCTTGACCATTGCCATTGTTTCTCTGGCCATATCTCATCTCCGTTCCAAATAATGGGGGACCGAAGATTCGGCCTCTCATCCATGCTTGTTGTAGCGAGAGGCTGCGTTCTAAATGGCCCCCTTACTTCAAATTTGTCATCTTTCCCTGTGTAATATTTTTTTGCCTCAGGATCAGGCGGAAGCTCAATTATCCCCAGTCTTTCTCTGTTCTTCGAAAAACATAAAGCATACTCATGAAGCCCAATGACATGTTTTGCTTTTGATCCCCCACCATAAGTTTTCTTCCATACTATTTCCGCCACAAAATTCTCTTCTCCAAAAATCTCATTCATCATCAGTCGCAGGTTGTGCACTTCGTTGTCATCTATCGAAACGAATATCACGCCGTGGTCGCGCAAAAGATTCCTCGCGAGGAATAGCCGCGGGTACATCATGGAGAGCCAGTTGGAATGATACTGCCCGTTCTCTTTGCTGTTCTTCCTGAAAAATCCTTCCTTCGTCAGGTAACCAGCCTCGTCCTTGTCGCCGATGCGCCGGAGGTACTCGTCCTTCGTCTCGCTGAACTTGTCGGGATAAATGAAGCTGTCGTTCCCCGTGTTGTACCGCGGGTCGATGTAGATCATCTTCACCTTGCCGTAATACGACTTCTGAAGTACCTTCAGAACTTCAAGGTTCTCGCCTTCGATGAAAATATTCTGCGTCGTGTCGAAGTCAACCGACTGATCGCGTTGCGGCTTCAGCGTCGCCGTTGTCTGCGTTTGAATCGCTCTAAATGCATCGCTCTTTCCAGCCCAGTTGAGTACGTACCGCTCGTTGTCAATCGTAATGTCTTCGCCCAACGCTAGCTTGAGCTTTTCGTAATCGACCTTTCCTTCAGAGACTACTTCGGGAAAGAGCTCCTTAAGCTTTTTGATTTGTTGCTACCTGATGTCTTAAGATTTGCCGTCCATAGTGGGTTCACTCATGATATTGCAAATGCCCCTTCTCGGCTGATTTCATCTAACAACTCCTTGGTCCCTTTTGCAAAACTCGCCCTTTTGCGTTTCCTGAATGCGTTTAGCTAAATCAGAAAAGAATTTCAAACTTCTCGAAAAGGATTTGAGCACTTTTCCTTTTTCGCAGCGGTGGTCAGACGGCGCTGCTATCCCAGACACGAAGCCTGAAAACCGTACCACCATGAAGGGAATCGCCACCTGACTAACGGACAGGCAGGCGCCCCGCTTCGTGGGTCTCGCGATGACAGGAGGCCTGTCGGGGGTCCGCCTTGTCGCAAAAGCGGCCATCCGTTAGAAACATTTATCCCTTCGGGAGGCGGCTGCCACAAAGCGTTAAACCCCGCTGGGGTTTCACGCTCTTAGCGAGGTGTCGGTTTCTAACCGATGCCGAAGGCTAAAGTCTGCTTTTTGTTCGCCCATCTGCAGCATCCCCTTCTGGCCGGTTCCCCGTTTCACTTTTCAAATTCAATGAACCAGTATCGTACTCAACGTCAAGCTCCTCGGGTACTTCTATCTCCATCCTGAGCAGCGCCGTGCTCATTGTCTTTCCCTGCGCATCGTTGCGGAGAGACACCGTACCACCACCACCTAGCGCCTCGTGCAAAAGGAAATTCAGCGCACACAGATTCTCCATTTCGAATCGTTCCACCTTTCCTTTGCAGATTCCGGCAAAATGGTTTTTCACCGCATCCACAGTCACCTTCTTTTTCAGGATCGGATAATATTCCGGCTTCCTGGCGATGAGGCCGATATTCGATGCGTCTCCTTTGTCGCCGCTCCGGGCATGAGCAAGCCTCAGCAATTTTACTTTCTTCATGAGCTTTGACTTCTAAATGTTGAATTTTGAATTTAAAATTCAGAACTGGGAATTTACAATTCCTCCGTCAGAGTTCCTTGACTTCTACAATTGGCTTCACCGCCGTCTTCCTGATCAGCGCCGGCCAGTATGCCACGATTTCCTGCGCCTTCGGCCTTCCTGCTCCGAATCCGGTAACGGTCGGAGGCCCTGTCAAAACAAGCGGCACAAGTTGACGACCGAAAGCCTCGACAGCATCATGGTCACGGCTGCGAACGGCCACGCGAAGAACAATCTCGTTCGGCTCTGATGGTACAGGACTCAGCGGGCCATGACATGAGTTGTAACCGAGAAATTCAGTATGAAACTCATCATAGGCAAAACCGAGTCCCTTCAATCGTTGTCGCATGATCTCGTCTGCCGCCTGTGCTTTCTCCAGCGCATCCGGCCAGCCGTACGTCAGGGTTCCAACCGCGAAGTATCCGTCCGAGTACGCCATGGATACTTTGTAAAAATCCGTCGGCGCTCTTCCCTTCACATCAAACACCTTTACGCGGTTCCTGCCAGCATCTTCGAGTTTGATGCTCGTGAAATCCGCGACTACTTCCGGAGTGATATACTCTGCCGGGTCTCCGATCTCATACAAAAGCTGCTCCTTGACCGTGTCGATGGAAACCAGTCCGCCTGTGCCATCATGCTTCGTAATGTAGATCGTCGCGTCAGGATGAGCTTCTGCAATAGGGAAACCGATATTGGCAAGGTCTGGAACATTCTTCCAGTCTTTCATAAAATTCCCACCGGAAGATTGACCGCCGCATTCGAGTATATGTCCTGCCACGATGCCGGCTGCCAGCTTATCATAATCGTTCTCTCGCCAGCCGAATTCGTAGATCATCGGCGCTAGTGTCAAACCTGTATCTGTCGTCCTTCCGGTGAGTACTATGTTTGCTCCCTGTCTCAAAGCTTCGGCGATAGGAAAAGCTCCGAAGTAAACGTTTGCACTCTGGAGTCTATTCCTGACGGATTTCAATGACTCACCGGTTTCCATATTCTTCAATTCGTTGCTACTGTCCGTCAACCCGTCAATCTGACCCGAGATATCATCGCCATAGACTACGCCGACCTTCAATTCCTTCACGCCGCTTTTCTTCGCAACTTCGAAAATCGCTTCGCGGCATGATTGAGGATTCACACCTCCGCCGTTGGTTATGACCTTGATGTTCTTCTCGACGATGATCGGAAGGATCTGCTGGAAAACCTGAATCAAATCCTTTGCGTAGCCAAGCTTTGGGTGACTAGCGCT
>JAKASW010000102.1 GCA_021818875.1 Bacteroidota bacterium
ATCCACCTTCCCGTCTAGAGTTCAGCGATGGTCTGACACTCCAGATCCTTTCCCTTTTCATAGTGGTTTCCTAACGAGCAATCGCGTGTGCTCTACTGTTCGGTACCAGGTAACTTTGGGAGTCATTTCTCAAAAAGGGTGCGAGGTGGGATCAGAAACGCAAAGATGGTTGATTTTTTTGGGATTCTCACAGTCTTTTTAGACGAATCTTGGTTCAATGAGACCGAGACGCCACTTATGGTTCCTTATCCTTGAACTTTGTCCCGGCCTGAACTATCTTGTCCCGCAATATTTAAATCCAGAGGAGTTTCCTGATGAAGAGAACGTTTCAACCGCATAATACGCGGCGGCGAAGAACTCACGGTTTCCGCGCAAAGATGAGAAGCAAGTCGGGCAGAAAGGTACTGGCGCGACGGCGAGCGAAGGGTCGTTGGCGTTTGACTGTGAGCGACGAGAAGTAGATCATTGGTGGAAATGACTTTGCCGGCTGCAGCATCCCAGGATGGAGATGGACGGCACTCCAACGCTTCCCAAAACAGAAATCATCAAATCGTCGCGCGAGATCGGAGAAGTCCTTAGGAAAGGAAGGCGACGGGCCGGTGAATATGTATCATTGAGCTATATCTTGTCGCACTCGACCGGTGAAGCTCCAAGGACCCGGGTCGCCTTCACGGTCAGCAGAAAATACAATCGAGCGGTTGATAGAAACAGGTTGAAGCGTCTGATGAGGGAAGCCTACCGAAGAAGCAGAGAGAAGATAAGGTTGATGGCCGAGAGGAACGGGATTGGATTAGTACTCGTCGTGAGTTGCCTTCAGAATCTCTCTCCGAACAAAACGTCTTTAAGAGAAATTGAAGAGGACTTTGGACATCTACTATCGGAAGTCAGCAAAGAACTTGCCCGCTGAGGCTTTGATCCTGCTGATCAAGCTATACAGAAATCTTATCTCGCCGCTCTTTCCGCCATCCTGCAGATTTTATCCGAGTTGTTCTGCTTACTCGATTGAGGCCCTGCACATCCATGGCCTGGTCAAGGGATTCGGATTGAGCGTGTGGAGGGTTCTACGATGTAATCCTTTCAGCCGTGGTGGATACGACCCAGTCCCGCGAAGATGCGAGAGCCATAACATCGAAGGAATGTAAATGGGGAAGACCGAGACAATAGGAATTATCGTAATCACGCTCATCCTTTTCGCATGGATGTACTTCAATACACCAAAGGAGCCTACGCAGGTTAAGGGGGAAAAGCAAGCTACGGAACAGTCGGCCGGCTCAAAAGCTGAATCAGCAGCCACGTCCGGGTCCCCTGGTGCTCCTGGGTCTGCCGGGGTGCTGACTCGCGGCAAGAGAATGTCGAACCTCCAGGCGGCAGATACTGCCGCGCTCAGATTATATGGACGGGCGTTCGCGCCGCTGGCACATGGTGCCACAAAAACTATAACGATCGAGACTAATCTCTATACGGCCGTGCTCACAACACAGGGCGGGATGATCAAGGACTGGACCCTGACAAAATACAAGACATGGAACGGATATCCGCTGGAGCTGGTCAACTATGATCACAACGGAGACTACAGTCTTCTGTTCCAGAGTTCAGACGGAAAGCTTATCGATAGCAAAAATCTTTATTTCGGTGCTCCGTTCAAGAACGGAACAGTGATTAAACTCGGAGATCACCAATCCTACAAGCTCAGTTTTGTACTCACCGTAGGCGACTCGTCACAAATCATCAGGGACTACACCTTTACAAACGGACAATACAACTTCGGCTCGCAAGTCATCTTCAGAAACATGCAATCGTACATTGCGGACTACCAGTACCAGGTTGTCTGGGCGCATGGATTGAATTACACCGAACAAAACAGTGTCGACGAGTCGAACTTCTCCAAGGCTTATGCCGACAATGGCGGTGATATAGTTTCCGTGGTTGCATCAAATGAAAAGAAGCCTGCCAACGAGGAGCTGAACGGGCGAACATCGTGGGTGGCCCAGACCACGAAGTACTTCGAGAGCGCTATCGTCACTAAGGGGGAGCAGGCGGAGGGTGCATATCTCCATGGTACGGAGACTACTCTTCCGAACAACGGCCTGGAGAGAGAGTATGTGACCGCCCTTCAGATGAAGTATTCTGCCCGGCCGGTACAGGTGGATTCGTTCATGGTCTACATAGGCCCGCGGGATTACGATCTCCTGAAGTCGTACAACGTCGGCCTGGAAGAGACAGTGGGCATGGGGTTTAAGTGGATAATCCGCCCGATCGCCGAGTACATTATGCTTCCGTCATTTGAATTTATCCATTCATTCATTCCCAATTATGGGATCGTCATTATCATCTTCTCGATTGTCCTCAAGATACTGTTAAACCCACTGACACTCTCAAGTATGAAATCTATGAGGAAGATGCAGGCCCTGCAGCCGATGATGAATGATATCAAGGAGAAGTATAAAGAAGATCCGCAGAAGATGAACCAGGCGGTGATGAATCTTTACAAAGAGTACAAAATAAATCCTCTCGGCGGTTGTTTACCGATGGTCCTGCAGCTGCCGATTCTGTATGCACTCTGGGCAATCTTCGAAAGCAACATAGCACTGAGACAGTCGAATTTTATATGGTGGATCAAAGATCTGTCGGTTCCGGATACGATACTGCGGCTGCCTTTCACGGTTCCCATTATCGGAATGAACCAGGTCAGCGGCCTCGCTCTGCTTATGGCGATAACAATGTTCGTCCAGCAGAAGATGACGATAAAAGATCCCCGACAGCAATTCATGGTCTGGTTCATGCCGGTCATGTTCTGGGTGTTGTTCAACAACTTCCCCGCCGGATTGAACCTATATTACTTCGTGTTCAACCTCCTGTCGATCGGGCAGCAGTACCTTATGAACAGAAAGCCAAGCGAGGAACTTCTGGTGAAACCGGCTCAGCAGAAAAAGAAACCGACACGCCTGCCGAGACCGGCAATCGGCAATAGATCGATGAGAAGGATGCAATAAATGGAAGATTTGAGCTACCCCATCGGACGCTTTAGCTCCGAGCCGCAGTTGACCGAAGCAAAGCGCATCGGATTGATCAACGATATCGCCGACCTTCCCACACATCTTCGTGAGGCCATAAACGGACTTTCGAAGCAACAACTAGAGGCTTCATACCGTCCCGGTGGGTGGACTGTAAGACAAGTGGTTCACCATCTGCCGGACAGCCACATGAACGCCTACGTGCGCTTCAGGCTCGCTTTGACCGAGAATGAGCCGACCATAAAACCGTATGAACAAGGAGTATGGGCGGAACTTCCCGATGCAAAGTCGGCAGATGTCGAATTCTCTCTCCGGCTGTTAGACGGACTTCACCACCGTTGGGTCTTCCTGCTGCGCAGTATGAAACCGGATGACTTCAGGCGGACATTCCGCCATCCGGAGAGCGGGATTCAAACCCTTGAGATGACGCTGCAGTTGTACGCGTGGCATTGCAAGCACCATGTCGCACACATCACTTCGCTCAGGAATAGGATGGGATGGTAGGGAAAACGTCCGTTCAGGATAGCTTTGGATTATTGGAAAACACAAAAGAGGAACCGCGAGTTTACATTTCGTCGCTCCAAAATTCCATGATTCCATAACTCCATTATTCTTTTCTTCCCCCCTGCTTTAGTTTCCTCCAAAGTGTCGACGCGTCAATTCCAAGGATTCGTGCTGCCTTCGTTCTATTTCCCCCGGTAAGCTCCATGATCCTTTCGATATATGCCTGTTCCATGTTCTGTAGCGAAGGGTTGCCATTCATTACGGATTCAAACGTGATTTGTTGTCGGTTTGCTATGGAGGGAGGGAAATGCTCCGGCAGAATAGTTCCGTCCGGACTGAGGATCGCTGCTCTCTCGATCACGTTCTCCAGTTCTCTCACATTTCCAGGCCAGCTGTAATTTTGGAGCGGCTCGATGCATGAAGCGTCGATGTGGAGATTTCGCATCTTCAGTTTCTTCGAAAGGCGATCGACAAAGAACCTTGTAAGCGGGAGAATATCGTCCTTGCGCTCTCTTAAAGCCGGCACTCTTATCTCCATGACGCTCAGCCTGTAATACAAGTCTTCTCTGAATTTCTTCTCCCTGATAAGCTCATGCAGATCCTTGTTGGTTGCGGCGATGACTCTGATGTCCACTTTCCGGGGAATGTTTTCTCCTATCCGAAGTATCTCGTGCTCTTGTAGTGCACGAAGAATCTTCAATTGCATCGTCGAGCTTATATCTCCTATTTCATCCAGGAACAAAGTTCCCCGTTGTGCCACTTCAAACAGCCCCACCCGGTCTTTCGTTGCGCCCGTGAAAGATCCGGCTTTGTGCCCGAATAATTCACTTTCCAGAAGAGACTCCGGCAGCGCACCACAATTCACTGCGACAAACGGCCCCTTCGCTCGCGGCGACTGTTTGTGTATATATTTCGCCATCACCTCTTTTCCTGACCCGGTCTCTCCGGTTATCAGGGTGGTAGAGTCGAATGGTGCCACTTTGTTTGCGACTACCAGGATTTGTTTGTATGCGTTACTGTGGATCTCGACAAACGACGGCTTTGCCGTTGTGCCGAGTGCCTCGATTTCTTTTTCATACTTCTTTACGAGCGAGGCCTTCTTCTTGAGCTGCTCGGTAAGCTTCTCGATCTTTTGTTTGATGTCGTGCGATTTGAAGTAGTCCAGGTAAGGCTTTATCTCGCTGCCCCATGATACGAGGTCTTTGCCTGTCGCATGGCAAACGGCGTTTCCTTCTGCCTTGCATGATCGCTCGATGAAGTAGATGTCTTTGCCGAGACAGAACGACGCAAAGCCGCTGAAATATCCTGCCAGGATCCAGCAAACCGGGTGGTCAGTCTTCCCCTTGACATAGAGGTGTTCCTCAGCTTCTTTCGAATCGACCCAGGTAAGCTCCATCATAAATCGTCCGGACTGGTCCTCGTACGAGAGCTCATTGATTAAGTCTCTTGCAATTCCCTCGAGTGAATGGAGTTTGCAGCCGGCCTTTATAATCTCGAGCTTGTCATCCCAATTGAAATCGTTGACAAGTACTGACGCGTCCGCTTGTCCCTGGAAATATCCGAACCTTGTAAGGATGCTCCTTGCGTGATCGAGGCTTGCCGCATCGAGAAGGTCTTTCCTGAACTGTGCAAAAGCATGGAGGCTGTGAAGGACAACTTCGCGTCCGCCAAAAGTCAGGGTTCCTTCCGAGAACCTGACTATCTCTTCCACCCGTAAATCCTCAGCTTTCACTTTGCAATAGCACTATTGCAAATTACAAAGCTTTGAATTCAGCAACAATAGATTTTCTCCCAATGCGGTTGAATTTGCCGGGTCGATCACGGCACAGTTCTTGGTCTATATGCACTTGAACGTAAACAAGAAATCCTGAAATAGAAGAACAAGATTTGTCCGGAGCGACATCGCCGGTGGACAACAACAAAAGAACGAGGAACTAAAATGTACAAACTGCTTAAAGAATACGCGAACGCTTTCAGCAATGAGGCCGCGCGGTTTGCCTCTGAACTTGTGAGCAATCCGAGTCCGAGCTTATGTGAGAACAACGTTGCAAGAATTGTTGAAAGAGAGATGGAATCTCTCGGTTTCGACAAAGTCTTTGTCGACGGCCTGGGTAATGTGATAGGCATAATGTACGGAATCGATTCCGATCAGACCATCTTACTGAACAGTCACATGGACACTGTGCTTCCCGAAAAGAAAGAATCGGCATGGGTATACCCTCCCTATTCGGCTGCCATCGAGAACCATAAGCTCTTCGGTCTGGGAAGTGCCGACTGCAAGTCGGGGCTGGCCATGCAAGTGTATGCCGCGCATATTCTGAAGAAATCTCTTCTGCCTCTGCGAGGCAACATCGTCGTAGCTGCCACAGTCTCAGAAGGAAACGGGCTGAGCCTTGGTGTGCAGCGTCTTATTTCAAAGACTCTACCGGAATTGAAGATGAAAGTAGATTATACAATCCTTGGAGAGCCGACGAACCTCGGTCTGTATTATGGGCATGACGGCTGGGCCGAGTTCAAGATCGGACTTGATTCTCCGAATCCGAACTTTCTATACGAAGCTGCCAATATAGTTTTCAGAAATCTCGTCGATGTAAGCCGGTCAAATGGGTCCAACCACGGCGTGGAACTGATGAAAGTAGAAGAGCCGCGGATCGACGACGAGACAGGCACAGCGAACATATCTCTGAACCGCAGGCTTTTCAAAGATGAAGATACGGACAAACTTGCGAGGGAAATCAGAGAAGTCAGCCTGCAAGGATTCCGTCAGGAAGGCGGCCGCAACGCAAGTGGCTTTGGAGATTTCGATGTCAAAATCAAGATCCGGGAGGAGCTACAAAAGTTGAACAACGGGGAGACAGTGCAGGTCAGGTTTCTGAGCAATGCATGGGAGACCAACCCGTTCTCTCCTTTGATGGATCGCGCGCGTCAGGCACTCGAATCTGCGGGCTGCAAAAGCGAACCGGGTAAATGGAAGCTTCCCCAGCTCGGAATGGGGACTGCAGGCAGCATACTGACGAAAACCTTCGGCATTGCGACAATAGGGTACGGCCCCGGAGATGAGAACACTGCTCATCTTCCGAACGAATATGTGGAGCTCCCCAATATCACCGAAGGCATACTAGGCACAGCTTCGATTGTCCATAGCCTCGTTGGTGTACCAGTCTTCGGCTGGACTTCGGACATAGAGATATAGAAACGGAACAAGGAGAACGGAAAATGGACTACGCAAATATGACCGGGGTTCTTTATCCGTGTTCCGTTCTTCCGAGTCCTGGAGAAGAAATGAGTAACGAATTGATGACAAAAGACTCCGTTAACACAAAGATTGCCAGAGAGATTCTTGTTTTGAACTGTGGAAGTTCGTCTTTGAAATTCAAAATGATCTCGATGCCGTCCCTGGAAGAGATACTTGGAGGCGAGGTCCAACGGATAGGTGCGAAGACCTCCGAACCATCCAAGATCGTTTACAGAGTCGGGGGCAAAGAAGAGACCGTGACCAAGAAAATTGTCGGTTACCGCGAAGCATTCTCCGAAGTCATGAACCTGGTCGAAATGGGGAATAAGCCGATGCCGGAATTATTTGCCCATCGATATGTACATGGTGGTACAGAGTTCAGAAGTGATGCCATACTTTCCCGGGAAGACCTGCCCGCACTCGTGAGGACAAAAGACCTTGCCCCGGTCCACAATCCACCGGTCATCGATTTAATCTCGTATTGCATGGATGAGTATCCGGGCGTTCCGCAGGCCATCATATTAGATACTGAATTTCATTCTACAATTCCTGACTACGCCGCAACGTATCCCATCCCGAAAGAAATCAGAAACAGGCTGGGAATCAGGAAGTATGGCTTTCATGGAATCAGTCATCGATATGTAACGGAAGAAGCCGCGAGGTTCCTTGGAATCCCGATGGAAAGGCTCAATGCGGTAAGCTGCCATCTCGGCAGCGGCGGTGCGAGCCTTTGCGCGGTTGTAAACGGGAAATCGGTGGACAACTCGATGGGGTTCTCTCCACTTCTGGGTCTGGTGATGAGCACCAGGTCAGGCGACCTGGACCCGGCAATAGTCCTGAAAATGATAGTGTATTCAGGCGGAGACGACGCCAAAGTCAACAGGATTCTGAACAAGAAGAGCGGCGTGCTGGGATTATACGGCAGCTCATCCGACATAAGAGATGTCATAAAGAAAACTCTTACAAGTGACGACGACAGGGCGCAAACTGCTCTTGACGTTTATCTTTGGAGAATAAAAAAATATCTCGGTGCATATCTTACGGCGGTCGGCTCTGTCGATGCAATCACATTTACAGATACCATAGGAGAGACAATGCCGCTCGTGCGCGAAACTATATGCAGGAATATGGATTACTTCGGCATTGAGCTGGACGAGTGGAAGAACACTCACATCGCGAAGTATCCGGCAGATGTTTCTACCTCGGATAGCAGAGTCCGTGTATTGGTTGTAAAGACAGATGAAGAGACAGCCATTGCGCAGAGAGCCTACCGCTTAAGCCCTGTCGGATCGGAGCTGCCGAATCTGGAAATCGAGTACAATGTCTCGGGAGCGAAGGAGTGATAAGATGAAGAAGTTAATTGTCCTGATACCGGAAGGAATATCTATTAATTATTTCGCGTACCAGGCAGAAGCTGGCGCTTCGTCCGGCCTGAAGCCGCATCTGGATATTGTCAGGAGCGGCCGGATGAAGCTGAGGGGGCCGGGAGCATCGTTCGCGGCGGTCAGAAAGCTCGTCGAAGATTACAAGGTGGATACGGTGGCTATAAGAGTTGTTTACGGGGGGAATGAATCCGAGACTCCTCTGGCTTATAATGGAACACATCTGCGGGCATTAGAAGATTTGGTTCGAGAGTCACCCGTCGATCTGCCCCCGGTGATCAAGTTGCTGAAGAACCTCCAGCGTATCATACCCGCTCCGGAAATTTTACTCTTCTTTGAAACTTCCTTCTTTGTCGACCTTCCGCTACAAGAAAGGACTTATGCCCTCGGCGATTCATCGTCCGACCTGTCTGGAAAAAAGAGTCGGGCCTACCGGAAATACGGATATCATGGATTGTTTCATGAGGAGGGTTTGAGAAGAGGCCAAAGAGAATTCCCCGACGCGAACAGGATAATATCTATATGCCTTGGACCCGTTCCCGAAGTAGCGGCGATTTATAACCGCAAGCCTGTCATGATATCGAGCGGCTCGACGCCATTGGAAGGTTTGCCGGGGAATACAACTTGTGGCGACATGGATCCCGGCGTGGTGATGTTGTTAGAAAGCAAGCTTGGGCCGGAAATGACAAATGAAATGCTGTCGAGGAAAAGTGGCCTGAGCGCATTGGCTGAAAAATCGATAACCATTGAAGATCTATTTCGAGGGGACGAAAAATACGGACAGGCGAGGAATCTTCTTCAGTATAGGGTGCTGCTGAGTTGTGGATCGGCGATCGCCATCATGGACGGAGTGGACGCAGTTGTGTTTACCGGAAGATATGCCTCTTCTGCTGTGCAGTTGTCCGAATGGCTGCTCCCCAGGCTTGTAAGTCCGGCAATGCCTAAGCTTTCCGGAACGTCGAAGAATGTCGGTGAGCCGCAGAAATCTGTTCGTGCAATATATGTCCATGAGTCTCTCGATAGGATCATTGCGGAGATGTGCACTTCGATTCCTATCCCTCATTAAGTTTCCTCCTTTCGAGTTTTCGATACTCAGACATGGGGAGAGGGACAAAATGATCGGGTTATGGCCAGAAAAAAAGCGCACTCGCGTGCGCCTTTTTCACTATTCTCACCTTTGACTTCGAAGTACTTCCTGCTTCGCAAATCGTTAATTGATGATCGTCAACCAGTTCTACTCACACTTCTCTGCGCCTAACATTTCGTCAGTTCTTATTTGTCCTTCAGCTTTGCTTCTCTATTTGGTGCCGCGTCTCAGCTGTGCGGGCGTCGTTCTCCGGCACCCCCTGTGCAATCTCTTCCACACTCTTGCCGTCAGCCGGGAGTCCTTCACCTTTCAGGTACCCAAGATATTTCTTCATACTCGATTTGAACATGAAGTATAAACCCGAGAAAATTCCCGACAGGAGCATTATCACTATCAACGTTACTAACTTTTTCGGGCCTGCCTTTACGATCGGGTTCCTGGCGTAATTTTCTATGTTGACAATCGGCGTATCCTTTATCACGTCGATTTTTGCAAGCTCATACTGCTTCCTGAGCTCCAGATAGACGGAACCGAGTATGTCCACGTTCCTCGATAACCTCGCCTGGATAAGCATGAGCTCCGGGGATTGCATCACCACACGGTTTTGTTCACGGAAATCACGCAAGCTGTCTTCCGCGCGCCGCAGCGAATCGCTTACCTGCGCTGTCCTCTCCTCGATATAAGCAAGCTGGTCGCTCGCGTAGGATTTTCTCCTTGTCCGTATATAATCATCGAGCGAGCGAGCGAGTCTGTTGACCACATCTGCTGAAAGTGCCGCCTCGGGCATCTTGACAGACACGGTTAGTATCTTGGTCAGCCGGTCCATGTTAGTCGAGATTCTTCTGTTTACCATTTCCTTGTACGCTTTCAAGAACGCATCGCGACGGCGCAGCCTTTCAGGCAAGCTTTTATCCGGCTTGATCTTGAGATACTGTATCAGGTTGACAGAGTCCGCAATCCTGTCCGTCTTGTACTTCGCGTAGATGACCGGCGCTACGACCGGTTCACTGGTAAGAAGGTTCTGATAGATGTCGGTCGCGGAACCCTGACCCACATTCACTCCGGCAAGCGAAGCAAGGCTGCTGAGCTGGCTCAGTGAAGTCTCTTTCGTACCATAGTCGGGAAGTATAGTTACAGTGCTGACGTAATAGTTCTTCACGAGAAAAAGGAGAATTGCGATAGTAACGATACCGATGGTAGCGTTGAACAGAATGAATTTCTTCCTGTTTGCCCACAGGCTTTGAAAATGCGGTCGGAGTTTCAAGACGGTGCGCCGAAAACCTTCTTCAAACGATATTTCTTCTTCGTCGAACGAATCGAGGTTATCGTTGTTTGTCTGTTTGTCATCCATTTGAGAATTCCAGCGTTTACAATTTTTGTATTGTCAATATCAGGACTGCCGTTGAGCTGACGACGGTAATGATATCTCTGATCACCGGCCAGACATCCGCGCCTGGCATCCTGTACTGTGATGGTACGTATATTATCGACCCCGCCAGTATAGAGGGATCAGGTATGAAGAACCAGCCTGACGGGTACCACTTTGCACCGTTGGGCAGAAGGACGATTTCCTTTCCCCTTGCCGAGGTCGAAGTGTAGCCTCCGGCCTGTTTGAGGTAATAACTCAGTCCCGCGCCTTTCTTGTAAGGCACTGTTGAAGGAATCCCCACATCCCCGGCTACCGTCACTGTACCGGGATCTCTTGGTACTACCAGGCTGTCTCCCGGCATCATTCTCAGATTATAAATTGAAGAGGTGTCTTGCAGGATTCGCTGCCACTTGATCGGTATCCTGTCACCGAATTCATTATTGAACTGTACCCGGTCGATAATCGGCTGACCCTGGTAGCTGCCGAAGAAAGCGGTGTCGGGGATGGGGATCGCTTTGAGCATGCTCAACTGTGGATTTTTTCTTACAACGTACATCCCGGCTGTGTACGCGCTGCTCTTCAATCCTCCGGCCCGGTTGACGAAGTTCGCGAGCTGTTCACCCCTGTATAGTATCGTGTATGTTCCGGGAAAAGCTACCTCTCCACTGATTGCCACGGTCTCAGGAAGCGTCTTTGTCGAATCGGTTTTTACGAGGACGCGGTCAAAATCATGAAGCCTGAAGCCATTCTCACGCGGGACATTCCAGTATTGCTTCGGCAGATTTACTGTGAACTTCGTTGCGAAGATGTCGGAGTTGATCGTATCCATCCTCGTAATCTCGATGTCCCTGGTGGTAGCGAGGTCGGTTAACCCTCCGGCGTCAATTATGAGATCCGTCAGCGTCATATCTCTGAGCCGCGGGTAGGTCCCCGGCTTTCTCACCTGACCTGAAACTGTCACTGTCCTTGTTGGATAAAAGTCCTTGTCCCTGTAAACAATTACAGAGTCCCTGTTCTGAAGGAAGATGTTGTCGGAGGCGTCGCCCTCCATTGCCATTCCAAGGTTGAATGCAATGACCTCCTTCTTCATGGATGGCAGGGTGCGGATCAGGGTTGATTTGCCCATGAAGGCATCGGGGAACAGGCTGTCGGCTTTGATGACCAGGTCCCGCACCGTCATACCCTGGTGCATAAGTTCGTAGACTCCCGGTTGCCGCACATCGCCCTCGATAACAACGCGGTCCTGTGGAACGTTGTTGACTGCACCTATACTTACCACGTCGCCGTTATCCAGCGGGTAGCTGCTCCGATCGAGTGCTTGGACCGATTTGAAACTCAGGTCGATGTTGAGGATACTGTTTCGGTAATCGCCTCTCTCGTTGAATGGCACGACCCGGTTGATATGTACTGTCTGGTAGTATGCATTGAAAGTGAGTCCGCTGGCGAACTTCAATAAATCTCCGAGCGTCTCGCCTTTCTTGAGCTCGTATATTGCGGGTCGAAATACACTTCCGACGATCGCAACCCTTTTGCCCACTGGTGGAACGAAGACAATGTCTCCATCATTGAGACGTACATCTTCGGACTGGTTTCCACTAATCAGATAGTTGTACAGATCGATGTTGGCAACGACTTTGCCGTTCCGCAGGACCTCAACGTTCCTTAGCGTACCGTTAATGGTTGGGCCGCCTGAGTAATAAAGGGCGGTGAAGGCCGATGAAAGTGCGGGAAGTGTGTAGCCGCCCGGCTTAGCCACTTCGCCGAGTACATAAATCTTCACGCTCCTGAGATGTCCGGTTGAGACGTTGAGGTGTGTCCCGGCATATCCGTTGGAACCTGTACGGAGTGACGAGTAAACTCTCGACAGCCTTTCGTACAACTTTTGACGGAGCTCGCTTACAGTCAGGCCGTTCACGCTGATCAATCCGACATCGGGTATATATATGTCTCCATTCTTCGAGACCACGAGGTCCTGAACCAGCTGGGTTTCTCCCCAAAGGGAGATGATGATTTCGTCGCCCGGACCTATAACATAATTGACAGGAGTAGGAACATTCTCAGCCGGCTGGAAAGTGGTCGGCGAATAAGTGAACACATTATATCCGAACGCGGGAAGACTATCGGCGCCGGGCCTGTCGGCGAAGGCGGGAACCAGATAATCAGATCGGGCACGAAGCGCAGGTGGAGTGACCGCAGTCATTTTCGGGGACGGCATAGTGGCTTGAGGTAGCGCGGCGGTCGGCTCTTGCGGCCCTAACTGTTGACTCTGTTCCAGCATCTTGACCTGGTTCGTATCGACATCGTAACCCATTGCGGCGGCCTTCTGCTGGAGCTGCTGCGGCGTCAGATTGCCGTAAGGACTCGACTGCGAAAATGCAGCTGCAAGAGGGAAGAGCACCAGGAAGAAAAAGTAAAAGGTGTTTCTTTTCATATCGACCTTAGATTTCAACAATGAATTTATCGAACAATGTTCCATCATTCCGACTAAATCGTTCCTTTCGGGACAGTCCTCCAAAATTCCATGATCCCCCTAATACGCCCTCGGATCTCCCTTGATTGTCTCCCAAACTGTCAAGAGTATGATACGGATGTCCAGTCCGAACGACCAGTTGTCCATGTACCACACATCGTGCTCGACTCGCTTTCTCATCAACGCCGGATCGCGCGTCTCTCCCCGGTACCCATTTACCTGCGCCCATCCGGTGACGCCAGGTTTCACGAGGTGCCGCTGCATATACATCGGCACGGAATCTCTCGACTCCATGTTTAGCGGAGTCGGGTGAGGCCGCGGGCCCACGACGCTCATGTCTCCCATGAGAACATTCCAAAACTGTGGTAGCTCATCAAAGTTGGTCTTTCGCAGGAGTCTTCCTACCCTGGTTATTCTTGGGTCGTTCTTCTTAGCCTGTTGGTATTTCCCATCTTGTCCGAGGTCTGAGCTTGTTGGAACCATCGACCTGAATTTGTAAGCATAAAATCTCTTGTTGTCGCGGCCCCACCGCTCCTGCTTGAAGAATACCGGGCCTTCGGAAGAAAGTTTTGTCGCAAGCGCGATGATCGGCCACATCC
>JAKASW010000103.1 GCA_021818875.1 Bacteroidota bacterium
CTTGCTGCGTACGGCGGTAAGGTGTATGGAACATGGACGGAGAAGCTGAGTACAAATTCACCTGAGGAATCTAAGCCTCGAGCCGGGGCACGATTTTTTGTCCGTCACAGCACCGCTGTGTTTGTAGGCACTGCGGATTTTGGGACGGCAAAATCGAATAAGAGTGATTCCCGATGAGGTGGTCGTCTCTCAAGTCCGCAACGAGAGTAATGGGCTTCCAGGATGTGTTCGTAAGAATCATTATGCAAGCAAACGGTGGCCGCAACCATTTTTTTACTTTATTGCGGATCTGAATTCGTTTCACGAGCATCGACGCCCGTTTTCCTGTACGTGTTTCCCAAATAGACAATAAAAAAACTGAGTAACAATTACAGAAGGAGTTTGTGTGACCGATGGTCTTGAGTCAGTTAGCCAAATCGATTGCTGAATCGCCGACACTAAAACTGAATGAAGAAGCCAGACTGCTCAGAGAAAAGGGCGAAGCAGTAATTCACCTAGGAGCGGGTGAACCGAAAAACAAGGCTCCAATTTCCGCTATCCTCGGAGCGGCCGCAAAGTTGAATACTGGAGAGATAAAGTACACACCAACCGACGGTATACCGTCGCTGAAGAAGGCAATTATAAAGTACACCGAGGAGAACTATGATCGGGTAGTTGCGCCCGAAAACGTGATTGTGTCGGCCGGTGCGAAACAGTCGGTCTACAACCTTCTCTATTCGTTGATTAATCCGCAAGATGAAGTGATTATCCTGGCACCATATTGGGTCAGCTATCCCGAAATGGTGAAGATGGTTTATGGGGTGCCGGTAATAGTCACGCCGGAGGATGGTGGTTTCTACCCGAGGATGGAAGACGTAACGAAAGCCGTCAGCTCTTACACGCGTGCCATCATTGTTAACAGCCCGAACAACCCGTCTGGTATTGTGTATCCGGAGAGTTTCATCAGTGCCCTGGTCGAGTTCTGTGAGAACAAAGGGATATACGTAATCATGGATGATATCTACCACAAACTTGTCTTTGACGGGAAGACTGCGCCGTCAGCTTACAAGTTCACGAAGAAAGACATAGAATCCACCCACGTCATTGTTGTAAACGGAGTCTCCAAGCTTTACGGTATGACCGGCTTCCGCATTGGCTGGGCGATCGCCAATCGAAGACTTGTTGAAGTGATGACAAATGTGCAAAGCCAGATAACTTCTTGCACGGCGGTATTGCTTCAGGCCGCCGCGGAAGGCGCACTTACGGGACTGCAGTCTGCCGTTGAAAGTCTCCGGCTCACGCTGGAGAACAACAGGAACGTGATGATGCAGGAGCTTACCGCGATGAACGGCGTGAGGACGACAAAACCTGACGGCACCTACTACTGCCTGCCGGACTTTAGCGCTTATATGAAAGATTCGGTTGCGTTGTCAAACCTCTTGCTGAAGAAGGCGCTCGTAGTCGCGGTGCCGGGCAAAGAGTTCGGCATGGAAGGATATCTGAGATTGAGCTATGCCGGATCGATTAAAGACATAAAGGAAGGAATTCAACGCATCAGCTGGGCACTTGATCCATCAGCACCAAAAGAAATCTATATAGGGGAACGAAAGCTCGTGAGGGATTGGTTATGAACAACCTTTTGAATATAAAGACACCGACAGAGAACGAAGCGAAAGCGTTGAAGAGTGATTATGGTCTTGACAATCACGGAATATCCAACCTCCGGATGTCATACTGGAACCTTCCCACCGAATCGCTATATGAAGAAGTTGCTTTCAGAGGTGAAGCACGTGTCACGAGGCAAGGTCCGATCGTCGCTAACACGGGCAAACACACCGCACGATCTGCTTCTGATAAATACGTTGTCAAGGAACCCTCGACTGAGCATCATGTCTGGTGGGGTGAGTACAACCGACCGTTCAGTTCCGATAAGTTTGACGGTCTGTATAACCGGCTCCTTGGCTTCCTGCAGGGGCGCGACTTGTTTGTTCAGGATTGTTACGTCGGCGCTGACCCTGAATACCGAATGCCTGTAAGGATAATTGCTGAAAAGGCATGGCACGCACTGTTTGCGAGGAACATGTTCATTCGCCCGGAAACAAATCAGGAATACCGGCGTTTCGTGCCCGACTTCACTGTGCTGGCCGTACCATCTTTCAAATCGATCCCTCAAATCGATGGGACTGCAAGCGAAACATTCATCGTGCTAAACTTTGCTCGCAACGTCGGGATAATCGGAAACACTGCCTATGCCGGCGAAATCAAAAAGACAGTGTTCACGATAATGAACTACTTGATGCCTCTGAAAGGCGTCATGTCGATGCACAGCTCGGCGAACATTGGAAACGATGGAGACTCGGCAATCTTCTTCGGACTATCGGGGACGGGTAAGACGACGCTCTCGGCAGATCCGAAAAGGCATTTGATCGGCGACGATGAACACGGCTGGAGCGATGAAGGGGTCTTCAATTACGAAGGCGGATGCTACGCCAAAGTCATCCGTTTATCCGAATCTGCCGAGCCTCAAATCTATGCGACCACAAAGATGTTCGGCACCGTTCTGGAAAATGTGGTCTTCGATCCTGTCACCAGGATGATCGATCTTGACGACGAGTCGGTGACTGAGAATACTCGTGCGTGCTACCCGCTGGAATACATTTCAAACGCCGTGGGCGAAAAGAAAGGCGGTCATCCGAAAAATATCATTCTGCTCACATGCGACGCATCCGGCGTGATGCCTCCGATAGCGAAGCTCAGTCCCGACCAGGCCATTTACCAGTTCATTTCAGGATACACGTCGAAAATTGCCGGAACCGAAGTCGGGCTTGGACAGGAGCCGGAGCTTACCTTCAGCACTTGCTTCGGTGCGCCTTTCATGGTACATCATCCATATTTCTACGCGGACATACTGAAGCGTAAGATCATTAAATACAAAGTCGATTGCTGGCTCGTCAACACCGGCTGGATTGGCGGAGCATTCGGTATCGGCAAACGGATAAGTATCGGCTATACTCGTGCTTTGCTGAACGCAGCTCTCAGTGGTGAACTCTCGAAAGTGAAGTACATGACAGATCCGATCTTTGGGTTCCAGGTGCCCACCTCCTGTGATGGAGTCCCGTCAAGCGTCCTCGACCCGTCGAGTTCATGGCCCAGCAAGGACGACTACATGAAGAAATACAAAGAGCTTGCTTCACGGTTCGTCGACAACTTCAAGAAGTACGAATCAGGCTGCCCGGTCGAAGTAATAAGGGCAGGACCGAAAGGACTCTGATTGAGGGTTTCCCTCCGCAGTTTGAGTCTGATTTGAGGGAAACCTTCTTCTAATCGGTGCCATGAGCTGGTTTGTAGCTGTCCTCCCCAAGGGACCAGGTTTTGACCCATTACATGCGAAGCTTCTTGAAGAAAGAATAAACCAGATAGCCGGGCCGCATCATTGCCTTTCTGTCAATTCTTCGGATTTGATTCTCCGGGCTGGAGGTGGACCGGACGATCCGACTCTGAAATTCGGCGGTGATTGGGGAAAAAGGAATGCCTGGTTTGTCTCTGGTTTGGGGTTTGTGTACGAGAATAGTTCTTTCCGCGAACTGAATGAAGCTGACTGGGACAGATTGCTGCTCGGTGCCGCATCCACGGTCGACGTCCGAAAGCTGGACGGACATTTCACGGCGCTCACCGTGAAGAACGGTTCAGTGGATGTCTTATGTGATCAACTTGGGATCTCAGTTTTCAACCTCGCGGAAACCACCGACTACGTAGCCGTCTCTAACCGCCTCGATTGGATAGTCTCAATTATCGGCAATTCATCGTTTTGTTTTTCAGAAATGGCAAGCGGTTGGGAGTTGATAAATTCATTTTCTAACGGCTCTTTCATCTCCGGAGTCACGCGATCCTGCCCTTCAAGTCATGTCTCCATTCTAAATGGTAAAGTGGTACACCTGTGGGAACCATGGCGGCCGGGTGCGCCGAAAGGTGAAGATGCTGTCCCGATTTTGAGAGAAGCGGCACTTTTGCCGCTTAGAGAGGGACATAAGTTATCGTTGGGGCTGTCCGGCGGGATCGATTCGAGGGCGTTGCTCGCGCTTCTATCCGAACAGCCGAAGAGTAGTTGGACTGTCCACTCTATGGGTGAGATCAATGATCTTGACATCCCCGTCGCGAGGCGCCTGAGCCAGGTGTTCGGCGTCTTGCATCGAATCGAGTACTATGACTTAGACGCGAGTGAAACCGTCGAATCAATCGCTGACTCGCTCAGGGAGTATGCGCTTCTCACTCAAATGACCGATTCAATTTTCGGCTACCAAAAACTTGGTCTCATTTCCAAGTTGAATCAAGATGGCTTCTGGATGATCGACGGCGCTTACGGTGAGCTTTCCAGACGCTTCAATGGAAGCAGACTTCTGATTGAAGCGAAGAAAGCAGTTCTGAAAAAAGATGCTTATCCTCTGGTGAGACTCTTGCGCAGACCTAAGTCCGCGATTTTTGTCCCGGAAATAACAAGAGCTTTCCAGGTCGAATCTGTGAAGCAGTTACAGGAAGCTTTGAACTCGATGACCGAGGATCCGAGAGAAGACATCGGGACCTGGATGGACCTTTTTCATATCAGGAATAGGTTAAAGAACTCTGCCCCGTTTAATCAGATTATGTACGATTCGTACATACGCAGCTACATGCCTTATTTACAGCCATCTGTTGTTTCCACATACCTCTCGTTTCCGTCTAAGCAACGGGTGAACAACAAGCTTAGTAGGCAGACGATTGCGTTGAGCAAGGTGAATCTGGAAAAGTTTTCTTTGGTGAAATGGAACACGGTCTTCCCATACTGGACTAGTCGATCCATGTTTGTCACCAGAGTCTGGGCGAAAGCGCACAACGAAATGCTTCGATACGCCGGCAATCGGAATGAATCGTTTCGTTTGAAAGTCTTGACCTACTTGAAGCAATTCATCAACGATAGAGTTGAATCTCGCGACGTAAAGACCAGTTCGTTTTATGATTATCCCTCTATCACGAAACACGTTGAAAGTTTCTATTCAATGCCGAACGAGAAGGATGCCACTTTCATAGAGGACTGGTTGACTTTCGATTTCTGGAGAGAGAAGCTGGAAGAAGAGGCAAAAGTAAAAGGGAATCCAGCTAACCCAAGTTAACCGATCCCGCGAGGGGATAAGCTCTTAGCACCGGACCGAAATTCCAAACACGCTCAAGAATTCAAAAGGAAAAATTCCAGGATAACAGACTCCACGGAATTTGAAATTCGGTAGCCGGCGCTTAGAGATTGTTCGGAGTTTGTCGACTGGGGCTTCGGGCTTTTGTTCTTTCGGGATATTGCTCCTTTAGTAGCTTAGCTCTGGCACGTGGCTGTTCATTTTCAAACCGTATATTTCGTCTTTGTCATGTTTGGCTCCTTTTGTCAATGTGGCAAGCACACGTCCGGAAATGTCAGCGATCTTTGATCTCTCCAAAACAAAAACCGCCTAAACATTCCAAATTGCCCGCACTGCTCCTGGCATAACCGTTGATGAACAAATGGTAAATAAAATTACGCAAAGGAGAGATACGAAATGGCAAAAATAATTGGAATTGATCTCGGCACCACGAACTCATGTGTTGCGGTAATGGAGGGGAATACTCCAACCATCATTCCAAACTCAGAAGGTGCGAGAACAACGCCGTCGGTGGTTGCTCAGTCAAAGACTGGTGAATGGCTTGTGGGGGCACCTGCGAAACGTCAAGCGATTACAAATCCTCAGAACACAATTTTCTCGATCAAACGTTTCATGGGACGCTTTTATAACGAGGTAACTGAAGAAATGTCGAGGGTGCCGTATAAAGTGGTACGCGGTCCCAACGATACCGCAAGAGTGGATGTAGCAGGGCGGCAATATTCGCCACCGGAAATTAGTGCGATGATCCTTCAGAAGATGAAACAAACCGCAGAGGACCACCTTGGAGAGAAGGTCACTGAAGCGGTCATTACCGTACCGGCTTACTTCAATGATGCGCAGCGCCAGGCTACGAAAGAAGCAGGAGAAATCGCCGGGCTGAATGTCCGTCGAATCATCAACGAGCCTACTGCTGCTGCTCTTGCCTATGGACTGGACAAGAAGACCAAGAACCTGAAAGTAGCAGTCTATGATCTCGGTGGAGGAACTTTCGATATATCCATCCTTGAACTTGGTGAGGGTGTGTTCGAAGTGAAGTCCACGAATGGCGACACACATCTTGGCGGCGACGATTTCGACATGAGGATAATGGATTTTATTGCAGACGAGTTTGCCAAGACTGAAAGGATCGATCTTCGCAAGGATCCGATGGCTCTTCAAAGGTTGAAGGAAGCCGCCGAGAAGGCGAAGATGGAGCTCTCGACTCAACTGCAAACTGAAGTGAACCTCCCGTTCATAACCGCGACCGCTGATGGACCGAAGCATTTGAATTTGACCATCACTCGCGCAAAGCTGGAACAACTTGTCGATGATTTGGTTCAGCGTACGACGACGCCTGTCAGGAAAGCCCTTGAAGATGCAAAACTGTCGTCCTCCGAAATAGACGAGGTTATACTTGTCGGTGGAATGACCAGGATGCCGAAGGTTCAGGAAACGGTGAAGAGTTACTTCAACAAGGAGCCGCACAGAGGTGTGAACCCGGATGAAGTTGTCGCAGTAGGAGCAAGTATCCAGGGTGCAGTTCTTACGGGAGACATCAAGGACGTACTGTTGCTCGATGTGACTCCACTGTCACTCGGCATAGAGACGCTCGGGGGAGTTATGACTCCACTGATACCTGCAAATACCACGATACCTACTCGCAAGAGTGAAATTTTTTCAACGGCTGCAGACAATCAGACTTCTGTTGAAATTCACGTCCTGCAGGGAGAGAGACCGATGGCTCTCGACAATAGAACTCTTGGCCGATTCATACTAGACGGGCTGCCGCCGGCTCCGCGTGGAATTCCACAGATAGAGGTAACCTTTGATATTGATGCGAACGGCATGCTGCATGTCTCAGCAAAAGACAAGGCAACATCCAAGGAGCAGAGCATAAAAATTACCTCATCGAGCGGTCTCACAAGAGAGGAGATAGAGCGGATGAAGAAAGCCGCTGAAGAACATGCTTCCGAAGATAAGACGAAGCGTGAGGAAGTCGAGACGAGAAATCAGGCGGACAACCTGATCTTCCAGAGTAAAAAGCAGCTTCAGGAGTTTGGTGACAAGATACCGGCAGACAAGAAAAAGGCGCTTGAGGATGCCGTCGCAAAGCTTGAAGCCTCATCGAAGACTGCCTCTATAGGCCAGCTCAAATCTGAGATCGATGCCGTTAACAAGGCGTGGGGCGAAGCGGCTGCTTTCATGTACCAGCAGGGCCAACCGTCAGGTCAGGCAGCACAAGGTGGTACAGGTGCAGAGCAAAGCCAGGCCGAACCGAAAGGCCAGACAGCTGAGAATGCCGATTACGAAATCATCGATGACAAAGACAAGAAATAGAATGATAACCGCGGAGGCGCAATGTCGCAGGAAGAATTGTGATATCTTTGCGTCTCCTCTTCTTTACGGTGCAAAAAAACTATGAATCTAAACAAACTTACAATCAAATCGCAGGAAGCTCTTGAGGGGGCTCAACGAGTAGCCTCTGAGCATTCGCAGCAGGCGATAGAGCCTGAACATCTTCTTCTTGCATTGCTTCAGGACGAGGAAGGTATCCCCGCCTCACTCTTGAAGAAGGCAGGCGCGAATCTTGAATACATAAGGTCAAAAGTCGACGAGACGATAGCCAGGTTTCCCCAAATTTCGGGGGGAGGAACGGCAAATCACTATTTGTCACAGTCGCTCGCCGGACTGATGGATTTGGCGGAGAAAGAGGCTTCGCAAATGCATGACGAGTTCGTCAGCACGGAGCACTTGCTGCTCGCTTTCCTTGGCAACAAAAATACGGATTCATATAAGATCCTTACAGCGCAAGGAATTAGCCGCGACTTAGTGCTGAAAGCTCTCAAAGAAATCAGGGGGACGCAAAGGGTTGTTGATCAAAGCCCGGAAGAGAAATACCAATCTCTGCAGAAGTTCGGACGGGATCTCACTGACCTTGCAAGAAAGGGCAAGCTCGATCCGGTGATCGGTCGCGATGATGAAATCAGAAGAGTCCTGCAGGTCCTTGCACGGCGAACGAAAAACAATCCTGTCCTGATCGGCGATCCCGGCGTCGGTAAGACTGCAGTGGTAGAAGGCATTGCAAGGAGAATTGCCAGCGGAGACGTTCCCGATAATCTCAAGTCAAAGAAAATCGTTGAGCTTGACATGGGAAGCCTGGTCGCGGGTACATCCTACCGCGGTCAATTTGAAGACAGGCTGAAATCTATAATCAAGGAAGTCGTGGAGTCCGACGGTCAGATCATTCTCTTTATGGATGAACTTCATACCCTCGTTGGCGCAGGAGCCGCCCAGGGTTCGGTCGATGCTTCGAACATGCTGAAGCCTGCACTCGCACGCGGCGAGCTTAGGGCCATTGGCGCGACCACCATCAGTGAATACCGAAAATACATTGAGAAAGATGCCGCTCTCGAAAGAAGGTTCCAGCCTATCATGGTTGACGAACCGACTATCGAGGATACGATTTCTATATTGCGCGGCCTTAAGGAGAGGTACGAGGTGCACCATGGTGTGCGGATCACGGACGGCGCAATCGTGGCGGCAGCGCAGCTCAGCAACCGCTACATCACCGACCGATTTTTGCCGGACAAGGCGATTGACCTGATCGACGAAGCTGCGTCAAAGCTGAGAATTGAAATGGACTCTCTCCCGGAAGAGCTTGATGAGGTTGAGAGGAAAACAAAGCAACTCGAAATCGAGAAGGAAGCAATCCGGCGAGAAAAGGACGAAGAATCTCAGAAGAGGCTGTCGGCTATTGAACAGGATCTCGCGGACTTGAGAGAGAAAAGTTCGGAATTGAAAGCTCACTGGCAGATAGAGAGAGAGTTGATTCAAACAATCCAGAAATCCAAGGAGGATATCGAGCGACTCAAGATTGAAGCCGACACCGCGGAGCGGGAAGGAAATCTCGGGAGGGTTGCCGAGATACGATACGGCAGAATTGTAGCCCTCGAGAAACAGATGAAAGAGTCCACAAAGAGGCTTTCCGAAGTGCAGAAGGGGAGAAAGATGCTGAAAGAGGAGGTTGACTCCGAGGACATCGCAGAGATAGTTTCGCGGTGGACGGGGGTCCCGGTCTCGCGCATGTTGGAAAGCGAGAGGAGCAAGCTTCTGCACATTGAAGAAAAGATACATGAACGCATGGTGGATCAGGAGGAAGCGGTGTCAGCCGTCGGCAACGCGGTCCGACGTGCGCGCTCCGGACTTCAGGATGAAAAGCGCCCGATCGGGTCATTCATCTTCATCGGTTCCACCGGGGTCGGAAAAACCGAGCTTGCCCGCGCACTCGCGGAAGCGCTCTTCGATGACGAAGATGCGGTAGTTCGGATCGATATGTCCGAGTACATGGAAAAGTTCGCGGTGTCCAGACTGATCGGTGCTCCTCCTGGCTACGTAGGTTATGAAGAAGGCGGTCAATTAACTGAAGCGGTGCGAAGAAAACCGTACTCGGTTGTACTCCTTGATGAAATTGAGAAAGCACATCCGGAGGTGTTCAATGTCCTCCTACAAGTCTTGGATGAAGGAAGACTGACAGACAGCAAGGGAAGGACGGTGAATTTCAAGAACACAATTATCATAATGACTTCCAACCTCGGGTCCCAGCTTGTTCAGCAGAAGGTCGAATCGACGAGCGAACGTAACCGAACCGAGATGATGGAAGAACTCCGCACTGACTTGTTCAACTTGCTGAAGCAGACAATTCGTCCGGAATTTTTGAACCGCATCGACGAGATCATCGTGTTCAAACCGCTTACTCGCAATGAGATCAGAAGCATCGTGGAACTGCAGCTCAAGAGAGTTATCTTCAGGGTCAGCTCAAACAACAATATCAAACTGGTAGTAACCGACCGTGCTAAGATGTTCCTTGCCGATGCCGGTTACGATCCCACTTATGGTGCGCGCCCGCTTAAGAGAACAATTCAAAAATACATATCAAATCCTCTTGCAGAGAAAATACTTGCAGCGGAGTTCGAACCTGGCGACACGATTGAGATTGACATACCTGCTTCCGGCAAGATCGAGTTCAAGAAAGTCTTGGAAGTAGCCGAGGTGGCGAAACAGTAGTATCTCTCCCCTGACGAATATTTTCGTATCTCTCCGAATGCCCGTGGCTGTTAAATGCACGGGCTTTTCTTTCCTTTGGGATTATTGTTGTCAAGGGCCACAGTGATCGCAATCTATAGACCTCAGATTACGCAGATGCTTGCAGATCACATCGGTGTGAAATCAGCCGCCATCACGGGAGAGCTCCCTCGATAGCTTGCTCCTATTTCCTTGGATTTCTGCCAAAAAATCTACATTTTGAAAGAGGTACCGTTCAGGCATGGACAAGGAAAAATCTATCTTCCTGCGTGCCTGACTACAAAAACAGGACGAAAGTTTAAAGTGGCACGGAAATCATCACTGGAACGTAATACTAAGGAGACGCGAATCTCCTGCTCGATGAATCTTGACGGAGCCGGAAAATATGAAGTGTCGACAGGCATCAGGTTTCTTGATCACATGCTGGAGCTATTTTCAAAACACAGCCTTATCGATATGGTCGTAAAATCGAAAGGCGACATCGACGTCGACGACCATCACACGGTGGAAGACGTAGGCATCGTGATCGGCAAATGCTTGGAAAAGGCTCTTGGCGACAAAGCGGGCATCAACCGCTATGGGACGGCACATGTTCCGATGGACGATTCGCTTGCCCGGTGCGTCGTCGATCTTTCGGGGAGAGGATATTGTGTGTTTAATGCCGAGTTCAGTCGCGCGAAGATCAACGACCTCTCTACGGAGATGATAGAGCATTTCTTCAAGACGCTTGCAGAGAATCTAAGAGCGAACGTTCACATCGATCTTCTCTACGGCAAAAACAATCATCACAGGGCCGAAGCTATTTTCAAATCGTTTGCCCTGTCGCTTCGAGATGCCGCTTCTCTCAACCCGCGAATATCGGGAATACAATCGACGAAAGGTAGCCTTTAACATGCTAGATGCAAAACGGATCGGCGTGATCGGCGCCGGTCACATCGGGACCGCTGTCATCGGCGGACTCCTCAAAGCGAAACTCACTTCACCGAAAAACATAATTGCCTCACGAAGAACGTCGGACAACCTCGCCGAGCTTGAAAAGTCGCTGACTATCCACACGACGACTGATAACAGGAAGGCTGCAAAATCTTCAGACATCTTGATATTAGCCGTCAAACCCATGAACGCACGGGACGTCCTCGGAGAAATAAAGGACGTGGTGCAGGAATCTCAACTGATCATCAGCGTGATGGCCGGAATAAAGACATCGTTCATCAATTCATTTCTTGGAGTACAATGTCCAGTAATCCGCTCGATGCCCAACACTCCGGTTCTTGTCGACGGCGGTGCCACTGCGATCAGCAAGGGAAGTTTCGCGACTGATGAGCATCTCAAGATTGCTCAGACAATTTTCAAATCCGTTGGCACTGTGGAAGTTGTTCCGGAAAATCTTCTTGATGCCGTGACAGGATTAAGCGGAAGCGGCCCCGCTTACATCTACATGGTCATCGAAGCAATGACTGACGGTGGTGTCAAGATGGGAATACCGAGACAGATCGCCTTCAGGCTTGCGGCACAGACTGTCTTCGGATCGGCAAAGCTGGTGATCGAAACCGGAAAGCATCCGGCGATACTGAAGGACGAGGTTACCACGCCGGGCGGAACGGCAATCGCTGCAGTACATGAGCTCGAGACTCACGGACTCAGAACAATGCTGATCAACGCCGTTTCGACTGCCACCATTAGAAGCAAAGAACTGAGCAAGATCATCGAGAACGATGAAACGCTGTGAAGTAAAAGTAGTCGACTACCGGACCAGCAATCTCTTATCCATCACAAAGGCGCTCCAAAGCGCCGGGGCTGAAGTTGAACTGGTTGACACGTCCGACGAGATTAATAAAGCGGAGAGACTGGTGTTGCCGGGTGTGGGTGCATTCGGGGCGGCGATGAGAAATATCGATGCGCTTGGAATAAGGCAAGCCCTGAGAAATTTCGGCTTGAGCGGCAGACCGATGATCGGGATCTGTCTGGGAATGCAGCTCTTGTTTGATGTTAGCTTTGAAATGGGAGTGAACGACGGGCTTTCGTTGATCCCGGGAGAAGTCGTGGCGTTCTCCAAAAACGGTCTCCCAGGACCGTCGCTCAAAATCCCACACATGGGCTGGAACCAAGTGGACTTCAATCGCCCGTCGAGATTGCTTGCTGGAGTCGACAACCACGAGTACGCATATTTTGTTCACTCCTACTATGCCAAAGCGATCGACCAGGATGTGGTCGGGTCCACTACATACGGTGTAAATTTTCCCGCCGTAGTCGAGCGTGATAACGTTTTCGGAATTCAGTTTCATCCTGAGAAGAGTCAGAGCTACGGATTGAGGATACTCGAGAATTTCTTAGAGGCTTAAATGATACTGGTTATTCCGGCGATTGATCTTCAAGGAGGTAAATGCGTGAGACTCATCCGTGGCGAATCCGGGACTGAAAAGATATACTCGGATGATCCCGTCAGGATGGCGATAATCTGGCGAGGCGAGAATTTCAAAGCACTTCATGTTGTCGATCTTGATGGTGCATTTGAAGGAAGGCCGGTGAACGCGGACAAGCTGAAAGAGATTGTGAATGCAGTTGACATTCCTGTGGAATTCGGCGGTGGGCTTCGCACTTATGAAAGTGTGAAAGAGGTAGTCGATGCCGGCGTTTACAGGGCTATTCTTGGAACTGCCGCTGTGAGCGACCCGGATTTGCTGCTGAAATGTCTGCGAGATTTCGGCCCGAGACGGATCGTAGTTGGCATCGATATGCGGGATGGAGTGGTCCAGATAAAGGGATGGAAAGATTCAAGTGGAGTCTCTGCTATCGAACTGGGCAAAAAGCTGAAAGAAGAGGGTGTGGTAAGAGTTGTGTACACGGATATTTCCCGTGATGGTACGCTTAAAGGCATAAACGACGAAGCGATGAAGGAGTTTGCAGTCAGTACCGGACTCCGGGTTACCGCATCCGGCGGCGTCTCTTCATATCATGATTTGATCAAGCTTCAGAGGCTCGAGCCGTTTGGTGTCGATTCGGTAATTGTTGGCAAGGCACTCTACGAGAACAAGTTCGCATGCCAGGGGTTATGGAGACTAAATGAGAAAATGCTCTCCGAAGAATCGCCTGGTGAGAACCTCGGACCGACGCGAAGGAACTAGGGTAGTGTCCCCAACACTTCTTTACATAAGGACGTCGAGTTCAAAACGGCTCAATGTTATTCCCGGATTTTTTTATCGAAGCTGTCCCAAAACAACGAGAGCGGTCATACTGAACTTGTTTCAGCATCTAATTCCATTTGTTTTGAGACCCCGAAACAAGCCTGACCTGGAGCGTATCAGTCCAGGGTTCGGGGTGACGGAACAACACTTTTGGGACAGCCTCGCTTGGAGTATCCGGGAATGACAAGCGTGGTGGTCTTTCCTTTGTTTCGGATGCTTTGTTCCACTTTATTTAAGTCAAAGATTTTATGGGAC
>JAKASW010000104.1 GCA_021818875.1 Bacteroidota bacterium
ATTGAATGATTGTGACATGAGATTGACGGTTGGCACTTCATACGAGCGTGCCTGCTCAATCTTGGACTCGGCTGCTTTGACATCGGCCTTCTTTGCCTTGATAAGCGGATTATTTCCCATGGCGATATTGATTGCCTGATCGAGTGTCAGCTGACGCGTCTCCTGTGCGCTTGCTGTCAATGCGAGGATAAGGATGGCCGCTGAAGTTATCTTTATAAGTTTCATCATGACAAAATCTCCCTGGGCTGGGTATCCGAAGTGTGCTGAGTGTCCTCCGATGAGATGATACGTCTTCTTTCGAAAGCTCCGAACAAGACGGAAAGCAGCGAAAGCAGCAGGAACCCGCCAATGAAATAGTAAAGTGAATTAAGATAGTTGCCGACATCCGCGACGCTCAGCCCGCGGTTGAATACTCCGTACAGCGCTTCGAGGTAATACCTCAGCGGGAACCAGCCTCCTGCCATCCTTGGGAAAGCAGGCATCTGCTGGAACGACACAAGAAATCCGGAATACAAGAATGCCGGCAGAACGATGAGCGTGTAAATGGCAACCAATGTGACGGTGCTCTTGATGTTAAGCGAGAAGAATAGTGAGATGCTCTCCATCGCCATGACGAGGACCGAGATTACAAAGACGACGTTCCAGAAATTGGATGGAAGGGGAACGGCAAACATTACCATTACGGAGTAAAAGGCCACTGCAATTGCCGTAGTAACAATCAACCACGAGAGGATCACAGGCATAATCACAGTCTTCAAGGGAAGCTGCCTTGCGACCTTTACACTCGGGACTTTTTCACGGAATTGTTTCAGGTTCACATTGAGCAATAGTACTATGATTACAAGTGACACCACCTGCATCGCGAGGCCCATGAAAGCAGGCAGCATAGACGACTCCATATTTACAGTCGGCGAATAAAACGCCCTCGTACTAACTGTCAGAAGCGGCATCATCTGATGTCGGAAGTTCGGTATCGAGCCTAAATCTTCAACCGGTACCTTCAATTGCAGCTGAGCTGCAATGGTGTTTACAATCATGTTCATGTTGCCGAGCGCGAGATTTGGAACACTGGGATTTGCGGAGCCGTTAAGCGCCACCAGTATTCTTTCCGACCTTCCGTTGAGAACATCCCTGTAAAGGTCATGGGGTATCACAACGCCGGCGTCGACTTTCCCCTGTGCTATCAGGTTTTGCAGTGCGAGGTAATCTACCGGCGCATATTCGACGTCGAAAACGTCTGACGACCTTATGCCGAACACGATGGACCTGCTCAGTGGTGATTGATCCTCATCCACAACTGCTGTTCGGATGTGTCTGGGGGCATTGTTGTAGTACATTCCCGCCATCATGCTGAAAAAGAAAGTGAGGATAACCGCGATGAGAAGCGTCCGCAGTATGATTTGTGCCAACATCTTAATTGGTTTCATGGCTCCCACCTCCGAGTGCTACCTGAGCGCTGGGATTTGCAAGCTTGAGATAGACATAAATTCCGGGCTTTATCTGGTCTTTATTGTTGAGGATTTTCATCTTGACTGAAAATGCCCGCACGTCTCTTTCATCCTGCAAGTTGGTCGGCACTTTTGTAGCAAAGTCAGCCATCGGGAGTATCTGGATTACTTCTGCGTGAAAGCTTACACCTGCGATACCTGTTGTCAGCGTCAGAACCTTGCCCAGCTGTATCTGGTTGATATACGATTCGGGAATGCTGAACCGCGCCCACGAAATGGAAGTGTCTGTCTCAACGACAACCGGCATTCCCGGGGCCATCATCTGTCCTGGCTCCAGAACTCTGACGTTTACTTTTCCGGCTATCGGGGACGTGATTGTCATGTCGTTGATGTTGCTCTGAAGGGCGGCCATCTTGTCTTTGACAACGTCGTAGGCTGTCTCTATCTCGTCCAGCTTCTGCTGAGGTACCGCGCCCACAGCGTACAAATTCTCCATGCGCTTCTTGTTTCTGCCGATATTGGTCAGCTCAGCCTTCATGGCGGAAAGGTTGTCGAGCATGTCTTGATTGTCAAGCTGAGCGATCTTCTGATCCTCCTTCACATACTGTCCTTCGTGGACATATATGTCCGTAATCTTGCCAGGGATCCTCGTCGTCACGTTTACCTCTGTGTCTTCGATGTATCCCATAAAAAGATTCTGATACTTTGGCGGATCCTGAGCGCAGCCTCCGATCATAAGCATCGCGATGACTGCCAGCCCGACCGATAGTTTTGAAACGATTGTGGTATTTGTTTTCATGACTTTATCCTTTGCTTCGCCATTATTTGCCAAGTTGATATTCCACGCCGAGTAGCACCGAGTAGCCGGTGAACCACGCGCTCTTCTGGTAGATCGTATAAGGGACTCCGACTCTGAAGTCGAGACCCTGGCTGTAGTAGTAGGTTATCCCCGCCAGGACGTTCAGGTAGTAATCGTATGAATTCACCACGGGGTTTCCGGAGACTCTGTCGTCGAATTTATATGCAGCATTCACTCCGGCGTCGAATGTGAAGTTCCCGAACGGCGTCGCTGTGTATTTATCCACAAGGAGGTAAGCCCCTGTCCAGTCTCCGTAGTTCAGAGAACCGTCGTTGCCAACCAGATTGTAGTATGCCGAATAGAGAAGGCCATACGTACCGATTGGATTGTAACCGTCCACTGATCCGGTGAACTGAATTGCGTTTACACCCAACGCGTACTGACCCTTGCCGGGTGGCGTGTCCGCGGCGATTGGAAGTGTGGTTGAAAGTGTAGCGTCTAAGTCGGTCCCTCTCGCATCTTTAATAAAGTTCAGTGTACCACCCAGCTGCAGATCGCCGAACCCCTTGCCGGTGAGAGTCGGATTTAGCGAATACACGTGTACGGACCGCAGCGGGATTTCGCCGAACACGGTGAGGTTTTGAGTCAACCCATATCCGACGAAACTGTTCAGCGCAACGTCGTTGAAAACTGTCGTAGATGGTTTCACGACGTAAGTATCTTTCGTCTGATCATAAAGTTTCAAATGGTTTACCATGTCTCCGGTGAAATCGAAATAAAGATTTCCGGGATCAAGAACACCTTTCTGAATCCCGAAAACGGAACGATACCCTAACTGTGCCTGGGCAAGTTGAGGTAGGAACGGAAACAATAGCAGGATAAGCAGGTAGCTTAGTCTTTTTCTCATCTTACTGCTCCGATGTGTTATGGTTTTATGATGCACAAGCCTATAGCCCAAATGGCGTGCCGACATCCAATCGCTGCAATTCCGCCCGATTGGCAGGTTTCTCCGTGCTTTGAAACGAGAACGGGAAATCGGACTTCGCAGGGAAAGTGTGAAGCTACTGATTAAAGCCTGTTACTTGGGAAAGAGGGTGTGAAATGGCATTTCGGGGAGATACAATGCTGCCTCTCCGGTTCATGAAATGGAAAGAGCCTGTGTAATTATATGATAGGGAGTATGGAACCCGAGCAAAGATCCTGATGAGCGCTATCCCCGAAGTCGGCTATTAGCACTTTCTCCTCCATGGACTCTCCCCAAACCCCAAATAATCCAGCATCCGAAGAAGCTCATCCTTTGGCTTATCGATTGTGCTGATTGCCTTAATTAATCCCCTCAGAATTCCTCTCAGTCGTGTAAGTTCGGAATCCTTGACAACTATCTTGGATGCTCCATGGACAATTACTGACCGGGTACGATAAAGCTCTTTCATCTCCTTGAAAATCGATGCGCCTTCATCCTGGGAATTGCCGAGAAGTAACGCAGCGTACCGGGAGACGCGATATGTGATTTCACCTTTGGACGGATTGAGCAAGCTCTCAATCCCGATCATTAAAACCAGAAAAGCGAGGTTAATGTGCACCCTTGTGTATGACATTTCGTAACTCTGAAGCGCTAGATTCAAAGATTCTTCCTGGAAGGGGAGTCTTGTCGAGCGCGTAAACTCTTTCAAATCATTGAGCTCGGCTTCCTCGATGTGAAATGATGGGCCATACGCCACAACACCCGGACCCACTATGCTTCTCGGAGAATCAGGTCTGGAATCCTTTGGGTAATAGTAATAAAGAGGCATTTGAATATTGCCTTCCCTAAAGAGCCTGAGTTTTGGAAGGAATTCGTCGAGAAGTGGCCGCGTCTGAGAGTTTTCAAACTCGAAAGTGCCTAACCTTGATCCATCGGAATCAAACTGTGCGGTGAGAACAAAGTACTCATTGTCGACAGGGGTGATACCGCGTGTCAAGTTCAAAAAGACCCCAAAATTGCTGATGTTGTGAAGTTTGCTCACGAATTCGAATGCGTCATCCATAGTCATCCGGCCGACTAATACTCCGTGTCCGAAATCGACCTTGAGAATCGAGGAGTCAACATTGGCCAGGAAGCCAAGGAAGTTAAGTTTCTCCAGTTGCATCATCTCCGATTTCTTGAATCGCGACCAATTTCCGATGTCAAGTCCGTCGAACTTATCATCTTTTCCTTGAATTTAGGTCCGATGGGATCGCCTTGCAACTTGGGGGATGACGGTGCGAATGAGTCGGCTGCGCCGCCGCCTGTCGCCCTTTGCGATTCTTCACCGCATTCGCTAACTTTCTTTAAATCACAGGCTTAAATGGCTAAAGGCAAGAAAAAGAGCACGCGGGCTGTCAGGGAAATCTCTACCGAAGTTTATCGTCATCCGGAAGCGACAAGCCCTCTGCGGCCCGAAGTTGGCACGCAGGCACAATTCAGGAAGAAAAAACCGCCCCAGCAGTACAGGTATGACTCGTCTTTGTCTCCTGAGCTGTCATGGGACGGGCAGAATTCGGCTCGCGAGTTGGGAGAATGGCTCCTTGCATGTATCGACGAAGCGAGCCGCCTCCCTGCGCCGCACAAATTTCAGGCTCCCCGCGAGTTTAAAAACTCAAGCGGTCAGGTCGTTGCAACAGTTGATGGACTTGCCGACGCCGTCGAACAGCTGAAGCGTATCCAGAAGCCCTTCCTTAACTGGACCGGCAAAGCCGAACGGCTTTCATTTGACGTACCGACTCTTCCTCTCTTCGTACACGAGCGGCTGTCGACCAAAGCAATAATCGAAACCCTGAAGAGTCACAAGCGCGACAAGCAGATCGATATGTTCGACCTGTTCGGCGACCCGCAGCACTCCGTGACAGACCAGGTCCTCAAAGCTTACGAGTACCAGGACAAGTGGGTGAACCGCATGGTTCTTGGCGACTCGCTTGTGGTAATGAACTCACTTCTTCGCTATGAAGGGCTTGGCGGACAGGTTCAGATGATCTACATCGACCCACCTTACGGCGTCAAGTTCGGCTCGAACTTCCAGCCGTTCGTCCGCAAGCGCGAAGTCAGTCATAACGACGATGACGACATGACACGCGAGCCGGAAATGGTCAAGGCATACCGCGACACGTGGGAGCTTGGCTTACACAGCTATCTCACATACATGCGTGACAGACTTCTCCTTGCGCGCGAGCTTCTATCGCCGAGCGGAAGTGTTTTCGTCCAGATAAGCGATGAGAACGTTCATCATGTGCGTGAGGTGATGGATGAGGTGTTCGGGGTTGAGAACGCATGCGGAATCATAACGTTCAAGAAAGTCAGCGCAATGTTCTCACAAGGATTGCCATCGATTTCTGATTATATCTTGTGGTACTGTAAAGATCGAGAACGTGTCAAGTTTCGTCAATTACTTATGACTAGAACTCCAGAAGATGAAAGAGCTGAAGAATACATTTACGTCGAGTTGCCGGGTGGTGACAGGCGAAAACTCACGAAGGAAGAACTGGATGATCGACGCTTGCTTCCTGCGGGAGCAAGGTTATTCCGTCCATCTCCTCTAACATCACAGGATCCCACTGAAACCGGGACCTTTGATTATACTTATGAAGGACGGAGGTACTCTCCCGGCGCAAACCGTCATTGGTCTACCACGAAAGAAGGATTGGATAGACTTGCAGCTTTGAATCGCCTCTATGCAAGAGAGGGTTCGCTCGCACATGTTCGTTATCTAGATGATTTTCCTGCTGTTCCTCTCTATAATGTTTGGATGGATACAAGTTGGGGATTTGCTGCTCAACGCGAGAAAAAATACGTTGTCCAAACACATACTAGAGTGGTCCAGCGCTGTATGCTTATGACCACTGATCCAGGTGATTTAGCCTTGGATCCAACCTGCGGTAGTGGCACGACTGCTTACGTTGCTGAAGAGTGGGGAAGGAGATGGATCACGATAGATACTTCGCGTGTCCCGCTTGCGCTCGCGAGGCAGCGGCTTCTTACGGCGACTTTCCCATATTATGACCTGAAAGAAGAAAGCCGCGGGCCTGTCGGTGGATTCGTTTATAAGCGGAAGCAGAATTCCAAAGGCGAAGAGGTCGGCGGCATCGTACCGCACATTACCTTGAAGAGCATCGCCAACAATGAGCCGCCCGATGAGGAAGTGCTGGTCGATCGGCCGGAGGAAATTAGAAGCATCACGCGTGTCAGCGGGCCTTTCTGCGTCGAGGCAACAATTCCGACTCCTGTCGATTGGGAAGGCGACGGCGATGAAGACTCAGGCGCTGGCGCACAGGAATCGTATGGCTCCTTCGTCGAACGGATGCTCGAGATATTGAGGAGGTCTCCCGTACTTCATCTCGATGGCGGAAAGACAATCCAGTTCAGAAACGTTCGCCAGCCGGCAAAGACACTTTCGCTCTCGGCTGAGGCCACCCTCACCCCCGGCCCCTCTCCCAGTGGGAGAGGGGAGTCCAGACCTCACCCCGGCCCTCTCCTGAAAGGAGAAGGAGAAATGCATGTTGCACTCGTCTTCGGGCCTGAGAACGGTGCGGTAAGCGAGAAATTAGTCTATGAAGCCGCGAAGGAAGCTGCGGCAAAGAGCTATTCTCACCTATATGTTATCGGCTTTGCGATCCAGGCGAACGCAAGACAGCTCGTCGATAATTGCGAGAAGGTTATGGGAATCGGTGCGACTTACGTCCAGGCGACTCCAGACCTGATGATGGGCGACCTTCTGAAGAACATGAGGTCGAGCCAGATATTCAGTGTGTGCGGGCTTCCGGAAATAAAGCTGAAACAGCATGGCGCAAAGGGCAAAGAGCAAGGTGTAAAGTATACCGTAGAGTTGGTTGGACTGGATGTTTTCGATCCGGTGACGATGCAGACTGAGCACCGGAAGGGCGATGACGTTCCTGCCTGGTTCCTCGATACCAATTATAATGACAAAGTGTTCCACGTTTCCCAGGCTTTCTTCCCGCGGACGAGTGCATGGGATAATCTGAAGCGGGCACTGAAGGCGAGCTACGAAGAATCCGTGTGGGATCATCTCGCAGGGACAGCCAGCGCTCCATTCGAGGCGGGTGAGCACCGGCAGATTGCCGTGAAGGTGATCGATGATAGGGGGAATGAGCTGCTGGTAGTGAAGGAACTTGGCGAGGCGAAGTGATGGAGCAGTTGTCTTTCTTCACGCTTCTATCGCGTGGTCTTGAGAGAACCCTTCGGGACAACAATCCATGGTGGCGTGGTGAACGCATGTTCGGGGTCCCGAAAACGCGTCGCTGGGCGTTCCATAATCTGCTTAACGGTTTGCAGAATGGACCGGCGCCGATAACCGTTCTCCGCGGTCCCCGGCAAATAGGAAAGACGACGCTGCTCAATCAGGTCATCGATCACCTCCTTGATGAAGGGGTACAGCCCGATTGCATTTTCCGCGTCCAGTTCGACGAGCTGCCCGAGATGATGAATCTGTCGCAGCCGATTCTCGATCTCACTCAATGGTATTCGGATACGATGCTGAAGACATCCTTGAACAAGGCGGCATCGACCGGAAAGAAGGTTTACATTTTCCTCGATGAAGTACAGAACCTTCCGGACTGGGCCCCGCAGCTGAAGCATTTAGTCGATCTGCAGCCTGTGCGGGTAGTTGTGACCGGAAGCTCTGCTTTGAGAATCGAAGCAGGGAGAGATAGTCTCGCCGGCAGAATAACGACGCTCGAGATGGGACCATTGCTTCTCCGGGAGATCGCGATTCTCAGAGAGCTTGGTGAAATTCCTCCGTACCTTCCTGCGAACGGCCTCGGCCCTCTCAAGGAAAAGACTTTCTGGATTGGCTTGCGGGCACATGGGGAAAAGTATAAGGCCCTCCGCGATGAAGCGTTCGCTGCTTTTTCAGAGCGCGGCGCATACCCGATTGCACATGCCAGGAAAGACCTTTCATGGGAAGCGATCGCAGATTTGCTCAATGAAACCGTAATCCGGAGGGCGATCCAGCACGATCTTCGCATGGGACCGAAGGGACAGAAGAGAGACGAGCACTTGCTCGAGGAAGTCTTTCGACTGGCATGTCGTTATATCGGGCAGTCACCCGCGCAGGCGTTCTACCTTGCCGAGTTGAAACGCGTAATGCACGCTAATCTTGGTTGGACTCGGGTCCTGACGTACTTGAAGTTTCTTGATGGCACGTTATTGGTCAGGCTTATAGAGCCGTTAGAGTTACGGTTGAAAAAAAGGAGAGGCGCTTCCAAACTTTGTCTGTGCGATCACGCATTGCGAGCGGCCTGGCTGCAGGAAATCGTACCGATCACACCGCAGGGGCTCAGCGAATCTCCGCACCTTGCTGATCTGGCAGGACGCATTGCGGAGAGTGCGGCCGGGTACTTCTTTCGATCAATTATCAATCTTGACGTCGCCCATTTCCCGGAGCGGAACGATGAACCGGAGGTCGACTTCGTGCTGACGGTCGGCGAGCAGAGAATTCCGATAGAAGTCAAGTACAGGCGCAGGATTGATTACCAGGACACACTCGGCCTGAGGTCTTTTATCGAGAAAGCGCACTATAACGCTCCGTTCGGTATTCTCGTTACGATGCTCGATGAAAATGCCACAGATGATCCGAGGATCGTCTCAATCCCGCTCTCTTCCTTATTGCTGCTAAGGTAATCCATGACCAACTTCGAAGTCCCTGAGCCCATCATAAATTCACCATACGAGGAGCCTAAGCAATACTGGAAGATTGCCGAGGGCGAGCCGCCGCAACTACTGCCGGGACGGCGTCCCGCTTCGTACTACTACAAACCGCCTGGTTCACAGCCGAGCCTATTCGGAGCCGAAGATCTCGGTACACTCATCGAGTTAAAGATCGTCAACCGGATTCGCGAGCGTGTAAAAGACTGGCGGTCGCAAGGATGGCCCGGTGTAAGCAGGGTGACGCTTGAGCTGCTGAACTACTGGAGGCGCGACGGCCGGGAGACGAGACTCTTCTTTGCACAGCTGGAAGCGGCTGAAGTGATTATTTTTTTGAGAGAGGCGCGAGGCGATTTTCTCCAGGGAATTGAAATACCTCTTGACGAGCCGGGTGCAAACGGTGCAGAGAACGACGTCAAGGCATTCACAAGGTATGCCTGCAAGATGGCTACTGGCACAGGCAAGACAACCGTGATGGGAATGCTCGCCGCCTGGAGTATCCTGAACAAAATAAATGACCATGGCAACAGCAACTTTTCCGACGTGGTCCTGGTCGTATGTCCGAACATAACGATCAAGAACAGGCTGCAAGAGCTTGATCCGCAACTTGGTGAGGCAAGCTTGTATCGCACGAGGGATCTTGTTCCGCTAGCCCTGATGCCACAGCTCACGGTGGGGAAAGTTATCGTAACGAACTGGCATGTATTTGAGCCACAGGCTGTGCAGGTTGCGGGCGTCAGCTCGAAGGTCAGCAAGGCAGGCATCGAACGACGGTCGAAAGACTACATCACAATCGGACCGAAAACGACAACGGCCCGTGGCAAGAGATATATTTCTCCTGAAGATTTGTCCAAACAAATCGCAGCCGGGTTGATTACAGTATTGGATGAGGAGCGCGACAAGTCTGGCAATTTGAAGCGAGTGTTCGTCGAATCTGTCAAGCACGTCGAGAGCAACGCCTCCGTAATAAACAGAATCCTCGGGAGAGAGATCGGAAATAAAGGGAACATACTGGTCTTCAACGACGAGGCCCATCATGCCTACAGGATTCACCGAAACGAAGAGAAAGTGGATGACTCGGAAGAGGTATTTGGAGAAGAGGAAGAGAGCGAAGAATTCTTCAAGGAAGCAAATGTCTGGATGGACGGTCTTGACAGGATTCATGGGCAGAGCGGACGGGGTATAAACTTCTGCGTCGATTTGTCCGCCACGCCATACTTTCTGGCTCGTGTTGGGCGCGAGACGAACAGACCGTTTCCATGGGTCGTCAGCGATTTCGGATTGACCGACGCAATCGAATCGGGGCTTGTAAAGATCCCACAGCTTGCAGTGCGAGACACAACCGGCAGGGAAATTCCCGGCTATTTCAATATATGGAGGTGGATACTTCCTCAACTTACGCCATCCGAGCGAGGTGGCAAGAAGGAAAGCCCCAAGCCAGAGGCCATCCTGAAGTATGCCAACCCGCCGATTGCGATGCTCTCCGGTCTATGGGAAGAGATGCGGGCGGAGTGGGAACAGAGAAAGGAAGATCCGCGTCCTCCTGTTTTCGTCATCGTCTGCAAGAACACGATGATTGCAAAGGTGATCTATGAATGGATTGGAGAGAATAAACCTCCTTATGGAATCCCTCCACTCGGTATCGAAGCCTTCCGTAACAATGGGAAAATAAATACTATTCGTGTCGACACGAAAGTTGTGATGGAAAATGAGACCGACGAATCCAAGAGCGACGAGACGAAGTGGATGCGGCACACCCTGAACACCGTTGGCAAGACTGACTGGCCGCGGGACAAATTCGGATGTCCGCTGTACCCCGATGGGTTCGAGGAGCTGGCCACAAAGCTTAAGCGACCACTTCATCCTCCCGGAAGGGATGTGCGCTGCATAGTGAGTGTTAGTATGCTGACTGAAGGATGGGACTGCAATACTGTGACGCATATAATCGGCCTGAGGCCTTTCATGTCGCAGCTGCTATGCGAGCAAGTTGTCGGCCGGGGTCTTCGAAGGCGTTCGTACGAGCTGAGAGGGGATAAGATGGAGGAGGAGGTCGCCAAGGTCTTTGGCGTACCCTTCGAGATTATTCCATTCAAGCAAAACAAATCCGGGCCTCAGCCGCCTGCGCCGAAACGTCATCATGTGTATGCCATTCCCGAGAAGGACAAATACAAAATAGCCTTTCCACGCGTAGAGGGTTATAGAGGAGCTATCAGAAACAAGATTATTCTCGATCAGGCTGTGGCATCTCTGCGTCTCGATCCGTTGAAGATACCGCCGGAAGTACAGATGAAAGCAGCCTTGCCAGCGAATTCGGGACGTCCGAGTCTAACCGGGCCCGGGAAACTTGAAGACGTCACGATGAATCCATATCGGAGAGGGAAGAGGTTCCAGGAACTTGTATTTGACCTCGCTCGCGATCTGACACGTGAATATTTTAGTCAGCCCGGATGTGGTGCACCTTCGCATGTTTTGTTCCCGCAACTTGTCGAAATCGTAACGAATTACTTGCAGCAAAGGGTACAACCGATCCCGCCCGCGGACATTCTCGATGTTTTCCTTTCTCCCTACTATGGGCTAGTGCTTGAAAGGCTAGTCAACGCAATCAAACCAGATGTAAAGGCCGGCGAATTGCCTGAGTTGCCGCGATATGAGATCAATCGCGGCCCCGGCTCGACTTCTGACGTGGATTTCTGGACGAGTCGGGAAGTGAGAGAGGTGGCGCACAGCCATCTAAACTATGTGGTGGCAGATACGAAGCAATGGGAAGAGTCCGCCGCATACACGATCGACAATCACCCGGCTGTAGAGGCATTCGTCAAGAACAGCGGCCTTGGTTTTGCTATTCCGTATATCTTCAGCGGTCAGGCGCACGACTATGTTCCCGACTTCATCATCAGACTGAAAGGTGAACCACAATTACATCTGATTCTTGAGACGAAAGGGTACGATGAGTTGATGGAGGTCAAGCGCCAGGCTGCAGAGAGATGGGTGAATGCAGTGAACGCGGGTGGTTCGTTTGGGAAATGGAAATACGCTGTTGCGCCGGATCCGGGCGCCGTGTCCAGGATGATCTCCGGGGCGGCAGAGCCAGGTCAATTATAAATATCCACTTCTAATGTTACCGCACTCCTATCTTTGCCACATTATTTTCGGCGCCTCTAGTGGAACAGGAACTCCCTCATGAAACGGGACAATCCTCGCTGTGTAATCTTTAACATCTCGGCTTGCCGGGGCATTTGCGTTATACACAAACGCATTTCCGACGCCGGCAATGTGTCGGCCCTTCGACATTTCCCGGATAAAAGGCGGTGCACTATTCAAGCCATCGGCGTACAATTCCACTTTTACGGCATCCGGTCTAACGCCGCCGAAGTAAACCTCCGCCTCGAAGAAGTATTCGCCTTCTTTCTCACCCACCATCATTTTTCCGAATGCAAGCTCGTTCCACTTTGCTGACAGCGACTTCTCCCACTCGACTATTTCAGACGCCGCCTTGCCTTTGGCTGCTATCCGTTTCTTCAATCTATCTGCTGCGGGCAGATAATATTCCTCCACGTATTCCTGCACGGTCCGCGTGGCCGAGAACTGCGGGGTCAGCCTCGCAGTGCTCTCTTTCATCCGAGCAATCCATGCCCGTGGGATACCATCATCATCACGGCTGTAAAACTCTGTGATGACGTCGCGTTCGAGTAATGAATAAAGAGACTCGGCTTCGACTGCGTCCCAATGTGTGGCATCATGATGTTCTTCTCCATCACCGATAGCCCATCCCACTTCGGGTGAGTAAGCCTCCGCCCACCAGCCGTCTAGTTCGGAAAGGTTCAGTCCGCCGTTCACAAGCACCTTCATGCCGCTGGTTCCGCTTGCCTCCCACGGTCTCCGAGGCGTGTTTATCCACACATCCACTCCCTGGACCAGGTGTTCCGTTACAAGCATATCGTAATCGGCGAGGAAGACCACATGCTTTCTCATTCCGGGCCGGTGTATGAAATCGATCCATGCCTTGATCATCGACTGGCCCTCCAGGTCTGCGGGGTGCGCCTTGCCGGAGATTATGAGCTGCACGGGTCTTTGCGGATCCGATAGAATTCGATACAGTCTATCGGGATCATGGAGCAAAAGGTTTGGCCTCTTGTAGGTAGCGAAACGGCGCGCAAACCCGAAGGTCAGCGCGTGCTCATCGAGGACTTCCTTCGCCTCGTCGATCTGAGATTGCGCTGCTCCAGATACTTCGAGCTGTACAGACAGATGCTTCCGAACGAAGTCAACCAGAGCCTTCCGTGTTTGATTCCTGAAATCCCAGATCTGTGAATCTGACACGCTTCGCATTTTCTTTTCAAGCTCATCTACAGAATCTGACCACCGATTTCTTCCGCAGCTTTGGGTCCAGAGTGCATCGGCCTCTTTTGAATCCCATGAAGGGGCGTGGACACCGTTCGTTACGTGCCCGACCGGAACCTCTGATTCGGGCCATCGCGGAAAGAGAGATTGGAAAATTTGGCGGCTTACCTTTCCATGGAGCCTGCTCACGCCGTTGACAGCTCCGCTTCCGTGAAGGGCAAGGTACGCCATGTTGAAATATTCGGAAGAATCACGAGAATCCATTCGTCCCAGGGCAAGCAATTGTTCGAATGAAATTCCTAACTGATCGGTTGCGTAGCGTCGCAGATAAGTTTCGAGAAGTGATCGCGGAAAAGTGTCAAAC
>JAKASW010000105.1 GCA_021818875.1 Bacteroidota bacterium
TAACGCCAGCAGAACGATGCTCTTCAACATCCACACAGCGGAATGGGATAAAGAACTCGTCGAGATGATTGATATCCCCGAAAGCGTTCTGCCGGAGGTGAAGTCCTCAAGTGAAGTCTTCGGAGAGACCGGACCGGCATTCCTGGGCGCGACAGTGCCGATTTCAGGAATTGCTGGCGACCAGCAGGCTGCACTCTTTGGTCAGATGTGCACCACACCGGGGATGTTGAAAAATACATACGGCACAGGAGGCTTCCTGGTTCTCAACACGGCAGATAGGCCCATTGTATCCAGGAACAATCTACTTACGACGATCGCCTGGAAATTGAACGGCACGATTTGTTACGCGCTTGAAGGGAGCATCTTCATCGCCGGGGCTGTCGTTCAATGGTTGAGAGACGGGCTGGGTATTATCGGTAATTCTTCGGAGGTAGAACAATTAGCCCGGACCGTGCCGGACAATGGCGGCGTATATCTCGTTCCTGCGTTTGCGGGGCTGGGCGCACCTCACTGGGACCAGTCTGCGAGAGGGACGATCGTTGGAATTACCCGCGGGACTACAAAGGGACACATCGCACGAGCGGCTTTGGAATCGATTGCCTTTCAGACTTACGACGTTCTGAAAGCTATGGAAGCCGATTCGGGAATAGAGGTGAACGAGCTGCGTGTGGACGGAGGTGCTTGTGTCAACGATTCGCTGATACAGTTCCAGGCGGACCTACTCGGCATACCGGTTGTTCGCCCGAAGATTTTCGAGACAACGGCGTTGGGTGCGGCATATCTGGCTGGACTCGGCGTCGGATTCTGGAAAGGGATCGAAGAGATCAACAAACAATGGACGGTCGATCAGAAATTTGTACCGCGGATGAATCACGATGACGCCAAGACTCTAACGCGCAACTGGGTTAGGGCGGTCGGACGTGCGAAGGATTGGGCCAAAGAAAATTAATGTTTCCATAATGGTAAGACGAGAGGCCATCTCAAGGCTCGAGGACGAAAAGGGGTACTGGGACATATTGATTATCGGAGGCGGTGCTACAGGGTTGGGTGCGGCAGTGGAGTCGGCATCGAGAGGATATAGGACCCTACTCCTGGAACAATGTGACTTTGCCAAAGGTACTTCGAGCAGGAGTACAAAGCTGATTCATGGCGGTGTACGCTATCTCCAACATGGTAATATTTCGCTTGTATATGAAGCGCTGCACGAACGTGGACTTCTTATGCAAAACGCGCCGCACCTCGTTCACAATCTGTCTTTTGTGGTACCGAGTTATGATTGGTGGAACGGCCCGTTCTACGGTGCGGGGTTGAAAGTATACGATCTACTCGCCGGTAAACTTGGGCTTGGGCCATCCAAAATAATCTCAAAGAACGAGGCTCTCGATCGGATTCCAAATGTCGAATCGAAAGGTCTTCACGGCGGGGTCATATATTTCGACGGTCAGTTCGACGACTCCAGGCTCGCGATCAACCTTGCACAAACTATCTTCGATTTCGGCGGTTTCGCAATTAACTATATGCGGGTGACAGGACTTTTGAAGAATGATGGTGTTGTTGTAGGCGTGGTTGCCGTCGATGAAGAAAGCGGAAAAGAGTATCAACTGAAGGCACGTGTCGTCATCAACGCTACAGGAATTTTCTCGGATCAAATTGCAGCGATGGATGACCGTGGATCAAAGGCGGTGATTGAAGTCAGTCAAGGCGTGCATCTTGTGCTTGAAAAAGACTTTCTTCCGGGAGAGTCGGCCATCATGGTCCCACAGACGGATGACGGAAGAGTGCTGTTCGTCGTGCCTTGGCACGACAGCGTGCTTGTTGGCACGACCGACACTCCGATGCAGAAGCCGGAGCTTGAACCGAGACCGCTTGAAGAAGAAGTGGAATTCATTCTCCACCATGCGGCAAGATACATGGCTAAGGATCCTTCCCGAAAGGATGTGAAGAGTGTCTTTGCCGGTTTGCGGCCGCTCGTAAAGTCGAGCAGGCGTAGGAAGACTTCGGCAATATCTCGTGAGCATGTCGTCTTTGTATCGCCATCGGGTCTGGTAACGGTCGCCGGGGGAAAATGGACTACCTACCGAAAAATGGGCGAAGACGCAGTTGACCAGGCTATCGGTGTCGGCGGACTCGTGAAAAAACCGAGCGTCTCGGCGGATCTTAAGATACACGGATGGCAAGAGGGAGAATGCCAGGTTGGTAACCTGTCCATCTACGGTTCGGATTCGACTTCAGTAAAAAAAGTCCTCTCCGAAGACCCGGCATTCAGCGAGCAGATCCATCCCCATCTTCCGTATTTAAAAGGCGAAGTAATCTGGCACACCCGGAACGAGATGGCCAGGACGGTTGAGGATGTCCTTGCACGGAGAACGCGGGCGCTATTCCTCGACGCGAATGCGAGTATCGAAGGCGCGCCGATGGTCGCAGAGTTGATGGCAAATGAGCTGCATTACGGGAAAGATTGGAAAGATGAGCAAATAAGCCGGTATTCCGATTTGGCGAAGGGATACATTCTCAATTGATCTTACGCGGAGAACTCACGCGTTTTCTGGGAGAAGTCGTGGGAACGATGCTCCTTCTCCTCCTTGGTGATGGTGTCGTTGCAAACGTTGTTCTGAAAAAGACAAAAGGTGGGAGCGGAGGTTGGATTGTAATAACGTTCGGATGGGCAATGGCAGTATTTGTCGGGGTCTATTGCGTAGCCTCGATGAGCGGCGCTCAGCTCAATCCCGCAGTTACAATTGGTCTTGCATTGGCTGGCAAGTTTCCATGGTCAGAAGTGCCGCTATATATACTGGGTCAAACGGTTGGTGCTGCCCTGGGTGCTCTCCTGGTCTGGGTGCAGTATCGACAGCATTTCGACGTGACGGAAGATCGTGATCTCAAGCTCGTCGTCTTCTGCACAGTTCCGGCAATCCGATCCTTCATGGACAATTTTCTTTCGGAAGTGATCGGTACGTTTGTATTAGTTTTCGGTGTTCTCTGCCTTGCCGCACCAAACGTCGGCATAGGGTCAATTGATGCGCTCCCGGTTTCACTTCTTGTCCTTGCCATCGGTCTCTCGTTGGGTGGTACCACTGGATATGCTATAAATCCCGCAAGAGACCTCGGTCCCAGAATAATGCACTCGGTGCTTCCGATAAGGGACAAGCGTAACAGCGACTGGGGGTATTCATGGATTCCGGTAGTGGCGCCGATCTGTGGGGCCGCTATCGCAGCCGCAACTTATAGGTTGATGTTCTGACCCCCTTGAACTAAGTTGATCGATACGCAGCGACAGGGAACCGATTAGCAAATGAGAATGACAATCTCGGATATCGCGAGACTTGCAAATGTGTCCAAGTCGGCAGTCTCAATTGTTCTCAACGACAAGCCCGGTGTTTCGCGGGAGACGCGTTCCAGGATCCTGGCAATAATCAAGAAGTATAACTACAACCCGAGTCACCTGGCAAAATCTCTCGCGGCACGTGAAACAAAGAGCATCGGTCTGATCATAAAGGAAATCGACAATCCGTATTTTACAAAGTTGATGAGAGGCGTTTACGATGCATGCTCTCAGCTCGGCTACTCTGTCCTATTAGGAAGTTCCGAATTGTCGCCGGTAAGGGAGACTGAGATAGTCAACACGCTCGTCAGCAAGAGAGTCGACGGGCTGGTCATATCACCGTTGCACAGCGAAGAAGCGAACTTCACGTATTTGTCAAACCTTCTTAACGACAATTATCCGCTCGTATTGCTGGGGACAGTCACGAACTATTCCACCAATGTCGTCGATATCGATAATACGAAAGCGGCCTACGATGCGGTCACCTACCTGATACAAAAAGGCCACACACGCATCGCCCATTTGGCGGGCCCCCTATGGTCCGGCCACGGTCAGAAAAGACTCGACGGGTACCAGCAAGCCCTGATCGATCACAAAATCTCGATCGAAAAGAACTATATCGCTCCTGTGGAGCCGTACACTCCCGATGGCTATCAGGCGGCAAAGGAGTTGTTCTCGAAAACGATCCAACATCCGACCGCGGTGTTCTGTTACAACGACCTGGTTGCGATCGGGGTGATCAATGCGCTGACAGAAATGAAAATTGATGTGCCGGAAAAGGTCTCCGTGATGGGATTCGATAACATTGACTTCGGGAAGTACGTCAGGATCCCGCTGACAACTGTGCAGATGCCTGCGTACGAAATCGGCAAGGCCGGTGCAAAACTGTTGGTGAAGCAAATCAACCATTCTTCCATGCCGCTCAACGAGAAAGTGACACTGAAACACAAGATCGTCGAGAGAGACTCGGTCTTCAAGCACACCTCCAAGTAAGCTATGCGAGTCGATAAGAGATGCTCGGTTCTCATTCATCCTGACGATCATGCAGACGGTATATATCAAGATGTCACCGCCCATGATGCAGGTTGGGCACACCTGAACTTCGGTGCGCGGAGGATGCGAGCGGGGGAGGAGTGGAAACACAGCACGGACGAATACGAGCTTTGCATTGTCCTGTTAGGAGGAGTCTTCTCGGTTCAGTCCAAATGGGGAAAATGGGGGACTCAAAACGCCAGGATCAATGTCTTTGGCGGCCTTCCACATGCAGTATACCTGCCGCCGGACACTGAGTTTACCCTGACTTGTCGGAGCAATACCCTCGACATTGCATACGGGTACACGGAAGGGAGCGCCGGCTTCAAAGGATTTTTGATCACGCCGGAAGACGTCCAGAATTTCGGAATCGAGCTCAGGGGCGGTGATAATGCGTCACGACAAATAAATTCCATCCTGCCTCCAGGTTCATCGTCCCACAGGCTTGTCTGCGTTGAGGTCTACACTCCATCAGGGAATTGGAGCTCCTTCCCCGCGCATAAACACGACAACCGTGTATTTGACGAAAAAGGGAAATTGGTCGAAGCTAAACTGGAAGAGATCTATTTCTACAAGTTCGACAAACCGCAGGGGTTTGCCTTGCAGAAAATTTACACCTCTGACAGAAGTCTCGATGAAATTGCAGAGGCGCACACCGATGATGTCGTACTCGTGCCGCGGGGTTATCACCCGGTTTCGGCCGGTCACGGATACAACACATACTATCTGAATATGCTGTCAGGGAGTGACCAGTCGCTGGCTAACAGCGATGACCCTGATCATAAATGGATTTGTGGAACATGGAAGAAGATGGATGAACGGTTGCCGCTAGTTACGCTGGAAATGAACTCTGTCGGGTAGTTTGATGAAAAAATATGACGTCATAACATACGGCCGATCTTCCATCGACCTATATAGCAACAATATCGGGAGTCCCTTCGAAGAGATCAAAGAGTTCGGTGCATTCGTTGGCGGGTCACCGCTTAACATCGCCGTCGGGACAAAAAGGCTCGGGTTGAATTCCGCGTTGTTGACCGCCGTCGGGAATGACATGGTTGGCAAGTTCCTTCTTAATTTTCTAAAGAAAGAGGGGGTGGAGACTGCATTCATTCCGGTGAAGACCGGTGCTCGCACGAGCGCCGTAATTCTTGGGATACAGCCGCCGGACAATTTCCCGCTTGTTTACTACCGTGACAACTGTGCCGATTCGAAATTGGACATAGACGATGTGATGAAGGCAAATGTCGCGAGCTGCCGACTCCTGGAAGTCTCAGCTACCGCGTTGAGCGTCGAGCCCTCGCGCTCCTCGGCATTCTATGCGGCGGAACAGGCAGTTGAGAACGGTGTTCCCGTGCTCCTCGATCTGGATTTCAGAGCAGACCAGTGGCATGACCCGCGAGCTTACGGGGTGACTGCGCGTGCCTTTCTGAATTATTGCAAAATGGCTATCGGCACTGAAGAGGAAATATTAGCCACGATGCTGAAAGACCCCCGTCAGATAAAAATCAGGAACCAGCAGATCTCCGCACCCGAAATTACCGGCAACGTCGACGAGGCGATAAAGAAAATTCTCAAGACGGGGGTGGAGACTCTTATCGTGAAAAGAGGCGACAAAGGGTCGTCGGCGTTTCTGAAAAACGGAACAGTTGCCGACGTACCGGGCTTTTCTGCGCAAGTTGTAAATGTCCTCGGTGCCGGAGACGCATTTGCCGCGGGATTCATCTATGGTTACCTTCAAGGTTGGGACTGGCACAAGTGCTGCCGATTTGGAAATGCTTGCGGGGCCATCCTTGTCACCAAACATGGATGTGCCAATTTCAATCCGACACTTCGAGAGGCAAATGACTTCATAGAGACACACGGTGGATTTTAAGATCGAAGTGGAAACGATTCGTTTAACAGTTGCGCAGGCGACTATAAAATTTCTGAAGAATCAATTTGTTGAGCGCGACGGAGTAGAGAACAGGTTCTTTGCCGGCTGCTTCGGAATTTTCGGGCACGGCAACGTAGCAGGAATCGGTCAGGCGCTTCAGCAAAATCCGGATTTCCGGTATTACCAGACTCGCAATGAACAATCGATGGTTCACACCGCGGCTGCTTACGCGAAAATGAAAAACAGGCTGAGCACCTTTGTCTGTACTTCATCGATCGGCCCGGGTGCGACGAACATGATAACGGGCGCAGCTGCCGCCACGATCAACCGGTTGCCCGTTCTTCTCATTCCCGGAGATATATTTGCGAGAAGAAACGTCGCACCGGTGCTGCAGCAGTTGGAGAGAGCGGAGACTCAGGATGTTTCCGTAAATGATTGCTTCAAGCCGGTGGCAAAATACTGGGACAGAATCAGTCGTCCCGAACAGCTTATACCTTCTCTACCCGTGGCGATGCGAGTCTTGACGTCGCCGGCAGACACTGGTGCCGTGGTGTTGTCCCTGCCGCAGGATGTTCAAACCGAAGCGTTTGATTTTCCGATTGAGCTTTTCAGAAGAAGGGTGTGGACAATACAAAGGACAAGACCGGATAACCAAGTATTGACGAATGCTGTCGAATGGATCCGGCAAAGCAAGAAGCCGATGATAATTAGCGGTGGTGGTACGATATATAGCGGCGCCGAAGAAATTTTGCGCAGGTTCATATCACTGACAGGGATCCCGATAGCAGAAACATTTGCAGGCAAAGGAGCGATTACGTATGACATGCCGGAAAATCTCGGGGCCGTCGGCGTAACCGGAACCGAAGGCGCAGCCGCGATGGCCGGCGAAGCAGACTTGATCATCGGGATAGGAACTCGATATACCGATTTCACTACAGCGTCGAAGACATCTTTCCAGAATCCCGAAGTCAAATTCATAAATATCAACGCTGCTGAATTCGACGCCTACAAACATGCTGCACTTCCGGTTGCCGGTGATGCAAAGGCATGTCTCGAAGAAATAATTAATTCAATCGGCGATTTCAAAACGGAAGAGAACTGGCACCAGAAAGCTGTAACATTCAACAATTCCTGGGACGGGAAGGTCAGCAAGTACTATGAGGACAGGAAGAGTCTCCCGGTAACTCAGGCTGAGGTCATCGGAGCTGTGAATTCCTTCTCCGGTCCGAAAGATGTCCTTGTCTGCGCCGCCGGAAGTTTGCCGGGTGATTTGCACAAGTTGTGGCGTACGCGCGATTCGAAAGGCTTCCATCTTGAATATGGCTACTCGACCATGGGTTATGAGATCGCGGCGGGAGTCGGTGCGAAAATGGCATGCCCTGATCGCGACATCTATGTCGTGGTCGGAGACGGAAGCTATCTCATGAACAGCCATGAGATTATCACCGCTGTTCAGGAAGGGATTAAGATAACCATCATACTGCTGGACAATAGCGGTTTCAGTAGCATTGGTTCGCTTTCAGACTCAATCGGGAGCGATCGGTTTGGAACCATGTACCGATACCGGGATGATCAGACAGGACAGCTTGACGGTGAAATACTTCCGGTTGACCTTGCCGCTCACGCTCGAAGTCTCGGAGCGAATGTTATTACTGCGAAAGATGTATCGTCGATCAATAGAGCACTGATCGACGCGAAGAAATCGGACAAGACTACCGTCATCTATGTCAAGACAGATTCGAAAAAAGACGTCGAAGGATATGCCTGGTGGGAAGTGGCGGTCGCGGAAGTGTCCGAAATGGATTCTGTCAGGAAAGCGTACAAAACTTACAAAGAGAATAAGAAGAAACAGAGGTATTATTTGTGACTATATGACAAGACTCAAAAATTACATCAACGGCATCTGGCTCGATGCAAAATCGGGACAGTATCTGGATGTCGAAAATCCAGGTACAGGAGACATTGTCAGCACTGTTCCATTAAGCGGTAAAGATGATGTTCGGATTGCGGCGGAAAAAGCTACTGCCGCTTTCGGAACATGGAAAGAAGTTCCCTCGGAGAAGAGAATTCAATATCTGTTCGGGATGAAGGCGATCCTGGAGAAAAACGCCGACGAGATCGCGGCAGTATGCACGAAGGAAAGCGGCAAGACGTTGGCGGAATCGAAAGGCGAGATTGTCAGAGCCGTGGAGAACTTAGAGGTCGCATGCGGCATACCGACCATGATGCAGGGAGAATTCTCTGAGGACATCTCTTCCGGAATTGACGAGTTTGTTATTCGCCAGCCGATCGGTGTCGGCGCCTGCATTGCGCCATTCAACTTTCCGGTTATGATCCCGTTTTGGTTTTTTCCCTATGCGCTGGCGTGCGGCAATACTTACATCGTCAAACCCTCCGAGAAGGTCCCGGGTGCAATGAGCCGAATCTTCGAATTATTCGAAGAGTTGAAATTGCCTCCGGGTGTACTCAACCTTGTTCACGGCGCAAAGGAAACTGTCGATGACATCCTTACCGACCCGAATATAAAAGCGGTGAGTTTTGTAGGCTCGACAAAAGTCGCGCGCCACGTCTACTCGAAGGGAACCGAAAGCGGGAAAAGAGTGCAGGCCCAGGGCGGTGCTAAAAATCCGCTTGTCGTCATGGAAGATGCCGACACTGAAACTACTCCGAAAATAATTGCCGACAGCGTTTACGGTTGTGCCGGGCAGAGATGCCTTGCCGCTTCCACCGTTATCCTGGTGGGTGGTGCGAGAGAGAAATTCAAGGATAAAATCATTGCCGCAGCAAAGTCCAAGGCAACCTGTTATGGTCTCGATGAGAAATCCGAGATGGGTGCATTGATTACGAAAGAGAGCAAGAGCCGGATTGAGAAGATAATCGAAGAGGCAAAAAGCAAAGGTGCAACCATTCTGTTGGACGGAAGAAACAAAAGAGTAGACGGCTTTGAGAAAGGTAACTATATCTTTCCGACAATTATTGAAAACATTCCTGAAGACTCAGATGCGGCGACCACAGAGATATTCGGACCTGTCATGAACCTTAAATATTCCGATACGCTGGACGATGCAATCAAGTTCGTAAACGACGGTCCGTATGGAAATGCTGCGTGTATTTTTACGGCGAGTGGTCCGACCGCGAGAAAGTTCAGACACGAAGTCGCTGCCGGGAATATAGGTGTGAACATAGGAGTACCTGCTCCGATGGCGTTCTTCCCCTTTAGTGGCTGGAAGGATTCGTTCTTCGGAGACCTTCATGGGCAGGCGAAGCATGCGGTTGAATTTTTCACTCAAACTAAAGTCGTAATTGAACGCTGGCATGAAGACTGGACAAGGAAATTCTGAGATGATTAAGATTGCCAACGCTCCATGTTCGTGGGGAGTCCTCGAGTTTGAGCTTGAAGGGAAGGCTCCTGGTTACGTCCAAGTTCTGAACGAAATGACGGAGACCGGGTATGATGGTACAGAGCTGGGCGACTGGGGATTCATGCCGACCGATCCGCGTAAACTGGAAACAGAGCTTGATAAGAGAAGTCTTAAGTTGCTTGGTGCTTTTGTTCCTGTTATGCTCAAAGATAAGTCGAGGCACGCGGATGGGATTTTTACGGCTCTCAAAACCGCGACGTTGATGCGGGATGCCGGAGCAACCAGCGCGTTTATTGTGCTGTCGGACGAAAACGGTACGATAGCGGAACGCACAAAGAATGCCGGCCGCGTTACGCCGGATATGGGGTTAAAAAAAGAAGAATGGAAAATTTTCTGTGAAGGTGCTAACGAGCTTGCCAGTCGCGTGAAGGAAGATACCGGCCTTCGAACGGTATACCACCACCATTGCGGCGGATACGTTGAAACTCCGGCAGAGGTGGAGACGCTGATGGATTCCACAGATGCCGATCTGCTCGGACTGGTTTTGGACACAGGTCATTACAAGTTCGGCGGAGGTGATCCCGTCGAGGCCATCGTAAAATACCCGCGACGTATCTGGCATGTCCATTTCAAAGACTGCGAGGACCGGATTGCAAAGTTGTCTCGCGAAAAGAAGTGGGACTACTTTGAGTCGGTCAGGAACGGCGTGTTCTGCGAACTCGGCAAGGGCTCGGTTGATTTTCCATCTGTTGTAAAACAACTGAGGCGCATCGATTACGACGGATGGATCGTCGTGGAACAGGATGTTCTGCCCGGAATGGGAGAGCCGAAAGAATGCGCTCGACATAATCGTGATTACATCAAAACCTTAGGAATATAACTTTCAGGGAACTATGGATAAGATTGGGATTGGAGTTATCGGGGCGGGTCGAATTGGTAGAGTCCATACCGAGACCATTGCTCAGAGAATCGCTGAGGCTGAAGTCGTATCCGTTGTGGACATAGATATTTCGGCGGCGCGAGAATTGGCCGATAAATACATGATAACGCAAGTTTCAGATAACTATATTGACGTCGTAGCGAACCGGGATGTAGACGCCGTCCTGATATGCTCACCTACTGAGACACACGCAGAGTACGTGATTGCGGCGGCGAAAGCCGGCAAGCATATCTTTTGTGAGAAGCCGGTGGCGCTGGATTTGAACGACATAAAAAGGGCGCTTGAAGCCGTTGAAGAATCGGGTGTAAAATTTATGGTCGGTTTCAACAGGAGATTTGATCCTAACTTCAAAAAGATCAAGGAGATGGTCACGGGCGGGAAAATCGGGGAACCTCATATTCTCAAGATTACTTCAAGAGACCCAGCTCCCCCGCCTCCTGAATATGTCGCAGCGTCTGGCGGAATGTTCCTGGACATGACTATCCACGATTTTGACATGGCGCGATATATAGTGGGAAGCGAAGTCGACGAGATTTCCGTCTTCGGAGGCGTACGGGTTGATGAAAGGATAGGACAAGCTGGCGACGTCGATACCGCAGTAATAACTTTGAAGTTTGAAAATGGCGCCTTTGGAGTGATTGATAACAGCAGGCAGGCTGTATACGGTTATGATCAAAGAGTAGAAATTTTTGGCTCGAACGGCATGGTGAAAGTAGATAATAATGCGCCTGATAACCATGACTACTACAGCAGGGACGGCGTCCATTCGTCTCTGCCGCTCAACTTCTTCATGGATAGATATGTCGAAGCCTATGCGAGCGAGATGAAAGAATTCTGCCGGGCCATCGCCGAAGATCGTCCTGTGCCGGTCGGCGGAAGAGACGGTTTGTTGTCGATAGCGATTGGATTGGCAGCAAAGAAATCGCTCGCGGAAAAAAGGCCGGTGAAAGTCTCCGAGGTATTTGATATGAACGCCGTCAAAAAAAAGGCTGCTCCGTATGCGTAGACCAGCATATCATCTAATTAGAAAATATATGGTATCGCATCGAGGGAGGTCTCTCGGATGAAACCGGAGTCAGGTTATTCGCCCGCAAGAATTCTTTCTCAAAGTGGTGCCACGATAATTGTCCTTCTCGTTTTTCTTGCATCTACCGGCAAAGCTCAACATCTTTACAGCTACGTGGATCCGCTCATAGGATCGCGTGGAGGAGGAAATGTTTTCGTTGGTCCGTGCTGCCCATTCGGGATGGTGAAGCCCGGACCGGACTGTAGTCTGCACTCCACCAGCGGATACGTTGGCGATCCCACTGTGCCGATCATGGGATTCAGCCAGGTGCATACCAGCGGCACTGGAGGCGGCCCGAAATATGGAAACATATCTTTGATGCCTTTCATGGGCGATTTCAGCTCAACACACCTTTCGTCACTTCGTTCGGACGAAGTTGCAAGCCTCGGATATTACAGTGTTAACCTCAAGAGATGGGACGTCAAAGTAGAAATTACTGCAGCGGAACGAGTTGCACTCTATCGCTGCATCTTCAATAAGGCCGGCAAGGCCGGAGTGAAAATCGACGCAGGATTTTTTCTCGGTGAAGAACCAGTCCCGAACTACCGCGAGGCTCAGCAATTTGTCGGATCACAAGTACAGATACTGTCCGACAGCTCCTTAGACGGATACACCAGGATACGCGGAGGTTGGAACAACGGCAACGCGTACACCGTTTATTTCTACGCAATCTTCGACCGCCCATTTGTCGGCTATGGAACATGGAAGGGCGAAAAAATTTCCCCTGGAATCCGGACTCAATACGATTCAGGTGAGAAGACTGGAGCGTTTCTCTATTTTGACTCGCGTGGAAACGACACGATAGGAGTGAAAGTCGGAATATCTTTCATCAGCTCTCTGAAGGCGCGGCACAACATAGGAGCCGAAGTTCCGGGTTGGAACTTCAGCAAGGTGGAACAGCAGGCTCGCGATAAATGGGAAAGCCTGTTCGGTAGGGTCGTAGTTGACGGGACGCCCGACCAGAAGACGATGTTCTATACGGCATTATATCACACCATGTTGATGCCGGTAGACAGGACCGGTGAGAATCCGCTATGGCTGTCCTCCAAACCTTACTATGATGACTTCTACACTATTTGGGACACCTTCCGCAGCTGCGATCCTCTTATCACCCTTATTGATCCGTCACGCATGGTTAAGATCGTAAACGCGCTCCTCAATATTTATGAACACGACGGCTATTTGCCTGACGGCAGGAGCGGCAACTGTAATGGCCGGACGCAGGGCGGCTCTAATGCTGAAGTTGTGATCGCAGACGCTTACATGAAGAAGCTCAGAGGGATCGACTACGATGAAGCTCTCGTGGCGATGCTCAAGGATGCAAACATCCCCCCGGGAGGTGGCCAGGACAAGGAGGGAAGAGGAGGTCTTTCGGACTATAACCGTCTCGGATATGTCTCTACAAAGTTCGTGCGCGCAGGTACAAGGACAATGGAATATTCCTACGATGATTTCTGCATCGCCGAGGTTGCCAAGGGTCTGGGACGCTATAGCATCTACCGGCGATTTATCAGACAATCCAACAATTGGAAGAACCTCTGGAGAAACATCGAGGATCATGGCTCACGCGGATTCATTATGCCGAAGGACGAATCCGGTGCATGGGTTGACAGCTTTCAGTGCAACATACAGTACCGTCGCAGAACGTACGTGCGGTATACACCCTTGACCGAGGAGTGGCCTCTGTGTGTAAGCTGGTGGTCAGGTTTCTTTTACGAGGCCACTTCATGGGAGTATTCTCTGTACGTTCCGCAAAACGTTCCTGAATTGATTAAGAAGTGCGGAGGAAATAAAGCATTCGAGAAAAGGCTGGATACTTTCTTCGACAACAGATC
>JAKASW010000106.1 GCA_021818875.1 Bacteroidota bacterium
TCCGACGTCGGAGTACCGGTCGTTCTCTTCATGGAAAATTACGACATCGATCGCACGGGTTATCATGACACGAAAGACACCATGGAGAACATCGATCTCGACTACGGAGCGGCATTGTCGGCCATTGCAATCGAAACTATTGCACGAGTAGCGGCGCTGGCGAAGATATAAATTTCAGACAGAGATAACGGTCATCGTACAACTTTCCGCCTGGCGAGGCGATAGCATTTTTATTGACTTGCCGCCTCCCCCAGGAACTCTTTGAGTATCCGATTCAACTGACCGAATTCTATGAGAAAAGCGTCGTGGCCGTGGATGGATTGGATTTCCGCGTAAGTTGCGTGCGGCATCAGGTCCGCAAGTCCACGCTGCTCGGTTGCCGGATAGAGCAGATCAGAACCTATTCCCACACAGAGCATTCGTGCCTCGACCGACCCGAGGACTTCTTCAAGACTACCTCTCTCGCGTGCTATATCGTGCAGATCCATCGCTCTCGTGATACCGATATATGTGTTTGCATCGAACCTTTCCACGAGCTTAACACCTTGATAGTGCAAATAGCTTTCTATTTGAAACACATTTTTCTTGTCGAAAAAGTCGATACCGTCTGCATTTTTAATTCGTTCCCTCCGGAAGCGAAGGGCAAATGATTCCGGGCTCCTGTAACTTATCATAGCCACCATACGTGCCAGTGCAAGGCCCCGTGCGGGCTGTCCGGCTGAATAATAATCGCCGTTCTTATATGCGGGATCGGTGAAAATCGCCTGCCGGGCAACTTCGTTTAGGCCGACACCCCATGCGGTATGGGATGCACCGGTGGCGATCGGCGCGGCGGCGACAACCATTTCGGGGTACATCACCGCCCACTCAATTGCCTGCATCCCTCCCATCGAGCCGCCGATCACGAGTTGTATCCTGGTGACGCCTAACCAATCCAGCAGCCTCTTCTGAACCCGTACCATATCGCGAATTGTCGTAGTTGGAAATGTCGTGCCATATTCCTTCATGGTCAACGGGTTTATTGTCGAAGGTCCGGTCGTACCATAACATCCTGCGAGGATGTTGGAACAAACGACAAAGTATTCTGAAGTGTCGAGACCTTTCCCTGGACCGATTATTCCATCCCACCAGCCCGGCACCTTGTCTACTTCCGAATTGTAGAAAGCAGCATGGGAGCTCCCGGTCAATGCATGGCAAACAAGGATACAGTTTGTTCCATCATTGTTAAGCTCTCCGTAAGTCTCAAACGCCACATCGATGGGCGCGAGTGTGGGACCGGATTCGAAATGAAAAGGCTCGGCTTCGGTATAAAGCCGAACTTTCTGAGTCTTCACTACAGGCTTTGTGAAAGTTTCAATCATTAATTGATTTGACCCTCACACACGAACCGTCTGCTTCACGGAATCGAGCGCTTCGTCGAAATCGGTTATGATATCGTCAATGTGTTCCGTACCAACTGAGACCCGAACCATATCGGGTGTCACACCGGCTGACAATTGCTCCTCATCAGACAGTTGTTGATGAGTGGTTGATGCCGGATGAATCGCAAGTGTCTTCAAGTCTCCGACGTTTGCAAGGTGGCTGGTCAGCTTCAGACCATTGATGAAGTTCTTCCCGGCCTGAAGGCCTCCTTTTATTCCGAAGACGATCATCGAGCCGAAGAGACCCTTCCTGAAATATTTCACGGCTCTCGCGTGATCGGGATGATTCTTAAATCCGGGATAAATGATCCAGTCAACGAGAGGATGCTTTTCCAAATGTTCGGCGAGCTTGAATGCGTTTTCGCAATGCCGCTCGACGCGAAGTGAAAGTGTCTCCAGCCCTTGCAGGAACAGGAACGAATTAAACGGGCTGAGGCACGGGCCAAGATCACGGAGTCCCTCAACCCTCGCGCGAATTATGAAAGCGATGTTACCGAAGGGAGATTTCGGGCCGAACACTTCATAAAATTTCATACCATGATAACCGGGACTCGGCTCCGTGAAGACCGGGAAGTTGCCGTTGCCCCAGTCAAACTTGCCGGAGTCAACGATTATGCCGCCGATTGATGTACCATGGCCTCCAATCCACTTTGTCGCCGATGCAACGACTATGTCTGCACCGTAATCGATCGGTCTGCAAGTATATCCCGCCGCACCGAAAGTGTTGTCCACAATCAGTGGAATTCCCTTTGAATGGGCGAGTCTGGCCATAGCTTCTATGTCCGGAATGTTCAGCTTCGGATTGCCGATTGTCTCTATATAAAGGGCCTTGGTTTTGTTGTCAATCAGTTTGTCAAATTCGGAAACATCGTCTCCCTTTGCAAATTTGACGTTGATTCCGAGCCGACCGAACGTAACTTTGAACTGGTTGTAGGTTCCTCCATAAAGATTTGACGTGGAGACGATGTTCTCGCCGGCCTGAACGATAGTAGTCAGCGCTAACATTTGTGCCGCCTGCCCGCTGCTCGTTGACAGTCCGGCTGCCCCACCTTCGAGTGCCGCCACCCGTTGCTCGAACACATCGGATGTGGGATTCATTATGCGGGTGTAAATGTTCCCGAATTGCTGAAGCCCGAAAAGCGCCGCTGCGTGCTCAGCGTCGTTGAAAACAAACGAACTTGTCTGGTAGATCGGTACAGCTCGCGCATTTGTTGTCGGGTCCGGTTTCTGACCGGCATGGAGCTGTAAAGTTTCATAATGGTACGTTCGTTCTTTACCGTTGCTGCTCATTGCTTTCTTTCCTCCTCTAGTTTTATGTACAAAAAAACCTCCTCCTGCTACTGGAAAGACTGCAAGAAGAGGTAATTAGTCTTGACTCATCTTCCCCATTCAGTCACCGCGAAGATGCTCTTCGCATAGACTGGACGCGCGCGCGGCGCAGCAGAACATCTCAGCCAGAGGCTTAAGAGCCTATGGCTCAATGGGCAGGAATTAGCACCGGACTTCCGACCCGTCGTCTCGACCAGCCGGAACGGTTGCCAGGGTTTCGTTGGGCCTGTTCCCTCAACCCTTTGTGACTGTCATGCCTGTCGACACGTCTGGTCGACCCACTTTTGACAGCCACAAACCGCATGTCACAATCGTGATACTTGAGCGGTTCTTGATGAAAATTTTTCCAAAGAACTGATTCAATATACAAATTCTGAATTCAAAATCAATGAAAATGCTTCTTATTTTGTTCCTGACAACTTAATTTTATTCATGCAACTTCAAGTGTATCTTTCAGGGGGAATGGAATTCGCTGAGGACAATGGAGCAGAGTGGCGAAGCAGGCTGGAAGTGTGGTTGAAAAATAAACTCGGTCACTCCTGTTTCAATCCTGTGAAGGCAAGTGAAGAGCTGCTCTCAACAAAGTACTCGGGTGCCGATTTCCGCGATGCCAAGTCAAGTAATTTTGCAAAGCACCGGGAGATTGCTAAAGAGATCGTGTCGCTGGATTCTACAGAGATAATTCTCAGGACGGACTACCTGGTGTGTTATTACAATGAGAGTGCACAGCGTGGAGCGGGTACTAAGGGAGAGCTGACGGTGGCGGCTATTTTTGGGAAGCCGGTCTATCTGGTCAAAGATATGGCGATCGAGAAGATACCGAGCTGGGTAATCGGCTGCGCGACCGAGATATTCGACAACTTCGAATCGCTGCAGGACTTTCTGTTGAAGAAGTATAAATAATCTTGAACCTCGGACCAGATGTACCATCTTCCTCGCAACCATGCTGCCGTCCGCCGGCAGCTCGCGAATTAGCTTCCATCAGAGCAAGCTCAGTTCGAAAAACTCGCGGTCCGTCTTTTTAAATTTCCTTAGATCCCGCCGTCATCCTGCAATGTTAGGAAAGCAAGTACCGCTTTTCACGGTAGAGCTTTATTACCAATTCACCAAACAGAGTATTCGCCCACGCGAACCATGACCTCGTAAATTTCGCCGGATCGTTCTTGTCGAACGACTCGTGCATGAAACCCGTGCCGGCACTGGACCTGATCAGAGTATCGAGGCATCGCTTGATCTCGTTGTCGTCCCGGCTGGTCAACGCCTCCATCATTACTCCCAGCGGCCAGATCTTGCCCAACCCGACGTGCTCGCTTCCTATTCCTTCTCCCGCCGTCCCTTTGAAGAAGTACGGATCACTTTCGCTGAGCACATAGGCACGGGTGGCTTGATAAACCTGATCGTCGATCGGGACACATTGGTAATACGGCAGCGACAGAAGATTAGGCGCACTCGCATCATCCATGAAAAGGTGATCACCGTAACCGTCTACTTCGTATGCCAGCATTCGACCGAACGTCAAATGGTTCACTTCCGCATACTGCTGAATTGCGTCGTACACTTCATCCGCCAGTGACGAGCATTCCCCAGAGAATTCACGGTCACCGATTACTTCCGAAGAGATTTCTGAGAGCTGCCGAAGCGAAGTGACTGCAAAATAGTTCGAGGGGACAAGAAGTGGAAAGATCGTTGCGTCGTCCGACGGACGGAACATCGATGCAATCATGCCGACTGGTTTGATGGGATTTCCGTATCCACCAAGCGGCACGGTATCACTCGGCTTTGGAGTAGTTCTCTGGAATTTATATGGCCCGCGACCGTGTTTCCGCTGCTGGGTTCTGTATGTGCTGACAGCCAGCTTCATTGCATTCAGCCAATCGTGATCGAATACGGAAGTATCACCCGTTGTCTTCCAATATCCGTAAGACAGCCTCATCGGATGGGATAACGAATCCACTTCCCATTTTCTTTCCCAGATGCCGGGCTTCATCTCGGTTAGGTCTTTGTCCCACGGACTTCCGGTCGGACCGTAGTTGAAAGCTTCAGCATACGGATCCAGCAGCACACATTTGACCTGCCGGTTGATAACACCCGCAATCATCTTTTTAAGCTTAGGATCCTCCTTCGTGAACGGAAGATAAGGCCAAACTTGCGAAGTCGAATCTCTCAGCCACATGGCGTGTATGTCGCCGGTAATTATGAAAGTGTCCGGCTTGCCGTCGAGCATCTGGAATTGGACGGTAGTGTCAAGCGTGTTTGGATAGCAGTTCTCGAAAATCCACGCGAGCTCCTCGTCCTTAATTCCGCTCTTGACTTTTCGGATTTCCGCTTCGACTGCCTCACTCACAAATTTACGTTGAGAGACCGGTGGTCTCTTGCCGACATATCCTTCAGAAGTCTGCCGAGACGAAAGAAGCGAAGCGCCTCCAACGGCTCTGTTGTTTAGGAGAGAATAGCCCGCGACCGCGATACCGGTCTTCTTGAGAAAATCTCTTCGTGTCGTCATTTTCCTCCGGCGGTTAATATCTGTTAGAGCCCTGATTCGGTCCCTTGAAATTCTTCCAGAGCGGATGAGCCTCGGTGTTGAATACTATTTTGTTAAATGGAAGTGTCGAGGCATGGGCAAATGTCAGATAGAGATACTTAAACACCTCCGCGAACATGTAGCTCGGCGTTTCGTTAATTTTCCTTTTCGTAACCGCGTTCGCAAGTGAGGCAAAACCATTTTTCACTTTGCAGTCATAAACAAAAGTCTTGAAGTAAGTCTCTGCACGGCATACATACTCCGGGTCGTGAGTGAATTCCCACATGTAATAATTCGATTCGATGTTTTCCGGCCGCAGGACATATGCTGAATCCACGATGGCCATGTTTGTATAATTGATCGTCTCCGGTTCAATCCCGTAGTACAGCCACATCTTGTAGCAGGAGTTCTGAAGTTCTTCCGCCTGCTTTAGATAACCTCCTAATGCCAACTCGGCAGGGAAGTACGCATCCAGTGCACCGAAATAGGGTTGCATCAATTTCCCCGTATTCATGTTAACACGGCCGTACCACAATTCTCCGTTCACCCGTTGCGGCAGATATTTGTTCACCGCCGCCGCGCTTTCCTTCCACATGCGTTCAAAGTCCTTGTCCCCGAACAACTTCCACGCCTTGACGAGGTACTCGTAGTAGGAATCAATTCCACCGCTGATATGGCTCTCCGGGTCGCCCCATTGCCCGGTCTCAACGTTTATTGAGCTCCCCACGAGTCCGATTTTCGAGCGATGACTAAAAAGTGTCACCACAGCTTTCTTTGCTTTTTCGAAATAGACTGGATTGCCGGTAAGTCTGCTGAGGGTTCCCATTTCCAGAGTTTCCGAACCGATCTCGGCCGGATTTGACACCTTCCCGCTCACCTTTCCCGTCTTCAGGTTTACGAAACGGTAAGGCATGCCGGTTGGCGAATTGTAAACCGGCAGTAGTCTGTTCGCAAGGTCCGTCGCCAATTCCAGGAATTTCTTATCATGGTTTAGCTCGTATCCAGACAGCAACCCGCCGAGCATCCTGATCGTAATTTCAAAATTGGAAACCGAGATGTCCTTATCAAACGATAAGCTGTCGTCTATGAGTCTCTCGTCTTCGGCAGCCTGTTTCTTCAGTCCCATCAGAACCATCGTGTCGTAGCCGTCGACCGGCGTCATAAGGATCGATTTCCCATACCAGTCATAATAAGTTTTGGTGAGAGGCTTGAGTTCATCATGGCCCCAGGCATACTTCTTATAATTGTTCCATGCAAAGAGAAATTCGTGCTTGACGCGCTCTGCATACCGTTGTCTCAGGGCACCGAAAGAGGTTTGCGCATACAGCAATGAAGGAATTGTCGTGCATGTAAGAACAAAGAGAATCACTAATGTCACATTTGACGTTCGCCGATCTATCAAAATTGGTTTCATGTATGTTGCTCTCATTTCCTCCAAAGTTTAGTCTTGCATTGGAAAAGACTACTACCTGCGTTTGCTCTTTGCCGCAGCGGGCTGCCCGTAGTATGCACCCGAACCATGTTTCCGTTCATGGTGTTTCCCGAGAATGTAGTCGGGAAGTGCAGTAGCTGTTGGACTCAGTTGAAGGGTGTAAAGAGCCATCTCGGCTACTCGCTCGAGTATCAGATTGTTGTGCACGGAATCCATCGGACTTTTCCCCCAGGTAAATGTACCATGGCCACGGACCAGTACACCGGGCATCGAGATCGGATCTAGACTTTTTTCTGAATTGGTTGCTCCCTGAAATTTCTCGACGATCACCTTGCCCGTGTTCAATTCATAACCATCAGCGACTTCCTTCTTTGTAAGCAATCGGGTCAAAGGTATCGTGCCATTGAAATGGTCGGCATGTGTTGTCCCGAGGCAGGGAATTCCCGTAGCGGCTTGCGCGAAAACCGTGGCATATTTGCTGTGGCTGTGAGTTACTCCGGATATTTCTCTTCCGCGAGAAAGACCAGCGAACCACCTGTAGAGCTCCAGATGACTCGGTGTGTCCGAAGAAGGTCGCCGCTTTCCTTCGACGATTTTCCCATCAAGGTTAACGACCACCATGTCTTGAATCTTCATTTTCTCATATCCGATGCCGCTCGGTTTTATGACAAACAACTTCTTGTCCCATTCTATCCCGCTCACGTTCCCCCATGTCAAGGTCACAAGTCCGTATTTGGGCAATGCGAGATTGGCATCCAGAACTTCCTTTTTCAACCTCTCAAGCATTTCGTGCGCCGTCTCTTATCTCGAGAAGCTGCTTCATAACATGGTACAAGTTTCCGTGCCATTCTTTCGTGCCGAATGCATCGTGGAGTTGCCGGTAAAGTGAATAGAGCTTTTTGTAGATTGCATTGCTCTCGCGGTTGGGAAGATATACTCTTCCGGTGCGCGTAATGGCAGCCTGGGTCTCCAAAACGTTTTCGTACCCGCTTGCTTCCTTTCCAGCTGCGACTGCACCAAATATTGCTGCGCCAAGCGCCGGTGTTTGCTCGCTGACGGAAATCTTCATCGGACGTCCGGTAATGTCGGCATATACCTGCATTATAAGTGGACTTCGTACCGCAATCCCACCGCAATTTACAACTTCTTCGACGGAAACGCCGTTCTCTTCTATCCGGTCTATGATTGCCAGGGCTCCGAAGGCAGTTGCCTCGATAAGCGCCCTGTAAATCTCATGAGGACTTGTGTGAAGAGTCTGTCCAAGTATTAGACCGGTGAGGCGTGTGTCAACCAGTATCGTCCGATTGCCGTTGTTCCAATCAAGTGCAAGAAGTCCGGATTCTCCCGGCTTGAGTTTGGAAGCAGCGGCTTCAAGGTTGTCGAACTTTTCATCTCTCGATTTTCCATAGCTCTCAGGAACAAGATTATCGACCAGCCAGAGGAACAGGTCGCCGACGGCGGACTGTCCCGCTTCAATCCCGTAATACCCGCTCATGACAGAACCATCCACGATACCACAGACACCCGGTATGTCTTTCAGCGGTTTCTTATTCGGCCAAACCATGATGTCGCACGTACTCGTCCCGATAATCTTGACCAGGGTTCCTGCCCTGACACCGGCACCTACCGCACCCATGTGTGCATCGAAAGCACCGACGGCGACTGCAACCTTCGTAGTAAGCCCGAGTTTCTTCGCCCATCCATCGGATAGAAAACCGACCCTTTCATCCGATTGGTGGGCCTTGCCGGTTATACTCTTCCGAATTCGTTCGAGACCTGGAGAAAGGCTTTTGAGGAACTCCTCGTCAGGAAGTCCGCCCCACTGGTCACTGTACATTGCCTTATGCCCGGCCGCGCACATACTCCGCTTCAACAATGAAGGCTTGCTACCGTCCGTGAGAACAGCCGGTATCCAGTCGCAAATCTCGACAAAAGTGTAAGCCGCATTGAAGACCTTCAGGTTGGATTTCTGGCAATGCCATATTTTGCTCCAGAACCATTCGGATGAATAAGTCCCCCCAATCTTGGCAAGGTATTGAGGTCGACTCCTTTCAGCGGTTTCAGTAATGTCCTTTGCTTCCGCGTGACTCGTATGATCTTTCCAGAGCCATACCATGGCAGCCGGATCATCCTTGAATTCGTCCTTGAAGCAAAGAGGTGTACCATTATGATCGACAGGCATCGGGCTGCTCCCTGTCGTGTCCACGCCGATTCCGATTATGTCTGAAACGGAAAACGCTGGATCAGATTCTTTAGCTTTCTTTATCGCTCCTGTGATCGTCCTTTCGATTCCGAGTAAGTAATCTGCCGGGTTTTGCCTCGCCAGATTCGGATCACTTTTGTCAATTATTACTCCAGCATCACCAGACGGATAGCTGAATACGCTGCTCGCCACCTCTCTACCCTCCGACAGGTCAACAATCAGCGAGCGACAGGAGTTTGTGCCGAAGTCAAGACCTATAGCGCATTTATTCATGAGACAGAGTTTCTTTCATCTTTGCTTCTGCAATAATCTGATTTGGCTCCTGACAAAGTACAGTGCCACGATGATTGTATCAATATCCGAATGAACGGGGGACACGAAGCCGCAATCAATGAAAATCCCTGGAGCAGCATTTCATCACAGTGCGCCCTTACATCCCGGTTCTCACAAATGCTTTTATAGTGGCACACTGCCTGCCTTCACTTCTGCCGTGCGGGCGGATCGTGTATTCCCCGACAATGGCAGGTACAATAAACGTCTCGGCATAGTGTACCATGAAAGGCTCGAACGCATGTAACGGACTTTCCACAACGACTTCGTCACCTTCGACAAGGTTCAGAACGTTTACACCGCCTGAAGTATTGTGGGGTACCCTCTTCGTGAACCAATGGCGACGAGTCTCAATAAATTCTCTTTCGTGGAGCCCCGTTCGTTCTTCCACCCATCCATCGCCTTCAGCAACTTTTTCAACTCTGTTCACCAGGTTTTCTCGCGTCCACGTTGTGGTCCTGTACCACTGGATGACATCTTTGCCGCGGCCGATGTTGATGGGCCGGGGCTTCCCGTCGAGGCCAAGGCGTTCCCAATCCCACAATTTGAAAGTGAAAATGTAAGGCGTAGCACTTACCTCAAGAACCACAATGTCTTTGCCCGAGCAATGGACAGTGCCGGCCGGAATCAAAAAGTGGTCGTGTTTTTTTGCAGGCCACGTCTCAACATATTGTTCCACCTCGAATTTCAGCGTACCGCGTTCCGCCTCTTCGAGATCGTGGATCATGCGGTCCGGGTCAACTCCTTCTTTGAGGCCCAGATAAACGATCGCACCATTTTTTGCATCCATCAGGTAATAACTTTCGTCCTGTGTATAAAGAATTCCGAATTTCTCCCGGATATATTCCGTCAACGGATGAACCTGGAGGCTGAGATTCCCGCCGTTCATAGTGTCTAAGTAATCAAACCGGATCGGGAACTCGTCTCCGAATCTGCCGTGGACGGCTTCACCCAACAATTTTCCGGGGTCATAAAAGACGAGATCCACCGCAGGAATCTCGACGATCTCATTTCCAAATCTCAGCAACAGGCTGTTCTCTTCAGGAACGCAATTGAAACACCAGCCATAGTTGTTTTCAAGTTTGTCAAGTCCGCACACTCTCTCCATCCAGTCACCACCCCACGGGGCGGGATCGAAATACGGCACTATACTGAATGGTCTTTCCAGACATTGGCGTAGTCCTTCAAGGATCGCTTTACCCTCCACTATCTTCGGATTGGTTCGCTCGTTAGTGTCCAGGACAAAGTCCCATCTGTTCATGAGTTTCTTCTTCAGTCTGTCGCAGACACGCCAATCGACAAAGTATGCCTGCTTGTATAGGAGCATCCAATCTTCAACGCTCTTGTTGTCAACCCCCAGGTTGCCGATTTGATGTTTGCGCATCCGAAGTTGGATTTCCCACCGTGCCATGTCAGCATATACGAGAAGGTCAAATTCAGAAGGAACCGCAGCAGCACCGGTCCCAACTATGAGAACAATTCCGTTCTCGGTTTCGGAAATCCCTTCCCTGGCTTTCCTCATCTTGTCCGCATCGAGAAAGTCTTCGATCTGAAGGCGTGTCATGTACCCGAACAGTTGATCGTCGGTAACGTCAGGATAGACCATCTTCTGGATTTCTTGCTCACTTTTATAGAGTGAACTCGCCCGGATAAAGAGGCTGTGCTGCATTCTTTGCGAAAACTCTTTTGTGATTTCATCCTCGAAGGCTCCGGGGTAAAGTTCGACCACCACAACTTTTTTTCCCTTCGGAATTCTCCGGCAATCCGATTCCACTCGCGACAGTATCTGATCCCAGCCTAAGCTGACCGTACCAGTACCCCTTACGGCAACTTCGGGTCTCTTCTCAAAATTGGGCATAATTCAAATTCATCTTCCGAATTGCTTACGCGATTCAAACCGTCAGTTTTCTGCCATAGCAGACAAAGTCAAGACTTCGAGCCAACACGATCACTACCTGATCCGGGAACAAAGGGCAACGATTTTCGATCTACGATGATCATTTCCCAATTCTTACTCTGTTGTTCTCTCAAATGGATCCTGCGAAAGGAGTCCTTCGGACCTTCGTGGCTTGTACATGATTCGTATCTCTCATTTCAACAGCTGCATTTCTCATTACACGTCGTACGTCCCGCCGCGCAATGCATAAATATAAGCCGCGCCTGCAAAACTATCGGCGTGGTAACTTACTGCGCAGTCTCAAGTGGCCACCTAAGAGCGTACAGGGGTTGCGACTTGTCCTCCAAATGTGTAGAGAACCCGCAAAATGGTTTGGAAGAGTTCTTGGATGGTGTGTCTTACCGTGGTCATTTGGTTGAATGGTTCCGAACGATTCCAGTTCCGTCTAAGCTGAGATGCGACCGTATTGACATCCGTGATGAAGCTAAAGGCAAGTCCCGGATATACGAATTCGAATCGCCCTTATTGTCATCGGTTATGAGGTTCCGCCCAGCGCGTCCTTGCGAGGCGCCACCTCTTTTGAGGAGCGGGATCCAACTGAGCATTTCAGATAAGTCCATGCTCGTGTCGTCCGACATACGGGAAAACTTCAAATGAAAGAATGCCCCCTGGATTAGAAAGTGGATGTGCCTGGTGCGAAAGTTGACTTTTGACGGCAGGGACCAAAGGGTGAAACCTCACCCCTTGTCAAGTTCATTCAGGTAACCATAATAGGAGGTTAATGGCGTCGGTGTTCAATACCGACTTTGAACCTATCCTTGAACTTCGATGTCGGGATGAGGTCCATCACCCAACATCCACTTGCGACAAGCAAGAGTAATTACCATTTCAATCACAAATTATAACGTTCGCACAGGCTAATTCGTTCCGGTTGAAGGACTTACGAGAGCTTGCAGGAGCGGCCGAAGATTCGCTCTTCTGATGAGAGCACTGCAAGCATAGGGTCGATCTCGTCTCGCGCGGCTCATCTTCACTCAGCAGGGCGTGCGGCAAACCCGGTAATTCGGCACGTCGTTTAATCAGGCAGCTCTGGCATTGCCCCACCGTGCCGATTCCCTCTGACCGATAATCACTTATCCATCGATTCCATAAGAGCGAAGACTTTCTTCGACAGTTCTTTCATCATGGGGTCCGCCTCTTGTTCCGTCACGGGTGTGAAACAGGAGATGATATACTTTAGATCTCCGTACTCAACTATTCCGACATCGTTCGTCCAGGTGCTCCACCATCCTGTCTTGTGGTAGAACATGGTATTATGCGGCATGCCTTCCAGTAGCTTCGTCGTATCCAATTGCATTCCGAGCAAAGCTTTCATCTTTCTGCTCACCCATGGATTGACAAGCTGGTCGGTATAGACCCGATACATGAAATCGGCGGCATGCAAGGCGCATGTGTTGGTGCCTCTCGCATTTTTGTATGCCGGGTCCTCATTTTCCCTTGACAAGAATTTCCTGGTGACTTCGCTGCCGTACCAACCGTATCCATCTATGGTCTTGTTGATGCTGTCTCTTCTGGCAACATCTATGAGACAGTTTGCCGCGCTGTTGTCGCTTCGAGTAACCATCAGATCCAGGAGATAACCGATCGTGACTGTGTCTCCCACCTGCAGGACGGGGCGAGGGTCCCATGGAATTTGCCTGGTCACGTCGACCGCGTTTGGAAACCGGACTACGTATGGAGTGGTGAGATAGTAGTCCCCGTTGCTGATCTCTTTGAGCACTTCCATCGTAACATATATTTTGTAGACACTCGCCGGGTAGATGAACTCACCGTAGTGAACCCCGCCAAGGACAGGTCTTTTGCCCGAGAGATCGATGACTGCAAGAGAAATCGTCTCCATTCCGTCCGCCCCGCAGTTGAAAGTACTGTCAAGCCCGACGGACTTCACAATTGAGGCGAGCGAATCGGAGAGCGTCTTATCAACCGTGTAATATGATGGTACAGTGACGAACTGGCAGAAGCCTGCAGACGATGCTGAGAAAAGCAAGATCACTTCCATCCACCAGAGAATCCCGTAATTTATCTTCGTGAACCGGATCTTCACATTCCGCATCACATTACCCTTTCGATCTTCAATGTGTTCGTCGTTCCTCTTTCCAGGAGAGGAGTCCCGGCGGTCAGCACATATGTATCGCCGGCCGATGCGAGGGACTTTTCCTTCAATATCGAA